>NZ_NUQE01000091.1 GCF_002582035.1 Bacillus pseudomycoides
ATCTCGTGTTCGGCAATGTTTTTGCCTAAAATACGTACCTCGCCGCTATCAAGATGAATCATGTTCAAGATCGATTTAATGGTGGTTGTTTTTCCTGCGCCATTGGCACCAATAAAGCCCATAATATAACCCTTTTCCAGTTGAAACGATACATCCTTTAACTCGAAATTTTGATATTTCTTATTTAAGTTTCTAATGTCTAATGCCAGCATATAGCCCCTCCTTATTAATTGTGTATACCGTATATGCACAATATATGTCAGAGTACTCATTAAGATAACTATCAAATTTTCCAATATGCACCCATTTTTTATGCATCACAATATAAATTGTGTTGTACAAGTACAGCGTTTCATAAGTTCGTTCCCTCACAAAAAAGAAACACCAAATGATAGAACCCCGGCACCGCTCAGGAGCTCCCGGGACGTTCGATTCGGTTCAACGCTGAGGTCATCGCGCCCGATTGCGACACCGTTCTCGTTTTTCCCACGCCTCCTTTCTGATTGGCGAGAGCGATCACATTGGTCACTGGTACTCCACCTGAACCCGCATTCCACCGTTCCACTTAAAATAAAGTTTTCCGAATGAACCCCTATTTTAGATGATTTCCGATTCAAAAAAGGCCATTTTTAGGGGATTTTTTCCACTTGTCTTTTCACATAAATTCACGAGATAAAATAAAAATCTCTGAAAATGTTGCATTAGAGGAACAAGAAAAACCAAGACAAGACGAAACAAGGATTTTGCATGAAAAAGCCCCGAAATCGGAAATGTTTATTTTTGTTGGGAGATGAGAGACTTATTTTTTAGTTAGACAAAATCAAATCTGAGCCCTCCCACTGCTTCCACGTGGCTTGAGTGTTGGTCGTAGACATAAAGATATAGTGGTATACTTAATCATTCATTTCTAGAAAGAGCTCAACGACTACACTAATCACGCCTATTGTTCGAACATTTCCAATCAACAAGTTTTATTCTCGAAATAGATGGCGAATTAGCAGGCTTTATTATTGGGCTTATCTCTCAAACGAATAATAAAGAAGCATATATTCATTTTGTAGGTGTAAATCCTAATTATCGTAAGCTTGGTTTAGTTAAAGAAATGTACTTTACTTTCTTTGAGAATGTAAAAAAAATTGGGTGCGATAAGGTTAAATGTATTACGACACCTATTAATGAAGGTTCCATTAAATTTCATCGAGCAATGGGGTTTGATGTGAATTTAGTGGGAAATTATGCTGGTGAGAATCTTGATAGAATTGTTTTCAATAAAGAAATTTAAGGGGCTATTATATTTTATTGCCTTTCGAATTAAACAACTTTATTATCTCTACACATCACGAATAGAGAGAAAACATGCAAAAGCAGCTGGATTCATCCAGCTGCTTTTTTTCACTTTCTATAAATGACCTTCCTCATTAACAGCACAGTAGTGAAACGAATCTACATTCACATCGTATTCTTAAACGCAAACAATTCTTCTGTTGCTATAGGTTGTTTCTCTTCTCTCTTCTCCTGTTCTGTACTCTCTCCTAGCTTTGCCTTCGCTACTGCATCCTGTATACATTTAACGATTATATTTCCTGAAAAAATGGTTAATCCAAAACAAGTGATAGGTACAAGTGGAATCCATGGATGAACTGTTAAAGACCGAAAATAGGTCCCAATTAATCCAGACCATTCATGAGTATAGGAATCTATCTCTCCCTCATAAAAAATAACAGTTCCTCCAAAGAATAAACGTAATAAACCGAGGTGCAACAAAATAATAAGTGTTTGCACGAATTGCTGCATAAATACAATCACAAAAGTCGAATACAAGTGTGGAAAAACATGCTTCATGATAATATGCCGTTTACTGCCTCCTAGAATTCTAGCAGCATCAATAAATTCTTCTGTTAATAACTTACGAATTTCATTAGCACTATATAAAGAAATTGTCGGAACAGCCAGCACCGTTAATAAAATAATTTCAAACGAAGCTCGTTCAAAAAAGGTAGAAGTTGCTTCGCCATTGTTAAATGGCATTGCAAAACGTAGTAAAAAATCCGCAATCATAACCATTGGAATGATTGTAAAACTATCAAAAAAAGCTTCTAATTTTGTAAATCCCCGCTTTATGTATGTTCCAAGAAAAACACCCAAACAAATGCCAAATACTGTACGTAATAACGCAATAAGTACAGATACGCCGATTGTCCACTTCGCACCTTCGATGACTAAATTTAACAAATCAAATCCTTGTCGATCTGTTCCAAGCCAAAACTGAAATGAAGGAGGAAATGGAGGTACTTCAGGTGTTCCGTCTTTACTAAACTGAATGGATACTCTTCTAATATGCCCATCGTTAAAAATGGTATTTCCAATACTTAATAGCACGAGTATAACAATAAATGACACACTCATCCAAAACCGTTTATCACGCTTCATATATTGCCACATCATTATAGCCTCTCTTTCATTGCATTCGGAACGAGGTAATGAAACAACTTAAAAATAATAAAAATAGGTACATAAAGAAGCAACAAGCTCACCGTAAAAACAGGAATACCTGCTGCAAAATTAATCATTGTGGCTTCCCTTACAAATACAAACATGCCATACGTATTAAACAGCCATTCAATAATGTACAAATTTGATAGCATAAACCAAATATTTGTTTTTGCAAAAAAGAGCGTACTTAATAATACATTACGTAATACGTGATGATTTAAAATGTAGAGCTTATCTAATCCTTTTGCCTTTGCAAACAGTACATAATCTTTTTCAAGTTCTGTTTCAAAACGCAGTAATAATAGTTTTACAAACATAATTGTTGTCGGTACACTTAAACAAATGATTGGTAATGCTCGAATGGATTTCTCCCCGATCCCCGAAATATTTACAGCCAAAATACCCGTTTGTTTAAAAATCCAAATGACGAAAATCTGCGAGCCAATGATGAGAAGAATATCCGGAATAGATTCAAGAAAGAGTAAACATGATTTGATTTTTTCTTGCACACTCGTACTGCTGCGTAAAATCATATAAACAATTAGAAAAGCAATTAAAAGGGAAATAAAAAAAGAAGCTAAAAAGATAATCATCGTTTCTTTATAATGGACAAATAATTGGGGAAATAGCGGTCTTGGTTGCGGATCTTGACTAATTGGTAAGTACGTCATCGATGACATATGTAACAAACTATTACACACCATTTTTACTGTTTCTATATATTTATGAAAATCTATTTTTAACCCTTGAAATAAACCAGGCAATGCCCCTAAGCAAATAATCCCGATAATCGATAAGAAAAACTGCACAATCACTTCCGAACTATGTATGAAAACTTTCTTTACCATACCCCTGCTCCCATCCGTTTTCTTCCATTTTATATACAGTTTTTGTAATTGTAAATATTTTCTGTAAATTATTAGTAATAGAATCACTAGACTAATATTTTGTATTTTATCCCGCTATTCGCGGGCAGTAAGACCCCCCCACTGATGGAAGTTTCACTTTATTTTCATTCTTTTTCTCTATGAAAAACCACCTATTATGTTTCACACTTAACCTTACATTATTTAATCTGAACCTTACAAAAATGTAATTTTGCTGTAAGATAAAACGATTTGTCAGATTTAAACGTTCTCTTATACTTAGAACTACCGAGACAAAACGATATGAAAAGGTGTAAATAAACTGAAAAATTCAAATTCGAAAAAGCAAATAAAAGAAAAGAATCTATTACACTAAATTAGCATCAAAATAGATAGAAAATTTTAAAAGTGTAAATAACTTTTAATATTCTTTTTTACAACAAAGAATTATAATTAATTGATGTAAGCGTTGCATTAGCTTCAATTATTGATGAAGGAGTATACAAAATGGATCCACAACCACATTCACGTGAACATAAGCATAAAAAAGGCTCTAAAAAATGGAAAATTGTAGGGGTTGTTATTGTATTATTGTTAGTTATCGGGGGAAGTTACACTTGGTTTTTAGTGAATAAGGCATCTTCTGCTGTTCGAAATGCCTCTCAAGATTTAGCACGCGGGGATAAATCCAAATTACGTGAACAGGCTGTCAAACCCCTTTCTAATAACGTATCTGTTTTAATTATGGGGATTGATGAAAATCAAGGACGCGAAAAAGAATACTCTGGTGCATTTCATACAGATGCATTGCTGCTCGCAACTTTTAATAAAGATGATAAAACAGTGAAGTTAGTAAGTATCCCACGTGATACATACTCATATCTTCCAATAGAAAAGAAAAAAGATAAAATTACACATGCATATGCATATGGTGCTGTGAAAAATGGAAAAGATGGTGGCCCTCAAGCGACTATTGACGCAGTAGAAAAACTATTTAATGTTCCTGTCGATTATTTTGTAAAGTTTAACTTTAATTCTTTCATTAAAGTTGTTGATGATTTAGGAGGAATCGACATAGATGTACCCGTTACGTTTACAGAACAAGATAGTAACGATACAGCTGGTGCAATTCATCTTGAGAAAGGGTACCAGCATCTAAATGGGGAACAAGCTCTTGCCTTAGCAAGAACACGCAAAATCGATAGTGATGCTATGCGCGGTCAACGTCAAGAGCTTGTCATTGAAGCTATTGTTAAAAAACTAGCGAGCGCTGGTTCCGTAACAAAAGTAGGAAAAATTATTGATGATATTAATGGGGATTTTACAACAAACTTCTCATTTGATGATATGCTATCATTCTACAAATATGGTATAGGGTCTTCAATTGAGAAAGTACAACTAGTTGGCGAAGATTGCTATATGTCAGAGGATAAAATCTGTAAACCTACTTATGCTCCGAAACATACGTATTACTACATGCCTGATCAAAAAAATATGGCTGACATAACAAAGCAACTACGCAATCATCTTGGACTTCCTGTTGATACAAAGTCTGTAGCACAAGAGGAACCAGAAGATAATCAACAATCATCATCCAAGAGTAAAACAAGCACATCAACCAATAACAATTAATGTGAAAGATAGGTCCTATGAAAATAGGGCTTATTTTTTCATATGGCTACTTTTGAACAGTAAGAGTTTTCCACCAACGGAAGGCAAAGCCCCCTTACTAATAGAAGTTGTCCTTCACAAAAAGCTTTTGCACAAAAAATCCCTCTCACGAAATTTCTTGCACAAAAGCAAAGTTAGTATACTACAACAACATATCCATCCAAATTTTAACCGATGTTTCAACAATTAATATCGCTAATATCCACTGTAATACTTTTTGATTCATTTTTTTACCGACACTCGCTCCGATAGGCGATGCAAGTAAACTTGCAATGGCAATGATTATAGATGGAAATACAACTACTTGTCCTGTAGAAATTTTCCCAACCATAATACCTATAGAAGAAATAAAAGTAATCGCTAATGAAGTCGCGATTGTCATGCGTGTAGGCAATTTGAGGATAACAAGCATAATAGGTACTAACAAAAAAGCTCCTCCTGCTCCAACAATGCCTGAAGCAGAGCCTACAATAAAAGCTAAAACACTAGCTAACCATTTATTATACGTTAGTTTCTCTAAAGGGAGATCATCACGATTCTTTTTCGGTACAAACATCATAATGGCTGCAATCGTAGCTAAAATCGCATACACAACATTTACTTGATTCTCATCTAATAGCTTTGAACTAAGACTCCCTATAAAACTTCCTATTAAAATACTCGTTCCCATATATAGCACTAATGTTTTATTTATATAGCCACTTTTACGATACGCCCATACACCTGCAAAAGTCGCAAAAAACACTTGTACAGCTGTAATCCCACTTACTTCATGCGCTGTATACCCAGTAAACCCTAATAACACTGGAATATACAAAATCATGGGATAGTTAATAATGGCACCACCAATGCCGACCATTCCTGAAATAAATGAACCAATAAAACCAATGATAAAGAGTACAACGATAAAGCTAAGACTCATGTTCATTCTTCACCCCTTTTGAAAAGAAGGTATCCTATTCATAGAATACCATAATCAATTTCTTTATTTCGATAAGTACAACTACCCATTAGAGATTTAAAAGGGGGTGAATTTAGATAAACAAGTTCACATTTCCTTCAGACGCATCCGCTAAATATGCTGCAACTCCTGCAAATTCGATATCTTCCATAATTTCTTCTTCTTTTAGTCCTAATAAATCCACTGTCATTTGACAAGCAACTAGCTTTATTCCTTGTTCTTTCGCCATATCAATTAAATCTGGCAGTGGCATTGCATTATGTTTTTTCATGACATGCTTAATCATTTTCGGTCCCATACCTGCAAAATTCATTTTCGATAACCCCATCTTATCTGCACCACGGGGCATCATCTTTCCAAACATTTTCTCTAAGAAATTTTTCTTTGCTTTTACCGGCTCATCTTTACGAAGCGCATTCAACCCCCAAAATGTATGAAAAATCGTTACTTCTTGATCATACGCTGCTGCACCATTTGCAATAATATACGCTGCCATTGCCTTATCATAATCTCCGCTAAACAAAACAATTGTTGTTTTTTTCTTTTGTTCCATATTGACTCCTCCCGTCACTACATATACCCGTATAGGTAATTAAAAAATCCGTACAAAGTCCTTTCACAATTGAAAGGACTTTCTATCTGCTGTTCATCTATTTCATAACTACTCTGTTTTCCCTTCCCAAGCCAACATACCACCATTCATATTGATAACTTGGAAACCCTGACTTTCTAAAAATTGAACTGCTCGTGAACTTCTACCACCAGAATGACATACAATCACGTACTCTTTATTTTTATCTAACTCATGCATGCGAAACTCTAATAAGCCAAGTGGAATATGAAGCACTCCCGGAATTTTCCCTTTCGTAACTTCTTCTACTTCACGCACATCAATCATGCTTACCGTTTCATTACCCATAAGTTTATTTTCTAATTCTTTCGCAGTAATTTCTCTCATTTTTCATACATCCTCCTTAATTCCAAGCATTCATACCGCCTGAAACATTTACAATGTGTTTGAATCCCAGTTTCTTTAATACTTTTGTTGCTTGTTTACTTCTCATTTCACTTTGACAAATTACAACCACTTCTTTATTTTTATCTAGGCTATTTGCTTTTTGTACTAGCTCATTTAATGGAATGTTACGAAATCCGTGAATATGATTGCCTCTAAATTCCCCTGGTGTACGGACATCAATCAATTGCTTATTCTTTTTCTTTATCTCATCTTTTAGTTCTTTTCCGCTTATATTTTTTACTCCCTTAACAGGTAAAAAACGAGAGATAACAAACCAAGAAATAAGCGCAATAAAAACGATGTTCAATGCTACATTCGTACTCATACAACATGCCCTCCAAATTTCTTATGCTTTTTTAATCCAGAACTTTAAAACTCCACCTTCTTCAACATGTTGTAATACTTCATGTCCACCTGTTTGTGCCCATGCTGGAATATCTTTTATAGAACCTTTATCTGTTAAATGAACCTCTTGCACCTCTCCAGATTGCAGGACATCCATCGCTTTTTTTGTTCTTACGATTGGCATTGGGCACGCTAATCCTTTTGCATCTAATACTTGTTTTACATTCATTTTATATACCTCCAGTAGTATGTTTCATTTTAAATTTGTTTCATAATAGAAGATAACTAGAATCTCATGTTATTCATGAACCGCACAGCGATTTGGTCCTATTTCCATTTCACGTTGTTCTTCTTCATTTGGATTCATTTTCCCCATATTCGTTTGACGAATTTCTTGATATGCATTTGGTTGAGGTGGTAAGTTTTCTGTAACTGTTCTACGAAACTCTGCCTCATCCTCAATATTTAATCCTGCATTCTGTTCAAATAAATCTTTCAATTTTGCGCTAACTATGCCCTGTTCATCCAGTTCACTTACTTTAGAATAATGAGCTGGTAAAACAATTAACTCTTGAGATAGTTCTTTGTAACGTTTATATAAAGTAGTACGTAAATCACTTACCCAGTCTTCTGCCTTACCCGCAAGATCTGGACGGCCAATGGAATCTACAAATAAAATGTCACCTGATAGAAGATAAGAATCATCTACGATAAATGACGTACTTCCAATTGTATGACCTGGTGAATAAATTGCTTGAATGTCAATTTTTGTTGTTCCAACTGTAATGACAGTTCCTTCTACAAGCGGCTCATAAGAAAATACGACCTCTTCTGCATCTTTTGGTGGTAACCAATACGTACCGTTTACCTTCTCAGCTAACTTACGACCGCCAGAAATATGATCGGCATGTAAATGTGTATCTAAAACATTCGTAATCACAACACCTTGTTCTTTCGCAAAACTTTCATAAGCCTCGATTGTGCGTACAGAATCAATCACTGCCGCTTCACCATTCGAAACAACTATATATGATAAACAACCTTTTCCGACGCGGTTGAATTGATAAATGCTACCACCATCTTTTAAATTACCTACTTTAATCGGTTTGACATACTCACTCCAAGCTTTCATACCACCAACTAGATAATAGACATTCTCTATACCAGCTTCTACGAGTTGTTCAGCTACAAACATAGAAGACCCTTCTTTCGCACATACAACGAGAATATCTTGATTTTTTGGCAATTCAGCCAAAATGCCGTCTACACCTTCTAATAAATCAAAGTATGGCTTATTAATAGATGCTACTTGCTTTCCTTCGATTTTCCAATCCACATAATCAGCTTCATTACGAACATCTAAAATAAACAGTTCTTCAAACAACACCTTCTCAGCCACATCTTTCGTTTGTAATCCTACAACACCCATTACCTTACCCCCTATGGTATATTTTCGTTTTAAAAAAATAAAGTGAAACTTCTGTCAGTGGGGGTTTTCTTCATCCCCCATTGACGGTTAGTTGAACCAATCGGGCTTTTACGGGCAGTTATCTCCCACCTACCTTCTTTGCTTCTCTCTGAATCTTGAGGCGGGAGTCTTACTGCCCGTTAATGCGGGATAAAAACTCTTTATTCTTGCTCCAAAGCACCTTGCCACTGTGACATACCAGGGACTACATTTTTCACATTCAAGAAACCTTGTTTTTCTAGTAACTGACATGCTAAATCACTGCGGTTACCTGTTCGGCAAATGACATAGATCGCTTTTGTTTTATCAAGCTCATTCAATCTTTCTTCTAAATCACCTAACGTAATTAATACAGCTGATGGAATGTGACCAAAAGCAAATTCAGCTGGTTCTCGTACATCTAATACAATACAGTCTTCTTGAGATGCTAATTTATTTTGTAGTTCTTCATTTGTCATTGTATAAGGATATTTAACCTCTTCCTTCATTTCCTCTTGACGCGCTTTTCGTAAATAATGCTTCAAAACACCGTTCTCGTCTTTCGTACCGAGATATTGATGTCCTACATTTTTCGCCCAAGCTTGAATATCAGCTATCGATCCTTTATCTGTCGCTTCTACTTCAATTACTTGGCTCTCTTCTAATGTATCCATTGCTTTCTTCGTCCGAACAATTGGCATTGGGCATGCTAAACCTTTACAATCCAATGTAGTATTAACTTTTATACTCATGTTTCATTCCTCCTGAAACTCTCACTATACATATACCTGTACGGGTATATTAAAATCGTTTTTAAAATCTGTCAACGCATTGACAGATTATCTGCTTTTTACAAGTAGTTGTACGGCCTCTTTAATTACATCTTCATTAGATGTATCACCTTTTTCAAATTGCTCACGAAGGCATTTTTCTAAGTTCGTTCCGACAATTAATCCAATGGTACGATCCATCGCAGAACGTGATGCAGTCAACTGTGTAATTACTTCCTTACAATCTTTTCCTTCTTCCATCATACGAAGCACACCACGAATTTGTCCTTCAATTCGCTTCAGACGATTTTTCATATCTTGACTATATTCCAATGTATGAGCACCTCCATACTTTCATTTGTTTTATGTTAAAGTAAAGTGTTTATTGAAACTTATACATGCATATTATACCCTAGAGGGTATTTTGTAAACCCCTCTTTTTTATTTTTTTGTGATAAAGTGAAACTTCTATCAGTGGGGAGTTCTTCATCCCCCACTGATAGAAAGCTCTCACCAATCGGGCGCATGCCAGCAGTTATCCCCCACCTATCCTCTTCGCTTTTCTTTCAATCGGTGGGGAATAGCGGGATAACGTCCTATCAAAACTGACAGGACGTTATCATTTATAGTGAACAAACTTGAAATATTAACGCTCAACGCGATCTGGCAAAGCAGTCGCATATAGTTTAAAACCACCATCAACATTCTTTACTTCATATCCATTTTCCATTAAAATACGTGCTGCTACGTAACCTCTCATACCAAGTTGACACGTAATATAAATTTCTTGATTTGTTGGAATTTCATGTAATCGATCACGCAAATCATCCAATGGAATATTCACAGATCCTTTTATGATTCCTTGTTTTAATTCATGCGGTTCCCGTACATCAATTAAATATCCGCCTTTTTCAACGATGTTATCAATTTCATGCCATTGCACTGTATGAACAAGCCCTTCAATCATATTGCTTGCTGCATACCCTACCATGTTTACAGGATCTTTAGCAGAAGAATACGGCGGAGCGTATGCTAATTCTAAATCAGGTAAATCCATCACCTTTAATTTTGCTTTCATTGCGGTTGCAATGACATCGATTCGTTTGTCTACACCATCACGGCCTACAGCTTGCGCTCCATGAATTTCTCCTGTTTCCTTGTTAAAGATGAGCTTTAGTAAGATTGGATATGCATTTGGATAATACCCCGCATGAGAGTTTGCTTGTACGTGAACTACCTCATAGGGTATTTCTAAACGTTGTAATACTTTTTCATTCACTCCTGTTGAAGCTACTGTCATTTCAAACACTTTTGCAATGGATGTACCCATCGTTCCTTTATATATAGACTCTGCACGACCATGAACAATATCCGCTAATAGACGACCTTGACGATTTGCTGGCCAAGCAAGCGGAATCATTGTTTCCGTTTCCGTAACAAAATCTTTTACTTCGATTGCATCTCCAATCGCATAAATAGACGGATCAGAAGTTTGCAATGTTTCATTTACTTTAATTGTCCCTCGAACGCCTAGTTCCAGTCCTGCATCTTTTGCCAAGCTGCTTTCAGGTTGAACGCCGATAGAAAGAATAATCATATCCGTATGAATTTTTGTACCGCTTTTCAGGCGAATAACCTTTCCATCTTCTTCAAAAGCCTCTACCCCATCTTCTAAAATGAGCTGAACACCATGCTTTGTCATATGTTCATGCACGTATGCTGCCATTTCATAATCAATCGGTGGCATTACTTGATTGTTCATTTCAACAAGTGTTACATCAACACCTCTTTCTCTCAAGTTTTCAGCCATCTCAACGCCAATAAATCCCCCGCCAATTACAGTCGCATGACGCGGTGTATTTTCATCAATATATCCTTTCATACGATCTGTATCAGGTACATTTCGTAATGTAAATAACGCTTTCGCTGCTTCAATTCCTGGAATTGGTGGTACCATCGGCTTAGAACCCGGTGAAAGAATTAAAACATCATAAGATTCTTCGTAAGTTTCATTTGTAACTACATTTTTCACAACAATTGTTTTTTCTTCTTTATTAATTTTTATCACTTCGCTTAAAATGCGAATATCTAAATTAAAACGTTTTGACATTTTTTCAACTGTTTGTACTAACAGCTTTTGTCTTTCTTGAATGACTCCGCCAATATAATAGGGCAGTCCACAGTTTGCAAACGAAATATATTCTCCGCGCTCAAACATAATAATCTCATCATCTTCACTTAAACGACGCAGACGTGCTGCAACTGACGCACCCCCAGCAACTCCGCCAACTACAAGAATCTTTTTACTCATCCTTCTTTTCCTCCTTACATATATGCTTCAGCCATGTCTACTTTCTACTCACACAAATAACTACGTATACCCGTATAGGTATATAATAACCATGTAAAAATTTTAATGCAACATTTCTAGCTCAATATTTTCATATGTTCACAAAATAGAAACAATGTGAAGAACTAATTATCGACAGAATTTTTGTAACATTCTGTTCATACTCCGTTCATATTTATATCCTAAAATTTTCCTGAAAATAAAAAAGGGAGGTTATACATGTGATTAATCGTCCTTTACACAAACTTGCTCGTTTCATAAGTAGTCCAAAGGGTGCCAAAATTGTTTTAATCGGCTGGATTCTTGTTATTGGCGTTTTAAGTTTCATCGCACCATCAGCCAAAAAATACGCCACAAGCAGTGGTGAAGGAAGCATACATGAAGATACTCCGTCTGCTGTAGCCCAAAAAATAGTAGACGAACAATTTCCATCCAAAGATGGAGCAGTCGCCCTACTTGTTTTTCATGGAAAAAACGCAATCACTGATGCCGAGCGTGCAAAAATTTCAGAAATTAGCAAGTGGCTTTCTTCAGATGATAAACCGAAAAATGTAGCAAGTGCCTTACCATTCCACCAACTCCCCAAAGCCACACAAGATAAAATGTTCTCCAAAGATAACACGACTATTCTTTTAAATGTTGCGCTAACGAAAGATTTAGAATCGGATCAAATTTATGAGACATTAGAGCAAATTCGAAGCCATGTGAAACAAACAGATATAGGAGATTTACAGTTTGAGATTACAGGTCCAGCTGGAATTGCAGCGGATACGATTACGCTGTTCAAAAATGCGGATTTCGTATTAATGTTTGCAACAATAGGATTAATTCTTATTATATTAATCATCATTTATCGTTCCCCATTGCTCGCTGTCATACCATTAATCATTGCTGGTATCGTATATCAAGTAGTCGATCGCATTTTAGGATTAGCAGGAAAAAATGGATGGTTCGTTGTTGAAAAACAAGCTCTTTCCATTATGATGATTTTACTCTTTGCTGTTTTAACGGATTATTGTTTATTCATCTTAGCTCGTTATAGAGAGGAATTAAAAAAGACTGATTCGAAGTACGATGCTATGCAAGCCGCATTAACACAAGTAATGGAACCTATTCTATTCAGTGGTGGAACAGTGCTGGTTGCGATGCTTACATTGTTCTTTGCTGTTTTTAATGCATATCATAACTTTGCCCCAGTATTTTCAGTTGCCATGGTGTTCATTCTTCTTGGAGGCATCACACTCATTCCAGCTCTATTTGCACTAGTAGGCCGAAAAGCGTTTTGGCCTTTCATTCCAAAAATAGCAGAAAAGGAAGAGAAATTAAGCGGCTTCTGGACAAATGTAGGCCGCTTTGTAAAGAAAAAGCCTACAATCACAGCAGGTATACTATTAGTTATGCTCATTCTTGCTTCACTTAACGTTGGATCCATGAAATATTCATTTAATTTAATGAAGTCATTCCCGAATGACATTTCATCGCGGCAAGGTTTTGAAATTTTAGAGGAACGCTTTCCACCAGGACAATTAGCACCTGTGACTGTTATTTTAAAATCAGACAAAGAAATTGTATTAGACCAACCATTTGTTGAAAAATTAGCTTCATTATCAAACTCCATCAAAGAACTAGATGGGGTAAATGCCGTCACACCTGAAATCACTTCAGGATTATCCACACCCAATTCGAACTTGCCAAAAAATTTCTTATCAGAAGAAAAGCATGCCATCAGACTGCAATTGACTTTGCAAGACAACCCTTACGACAAAGCAGCTTTAAATACAATAAATACACTGCGAGAAAACAGTAACAGTTTGTTAACAAAGAGCGGCTTTGATTCAGAGCAATATTCATTGCATTATAGCGGGCAAACAGCACAGCAATTAGATGTACAATCTTTAAATCAAAAAGATACAATCGTGACGTTCTCACTTATTTCAATTTTCATTTTAATTATGCTTGCATTCCAATCAAGATCTATCATAGTAGCGCTAACAATGATGATAACAATGTTACTTTCCTATACGGCAACCCTAGGCCTAGGTTGGATGATTTTTCATCATATTTTAGGCTACGACTCGATTAGTTATCGTCTACCTGTCTACACCTTTGTGTTTCTCATTGCATTAGGAGTCGATTATAATATTATGCTTGTATCTCGCATCAAGGAAGAGGCACAAAAATATGAATGGAAAGAAGCTGTGGCACGCGGAGTCGCTTTAACAGGAGGCGTCATTTCATCAGCAGGTATCATACTCGCAGCCACATTCGGTGTACTCATTACGCAACCACTTCAGGAACTCTTTCTGTTCGGTTTGACGATGACAATGGGCATTTTAATTGATACATTCCTTGTTCGTGGTATGCTGCTCCCTTCGATTCTAATTTTTTTCAAGCCAAACCGTTCTAAACAGATTTCTTCAATCCCAACAGATTTGAAATAACCGTAAGATAAAGTGAAACTTCCATCAGTGGGAGTCTTACTGCCCGCGAATAGCGGGATAGTGAATGTTGCATTTGAGTAGTTCAAAATGAAAAGTGTGCTATCAGTTTTACTGGCAGCACACTTTTCGTTTTCTTCGCAATTGTAATAACGCGTTCATCTTCTGTTCATAAACATTTCTTATTCTACAAACGTAAAACTCCATCAGTTTTTTCTTCCTCCCCACTTCTCTTCTTTACTTTTTCAAAATTTTAAGGTGGAAGGCTTACTGTCCATAAATAAAAAAATGAATTAGAGGTGAAATACTATGCGATCATTATATTCAAGATTTGTCATTATATCGATTTTTATTATGTTAATTAGTAGTGTTGTAGCATTTTTACTTACAAATGTATATTATCATGTGTACTTAAAACCATATAACAGTGAGAAAATTTTAAAGTATGCAGAAGAAGTGAAATATTTATATGAAAAAAGTACAGAACAAAATAAAGCGGATTATTTACAATCTATTTCTAGTCTCGGCTTTGAAATTTACTTAGTGGACGATAAAAAGCAAGGTAAGCGGTACGGTGATGATTTCAAGAAAATGAATGTTAGCGAAGGGACGATTGAACATGTATTAAACGGAAATATATACAATGGGATTTTAACATATCCAAATCGTTTATTTGCTACAGGTTTTTTTGACAATACGCTTTCGAATAGTATAGGGATTCCTGTTGAAAATAACGGTAAAGTGTACGCACTATTTATTCGTCCAGATATTCAACAGCAATTTGGAGAATTACGTATTTTCTATGCTGTTTTATTAGGATTAGTTATTATAATCAGCCTAATTTGTATCGCGATAGCTACGCGTTTTGTCGTTCGCCCTATTCAAAGATTTACAGGTGCGACAAAAGAAATTGCAAGTGGTAACTATGATTTAGCACTGCCAGAAAATCGCCGCGATGAGATTGGAACACTTGCAACTAGCTTTCGGAAAATGGCCAAAAGATTACGAAATTCAGAACAGATGCGACAAGAATTTGTTTCGAATGTTTCGCATGAATTTCAGTCACCATTATCATCTATTCAAGGATTTTCCAAAACATTACAAACACATGATTTAACGAAATCTGAGCAGACACATTACTTAGAAATCATCGAATCCGAAAGCAGGCGCATGTCCAGTTTATGCAAACAATTATTAATGCTTGCCTCGCTTGATAAAGAAGATCTTACTTTACGTAAGCAGCCTTTTGATCTTGGGAAGCAAATAAAAGATATTATTTTTATGCTTGAATGGGAATGGAGAACGAAAGAACTTGCAGTTGAAATGGATGTTCCTAACATACAAATTTACGGAGACGAAAACTTGATCCATCAAGTATGGATGAATTTATTTACCAATAGTATCAAATTTACAGAAAGCGGCGGAACGATTGCATTTGAAGCAGAAGAACTAGAAACAGAATGGCGTATTTCGATTACTGATATGGGTATTGGTATACCTGAGAATGAAATAAAAAAAATATTTGATCGTTTTCATAAAGTCGATACTGCCCGAAACAGAAATGTAAATGGAAGCGGATTGGGCCTTTCTATTGTAAAAAAAGTTATTGATCTTCATGAAGGAGCAATAACAGTTGAGAGTGAAATTGGAAAAGGAACTACCTTCTCTATTTATCTTCCAAAACAAGAAGAAGAGTCTATCTAAATGGTAGACTCTTCTTTTTTTGAGACTCCCACGGCTAAAGACGGCTACATTCTACGTGTGCTTTCCCGTTTGGAAAATCTGTAATCTTTTGTTCATATTCCGTTCATATTTCCTCTTTATGATAAGAGCATAGAACGAAACAAGGAGGAATGGACGTAATGTTTTTAGCACTTAAAGAATTAAAACAATCAAAATTACGATACGGATTAATCGGTACAATTATGATACTTTTATCATTTCTTGTACTTATCATATCAGGTTTAGCAAATGGGTTATCTCATGATAATGCCTCTTCTATTATCGAAATGAAAGCAAATAAATTTGTAGTATCAAATGATGCCGAGGGTAAATTATTACGCTCTCAAATTAAGCAAGACGACGTAGACAAGGTATTAGCACAAGTTGATGAAAAAGATGCAGTTCCAATGCATCTTAAAATGACGACATTTGAAAAAGAAGGAAGTTCAAAAAAAGTTGATGCTGCTATTTTTGCAAGTAAACAAGATTCATTTATTGCTCCAAATGTGATTGAAGGAAAAAACAGCGCTTTAGCAGACAATGAAATCATTGCTGATGAATCCATCAAAGAAAAAGGTGTAAAGCTTGGAGATGAGCTAGTAGATCCTATTTCTAAGAAAGCTTTCAAAGTTGTTGGATTTACAGAAAATCAAATGTTTAGCCATACACCTGTTGTTCATATGAATGAAAATGTATGGAGCAGCATTGCAATGCCAAATGAAAAAGATTACAGTGTAATCGCTCTAAATACTGATAAAAAAATCGATAATGTAGATAATGCAAAAGTTGTTGATAAAAAAGAAGTACTACAAGGTATTCCAGGTTATAAAGAAGAACAAGGAACATTAACGATGATTATTGCGTTCTTACTTGTAATTTCAGCATTATTAATCGGTGTTTTCTTCTATGTCATTACATTACAAAAAACACACCAATTAGGCGTATTAAAAGCAATCGGAACAAAAAACTCATATTTAGCAGGTAATTTAGTTGTACAATCTATATTCTTATCTGGTGTCGCTCTTGTTATCGGTATTGGCTTAATCCTAGCAGTGGAAACTGTTTTACCAGCCGGCATGCCATTCTTATTAACAACAGCAACAATCTTACAATATTCAGGTATCTTTATCGTAATTAGTATATTCGGTACACTAATTTCTCTATATCAAGTATTGAAAGTAGATGCACTAGAAGCAATCGGAGGTGGAATGTAATGGTAACAGAAGTGAAATGGGATAACCCAGCGTCATTATTAAAACTTGAACAAGTAAGTAAAGTATATGGCGAAGGAGATACAGAAGTAACTGCTTTACATCCAATTACGTTAGATGTAAAAGCAGGTGAATTTATCGGTATTGTTGGTCCATCAGGTTCAGGAAAAAGTACATTGCTTTCCATTGCGGGTGCACTTCTATCCCCTTCAAAAGGAAACATTTATATTTCTGAACAAAACGTAACAAATTTATCAGAAAAAGAGATGACAAGTATTCGCCTAGAAAAAATTGGTTTTATATTCCAATTTGCAAATCTCGTACCTTTCTTATCGGTTAAAGAACAACTTTTATATATCGCTAAGTTAAAGGGAGAAAATAAAAAAGAAGCTGACAAGTTTGCAACTGAATTACTGAAAACATTTGGATTATCACATCGAATGAATCATTATCCAAATCAACTTTCAGGCGGTGAAAAACAACGTGTAGCCATCGCTCGTGCTTTTATGAATAATCCAGACTTAATTTTAGCCGATGAACCTACTGCTAGTCTTGATTCCAAACGTGCTAGAGAAGTAGTTGAATTAATGAAGCATGAAGTTAAGAAAAAGAAAAAGGCAGCAATTATGATTACACACGATGAAAAAATGCTTGATGTATGTGATCGAATTTTAACACTTCGAGATGGAAAATTACTACGCGAAAACGAAATTTAAGAGCTAGTATATAATAAAAGTAATCCTAAGAAAACTTTCTTATTCCCTATCTTACTTGGGAATAAGAAAGTTTTCTTTCATTTAAAGAATACTTTCATTTTCATTTACAACATAACACAATTTTAATATAATAATTAGACAAATTTCATATGTAATATTGCGTTCATATTCTATTCATAATTCTCATGTAACATGCTTTATATAAAGCAAATGACGGTTAGAAAGGAATGATGAACGTGTTAGCATCTGCTATTACATTTATTACAGCTGCACTCATTTTTTATACAATCGGAGTATGGAGTGAAAAATTTCAAAAAACATTAAAACCTTGGCATGTCATTATTTTTTGGCTTGGATTAGTATGTGATACGCTTGGAACTACATTAATGGAGCAAATGGCTTCAGCAGGATCTCTCCTCAGCTTTCACGGAATAACAGGCTTATCAGCAATTTTACTTATGCTATTTCATGCTGTTTGGGCAACGATTGTGTTAGTACGAAAAGATAAAAAAATGATGACAACCTTCCATACACTAAGCGTTATCGTATGGTTCATTTGGTTAATCCCATATATTTCTGGCCTCATATACGGAATGACAAGATAGCTTTTAAATACAGCTCTATTCCCAAAAATAAACATTGCTAATACTACCCTAGGAGGTTATTATGAAAAAGTTATATAATGCATCTTTTGTCTACTTAGTTATCGGTTTATTTTCCGGTGTATTTGCAAGAGAATATGCAAAAGCGCAGGGAATTCAAGGCACTACTCTGCTGAACCTTTTGCACACGCATATGTTAGTTCTTGGATTTGTGTTCTTTTTAATTGCCTTTGCATTATCAAAGTCATTTCCATTCCATGAAGTAAAAAGTTTTAATGCGTGGTTCATCGTTTATAATATAGGACTGATTTCAACAGTTGGTTCATTGGCGGCACGCGGGCTTCTTCAAATAAATGGAACTGATTTTAAAGGGTTAAGCCATATAGCAGGAACGTCTCATACTATCATTGGCATTGCTCTAGTTTGGTTTATGATTTTATTAAAAAAATCATACAAGGGATAGAAGGAGGTAAAATATGAACTTAAATATAAACTTAGCTGTTGTAATGAGTGTTGTTGCTCTTTGTATGGCTATTGGAATGATGATTGTTCGCTTAAAATCAGCAAAGAAACCTGTATCATTGAAAAAAATTATACTCCCACCGATTTTTATGAGTACGGGAGCATGCATGTACATCTTACCGGAATTCCGATTAACGACATCAGAAATTTGGGAAGCAGTTATCGTTGGTTTATTTTTCTCAATTTTTCTTATTAAAACATCAAAATTTGAAATACGCGGAAAAGACATCTATTTAATACCTTCTAAAGCATTTATAGTTATTTTAGTCGGTTTACTTGCTGTCCGCATCGGTATGAAAGAATATTTAAGTCAATCAATTGATTTAGGACAATTAAGCGGTATGTTCTTCTTACTTGCTTTTGCTATGATCGTATCTTGGAGAATTGGAATGTATCGTGCATTTACGAAATTACAAAAGGAAATGACTTCTGTAGGAAGCAGCCTTTGATTATAAAACACATCTCTAAATAACCTGAACCCGATATTGTATCGGATTCAGGTTATTTATTTTCCATAGTGTTTCACTTCTGCAGCGGTTCTTATACATACTTCCGGTGCACCATCTTCCCATCATAAGAAAATACAACATTTTTATTCTCCACAGTCGACTCCATATGCACCGTTCTTCCCCATAATTGATAAATGTATGGCAATACTTTCTCTAAATATTTTAAATCAAGTTCAATTCCTTCATAACAATGCTTAATGTACAATTCGCCGTTCTTTAAATGGTCTCCATCTTCAACAACTAAGTACGGAAACCCACCATTTGTTCTCATATTGACTAACTGATCCCGAACATTTTCCCAATCTTTATCAACGACTTTATACTCTTTTCCTTGGCGCTGGAATAAGTACATATCTTCCCGCATAACAAGTTCTTTATTTAAGTAATTTCGCAGGAACGATACGTCCCATTCAATTTCGCGCACTTCAAAGATTTTTTCTCTTCCTGAGTTTGGTTTTGCTCCTTGGCGTATCATTTCTTCTGTCGGATTGTTGTAGCGTTCTTCGATGTCTTCAAACATTTTGATACCGAGATAGTACGGGTTAATACTTGTTTTTGACGGCTGCACAACCCCTGCGTTTAGTTTTGCAAACTCAATGGCTTCATCTGAACTCAAGTCCATTTCGCGGAGGATACGTTGATGCCAATACGAAGCCCAGCCTTCGTTCATGATTTTCGTTTCAAGCTGCGGCCAAAAATACAACATTTCTTCACGCATCATCGTTAAAATATCACGCTGCCACTCATCTAGTTCACGGCTATACTGTTCAATAAAAAGAAGTAAATCTTTTTCTGGTTGCGGAGGGATTTTTCTTTTCTTCCGCACATTAGATAATTCCCGTTTCTTATTTCGATTCTCTAAGTTCCATAAATCATCGTACGGCGTGGGAGCCTTCCTTACTTGTTCTTCCTCTTCTTGATCATCCACACTCCATGCAAGCTTCGGTCTCATGAGCGAAGGATCAATATGTTCTTGAATGGCTAGCACAGCATCTAAAAAGGTTTCTACTTCTTTTTTTCCGTATTTATGTTCATAATTTTTAACTCGCTCTGCAGTTGCCGCCATACTTTCAACCATATCGCGTTTCGTGTTAGAAAATCGAATATTATTTTTAAAGAAATCACAATGGGCCAATACGTGAGCGACAATAAGCTTATTTTGAATCAATGAATTTGTATCGAGCAAAAAAGCATAACATGGATCGGAGTTAATAACGAGCTCATATATTTTACTAAGTCCTAAATCATAGTGAAGTTTCATCTTATAAAATTGCTTTCCAAAACTCCAATGTGAAAAGCGCGTTGGCATGCCATATGCACCAAATGTATAAATAATATCAGCTGGACAAATTTCATAGCGCATCGGATAAAAATCTAATCCAAACCCTGTCGCAATTTCCGTAATTTCTGCAATTGCATATTGCAATGCTTTGTCCTCACTACTTCTCATCTCTGTTCCCTCCTTACACCCTCTCTTATGAAAGTGTATGAAGAAAAACAAGCTTTCATGAAAATTAAAGAAATTACCTCAATTTATTTTGGTTACAATTACCTTGCAAAACATATAAACTTTTCTTTATAGAACATTCATACAAAGGAGATAATCTTATAAATACAATCATAAAAGTTATGACACTTCAAGCATGGGAAAATGCAAAAGAAAAAGGAGTAATTATCGAACCTTCCTTACAGGACGAGGGATTCATTCACTGCTCATTTCTCAATCAATCCTTACAAGTTGCTCACAAACATTTTGCGGCAGAACCGTCTATTGTATTCTTAACAATTGATCCAGAGCGTCTACAAGCAGAAATTAAGTACGAATTAGCTTCAAACGGTGAACAGTATCCACATATTTATGGTGTCATACATACAAGTGCGATCACAAACATTCATACGTTAAATCAAGATAAAGATGGAACTTTTACACTTCCAACAGAACTTATATAAAGTAAAACTTCCATCAGTGGGGGTTTTCCACTGATGGAAAGCTCTCACCAATCGGGGGCTTACTGCCCGCGAATAGCGGGATAACAAAAAGAAGGATGCTTAAAATTTAATAAGCATCTTTCCTTCTTTATCCTTCAATAACCTCTAACTTCTTCGTAATAGGCGTACGTTCTTTTCCTTCTGACACCTTATCAAAATACCCAACATGTAAAATACCAACAATTCGTTGTCCTTTCGTTAAACCAATTGCTTTCATGAAAGCAGGATTGTAAATAAGTCCACCTGTTTTCCAAACAACACCTAATTGACGTTCCCAAGCTAGGAGCTGGAAATTTTGCATAAATGCACATACAGCGGCATAATCTTCATCACGCTGCGCTTGGCGTGGATCTTCATCCATATAGACAACAATTTGAGCTGGTGTGCTCATAAAACGTTCCGTTAACATTTTTCCGCGTTTTTCTCTTTCTTCTACTGAAAAAGAGTTTAAAACTGCGTCTACAAACTTTTTACGGCCATCTCCCATAAATAATTTACATTTCCAGGGCTCACGGTGCTGATGATTCGGTGCCCATGTTGCATGATTTAATAGTTCAATTAATAATTCTTTTTCTACTACCTTATTTGTAAAAGTGCGAATAGATCTTCTTTCTTTTATTACATTTGCAATAGACGTATAAGTTGTCATCTGTTCCTCTCCTTCATAATTTTATATCTATATGTATACGTTAATTATTGATAAAGATTCTCAATATCAATTATAATCTAGTTTCCTCATATAAATCAATATTTAATATTAAAAAACACCATGTGACCATCGCAGTAAAGTGAAACTTCCATCAGTGGGTTTTTTCTTCATCTGCCACTGGTGGAAAGCTCTCACCAATCGGGCTCTCACCTATCTTTTTGTTTTCTCAGAACCTTAAGGTGGAAGTCTTACTGCCCTAAAGTAGCGGCATAAAACAAAAAATCGCCTTACCTTATATAGTAAGACGATTCTTCATCGCGGAAAACATATGATAAACGTTGTTCCTTTACCTTGTTCACTCTTTACTTCAATCGTTCCGTTATGCAATTTTACAAGTTCTTTTACAATCGATAATCCTAATCCAAATTCACCATAACTATTTGTTCTGGATGTATCAGCTTTATAGAAGCGTGACCACATTGCAGATACTTCTTCTCGTCCCATTCCAATACCAGTATCTGCAATTTCAATAATTGTCATTTGCTCTTCTTCTTTTCCTCGTAACATAATTGTTCCATTTTCGGTAAATTGCAGACTATTTTTTGTGATGTTCAGCAAAATTTGCAGCAGCCGGTCATAGTCAGCGTAAACAAATAAACGAGCAGGGACATCGATTTCAATTGTATTTCCTTTTTCCTCTGCTTGCAGTTCTAATTGTTCACTGATCACTTCAAAAACTTCTTTTACTTCAATCTCTTCTTTTTGAAGTGTAATTTCATTTGAAAGGATTTTTTCATAATCTAACGTTTCATTAACGAGGCGAATGAGTCGCTTCGTTTCTTGTTCTATCATCTCAAAGCAACGCTGCTTTTTCTCTTCCGGAATGAGATCATTTTTCATTCCTTCTACTAAACCATTGATTGTCGTAAGCGGTGTTTTTAATTCATGTGAAACATCAGCAATAAATTGACGCTTTCGCTTTTCTAAACGATTGATTTCCGTCTGTGCTTTATGAAGCTGCTGTGCCATATTGTTAAAATCATCTCCGAGCAAGCCAATTTCATCGTATTGTCCAATAGGAATATGCACATCATACTGACCTTTTGAAATCATTGCGGTTGCCTGGCGAAGACGCTGCACCCGCCTTACTAAAGAGCGCGAGAAAAAAATACTGACCGCTAGTACAATTAGAAACGTAACACCTGCTGCAATTAACAAATATCGATTTAATTCTGTAACAATTTGAAGTGTGCTCTGAATAGGAGCAGTTAACATCACACCGCCTTGCAATGTACTATCTCTCATATACGGAAGCACGACAATTGACACAGGCTGTTCAAACCTTTTCACGTCTCGCTTTATTTGCAATGTTTCACCATGTTGAATGTTCTTCCATTCCGCCTCACTTAACAAAGGCTTTTGTTTTAAACGAAATGACGGCTGTATAATCTCGCCTTTTTCATTAAAGATAAAAAACTTCGTGTCACGTGCATGCAATAGACTAGAAAAATGTTTCAATTTCACAACATGAACATCCATTTCTTGTTTCTCAAGCTCATCAATAATTTTAGTTCCGTAAGAAGTAAGCTCGTCTACCTTTGTCTCGTAAGCAAGATTTTCAGCTAGACTTAAAAACATGACACTTAATAGAATAAATGCAACAAGCAAAATAAAAACGTAACTAAACAACAGCTTATAAAAATACTTAATTCTTTTCACAGCCAGCTACCATTTCATCAAATTTATAACCAACGCCCCAAACCGTATGAATCCATATATGCGAGTCAGTACTAATTTTTTTACGAAGCCGCTTAATATGTACATCCACCGTTCGTTCGTCTCCGTAAAATTGATATCCCCAAATACGTTCTAAGAGCTGTTCCCTTCGAAACACTTGGCGCGGATGCTTCGTGAAAAAAACGAGTAACTCAAATTCTTTTGGCGTTAGATTTCCCACTTTCTCACCGTCTAAAAATACTTCTCTCGTTTCTTCATTAATATGAAAATGATTGATTTCATTTTTCACCTGTTTTTTTGATAAACGGCGTACAACCGCCTTCATCCTTGCAATTAACGTAAGCGGACTAAACGGCTTCGTAACATAATCATCTGCCCCAATTTCTAATCCTAGTACTTGATCCGCTTCACTATCTTTTGCTGTTAACATGATGATAGGAACATCACTGCTTTCTCTTATTTTTTGACACAGTTTTATACCATCCATACCTGGAATCATCCAATCTACAATAAGCAAATCCCAATCTTTCTTTTGAAACAATGAATATGCTTCTAAACCATCTGCGACAAAGGTAGCCTGAAAATTTTCTTTCATAAAAAACATTTCAAGCATTGAGCACACGCTCTCATTATCCTCTACAATTAATACATGCATCGCAGCATCTTCTCCATTCATTGAAATCTTTTTCTTCATTTTAAGACTCTTATCATACGGAAACAACTTTCTATCTCTCTTTTACTGTTACAAATAAAAATATAATTTGTTCATAGTTTTGTCATACTTTTTGGATAAGCTATATAACGCAAGCAGTTTACTACATATAGGAGTGATAAAACATGAAGAAAAAGTTAGTAACAGGAATGTTAGCGTTATCATTATTATGCGGGGCAACATCGCTAACGGCATACGCTTCTACTGATAGCTCACAAGCAGAAACAACACAAGAAACGAAACACGTAGCACAACATCACAAATCCATTTCTGAAGAACAATACAAATCATTAATAGAAAAAGGCTATAAAAAACATGAGATTTGGAAAGCGGCGCACATCGCAAAATTAAGTGGCAAAGATATTAATGCTGTATTAGAGTACTATAAACAAAAGCATACATGGAAAGAAACTGCGCAGCACTTTGGCGTTGATCCAAAGAAACTGCATAAACATCACATGAGTAAAGAAATGAAAGAACAATTGTTACAAAAAGTAGCAGAGATGCAAAAGTCTACTCCAGATCAAGTGAAACAAACAATGCGTGACTATGAAGTATCTTTATTCCAACTTGCTGTACTCAACATTATTTCACAAAAAAGTAACACACCATTAAATGATGTATTAAAAATGAAAAAAGACGGTATGAATGTAAAACAAATTGCTGAAAAATTAAATGTAAAAAAAGAGGATATAAAAACAGAACTAAAAAAATTAAAAGCATCCTTAAAAATGGAAAAAGCAAGATAAAGTGAAACTTCCATCAGTGTGGGTTTTCTTCATCCCCCACTGATGGAAAGCTCTCACCAATCGGGCTTTTACGGGCAGTTATCCCCCACCTATCTTCTTAGATTCTCTCTCAATCTTGAGGTGGGGGTCTTACTGTCCGTTAATGCAGGATAAAGTAGAACTTCTATCAGTGGGAGGCTTACTATCCACGAATAGCGGAATAAATATAAATAAGGAAGAAGCAAATTTGCTTCTTCCTTATTTATTTAAAACAACAATTTAATAATCATTTCCAAGTGAATATCTTCACTCCAAGGCAAAACTTCCGGCAATACAATTTTTCTGTCCCTCTACTAGTAATATGGCAACATCTCAAATGTTTAAACCGACCTTTCATATATTTTCTCGTATAATTTTTCATTCTTCCCCAAAAACTAACAAAAGAACTTCAAACACCGAAAAGAGGTGAACCATATGTTTCGTTTACAGTCTGGAAAAAAAGAAACGAAACAACAAGTGAACGAAAAAAAGAATTGTTCCATACCAGAATTTATCGAAACGATGAAACAATCCATGGATTTTGTGCATTACAACGTAACAGATACTGGGAGTATACGTGTATTTTATATTAAGTCAGTATCAGAAGAAGTTGTACTAAAACATTATATTCTTTCTCCTATAAAAAGACGGCTTGAAAGCATTGAAAAAATAGAAGATTTATCTAACATTATCCCAATTGAAGATATTATCCTATCACCTTCTATCGAGGAGATTCGTGAAAAATTATTAGCTGGATTTATATTAATACAACTTCAAAACTCCTCACAAAAGAATCATTATGCTCTAGCTCGTGCTGAAAGTACCGTTCCAGGCAGTCGTATATATAATGATACTGAAAATGAATATAGTGTTGTTGGACCAAAAGTTGGATTTGTTGAAAGTATCGATACCAATCTACATTTATTGAGAAAAGGCCTTGTAACAGAAAATCTTATCTTTAAAGAAGTTACAGTTGGGTCTATATCAAAAACACAGCTCGCTGTTTGTTACCTTGAAGGGATTACAAATAAACAACATGTCAACACTGTAATGCAAAGATTACAAGATGTTGATTTTGATGTTCCATTTGACGCAACAATGGTAGAACAACTCATTAGTGATAATAGTAATTCACTCTTTCCGATTCTGCTATCCACAGAGCGCTTAGATCGTGCTATGTACGCATTAATAGCTGGGCAAGTAATCATTGTAACAAATGGTTCTCCTTATATTTTGATTGGCCCAACAAATTTACTTGACTTCTTTGTTTCACCAGAAGATTATTATTTACCGTGGATTATTGGATCATTTTTTCGTTTTATTCGATTTTTCGGGGCTTTATTCTCTATTTTTTCTTCAGCGATTTATACAGCGGTTTTAACATATCATTATCAAATGATTCCAACAGATTTAGTCGGCCCTATTGTTTTCTCTAGAGCAAATGTCCCTTTTCCGCCTATATTAGAAGTTCTTTTTTTAGAAATTACGATTGAATTATTACGAGAAGCGGGAGCACGCCTACCGACAAAGGTTGGACAAACGCTTGGTATTGTCGGTGGTATTGTCATCGGACAAGCAACAGTGCAGGCTGCTTTGACAAGTACAATTTTACTCATTGCCGTTTCTCTATCAGCACTCGCTGCTTTTACAACACCAACAATTAAAATGTCTAACACGATTCGTATCCTGCGATTTCCACTTATTATATTAGCTGGTATGATGGGTGGTCTCGGTTTAATAATTGGTTTTACTCTTATTTTGGCGCACTTAATTCAATTAAAATCACTTGGTTCACCTTACTTATTACCACTTTACCCATTTAGGGATATTAATTCATCGGAAGCATTTGTCCGCTATCCGTTCAGTATGGCAGCAAAGCGTCCTTCTTACCTACGCCCAAAATCAAACTGGCGCTTTAATCCGAAGAAAGCAAAAACAAAACAGAATGGTGACAAAACATGAGAAACTTTTTCTTTCCATTCCTTATATGCTTACTATTTTTTCTTTCTAGTTGTGCACAATCACAAATTGTAGATGAAATGCGAATTGTTCATACTGTTGGATTTGATCTCACTGCAGATAAAAAATTTAAAGGAACGATTATATACCCTGTTTACAATATTGGAAAAAATAAAACCCCAAAAATATTATCATCAGTCGGGCGCTCAGGAGAAGTAGTGGCAGCTAGTTTAGCTGCCAAATCTCCCCATAAGCTAGTAGTCGGCCAAACACGAATGATTGCATTTGGATCAAGTTTAGGTAAACAGGGAATTTCAAATATCATTGGAAATTTGCAACGCGATCCGAATATTGGACGAGATGTACAAATTGCAGTTGTAGATGGCACAGCGGAGCAATTACTAAAACATACGATAAAAAACGGATCTCTATATTTATCAGAACTAATTGATCAAAATGTCGCAAACGAAAGTATACCGAAAACAAATTTACACGTTTTTCTATATAATTATTTCTCATTTGGATTTGATCCTTTTCTTCCCTATATCCAAATAGACGGTAAAGATTCCGCTTCTCTTCAAGGCCTTGCATTTTTAAAAAAGGATAAAATTGTGATGTATGCGAATAATGAAGACTCATTTTTAATCAAATTAATTATGAATCCAATGAAAAATGGACGATACGAAATGAATATACAAAAAGAAAAAAAACAAGGTGTTGTTGTCATTCACAGTTTATCGGGAAATAGCACCTATCATATTACAGATAACACTCCTTTACCTAAAGTAGAAATTAGAGTAAAGCTAAATGGTTTAATTAAAGATTCCCCCGACTGGATTAATTTAGAAAACCATAAAAATATTTCTTACATTGAAGCACAATTACAAGAAAATATTGAGAAGCATTTAACGGCGCTCATTCGTCAATTTCAAAATAAAAACATAGATCCGCTTGGAGTTCGTGATCAAATTAGAAGTCATTCTAGAAAGTGGAATATGAAACAACTTTCAAACGTGTATCCATCTATAGATGTTTCTGTAAAAGCCAAAATTAACATTGTACAATCTGGAATCGGAGAATAAGGAGGATAAAAATGAATGTACATAGCAAAGAATTTACAGTTTCTCCTTATTTTACTTTCTTTTTAATTCACTCTCTTCAAATAGGAGTAGGAATGTTAGGTTTTCAGCGCCTTATTATTAAAGATGCTGGCTATGATGCTTGGATTTCCATTATCGTCATGGGAGTCATTACACATTTCGTTTTATTTTGCATGCATAAAATGCTGGAAAAAGATGATGATTTAATTAACATTCATACTACGTGCTTCGGAAAATGGCTAGGTAAAGTCTTTACGATATTCTTTATGCTATATTACGGGCTATCTTGTCTTAATATTTTTCGAACATACATTGAAGTTGTTCAAGTATGGATATTCCCTACGATAAAATTATGGCAAGTTGGGCTTATTATTTTATTCGTCGTGTACTACATTTTAAGTGGAGGATTTCGCTCTATAACAGGTATGTGCTTTTGGGGCGTTATCTTGCCGCTTTTCATACTTGCTTTTTTTGTGTTTCCACTTCAATACGCTCATTTCCGCAATATTTTACCTGTTTTCACGCACTCTTTTACCGATATTATGCGATCGGCAAAGCAGGCTTCGTTAGAATTTCTAGGATTTGAAGCATTACTCATGTTTTATCCATTTATTAAAAAAGGAAAAAGCGTAAAGCGGTGGGCACATTTTAGCATTTTTTTTACAACCCTTCTATATGTACTTGTAGCCTTGCTATCATTTGTTTACTTCAGTGAAGGTCTGCTGCAGCATACAATATGGGGGACATTAACGATGTTCAAAATCGTTCAAATCCCTTTTATTCAGCGATTTGAATACGTGGTTATCTTCCTTTGGTTTCTTATCGTTTTACCGAATCTTTGCTTAACAATATGGGCTTCTTGCCAAGCTGCACACCGTTCTTTTCAGCTACCATTTAAGGTTGCTTTTCCAATATTGATTGGAATCATTTATATTAGCTCCTTATTTTTTATGAACCGTGAATCCATTAACACATTAAATACTTATACTTCTAAAATTGGGCTGTATTTAATATATGTTTATATACCTGTCCTTTTTGTATGGCACTATTTTTGTTATCGATTGAAAAATAACACTTCCTCATAGGAAACAATTGGGAAGTTTGTTACAATTTTAGCAAAATTAAAATAAAGGAGAAATGTTGATGAAAAAGCCGCTTTTATTATGCAGCATGACAGGAATACTTGCCTTTACAATG
Source organism: Bacillus pseudomycoides (assembly GCF_002582035.1). Lineage (GTDB taxonomy): Bacteria > Bacillota > Bacilli > Bacillales > Bacillaceae_G > Bacillus_A > Bacillus_A pseudomycoides_B. The sequence goes on from NZ_NUQE01000091.1 coordinate 29,752, forward strand.
ATTGGCTGCACGAATACTGAAGATAAACAGTCAGTAAAGGAAACAAGTTCCTCCACTTCATCACATGAACATAAACAACCAGCAAAAGAAATATATTGCTCCACTTCACCACATGAACATGACCCAGAACAAAGGGATATCGCCGAAACAACAAAAGGAATCGATACACTCCCTTCTTTCTTATCTGATCACGATGCGCAAATAAAACAAGTTTACGCTGTAGCAGCAAAACACGCTGAATTACTTCAATGGATTCCATGCTACTGCGGATGCGGTGAAAGTGTCGGGCATAAAAGCAATAAAGACTGTTTCATTCGTGAAATCAAAAAAAATGGTCAAGTTGTTTGGGATTCTCATGCAACAACTTGTGTAAATTGTCTACAGATTGCATTAGATGCGGCAAGGTTACAAGACAAAGGGAAATCACCACTTGAAATTCGAAACTACATTGATAACAAATATAAAGAAGGATATGCAAAACCAACACCTACTCCAATGCCAAAAGAATAAAGTGAAACTTCCATCAGTGGGTGTATTACTGTCCACGAATAGCGAGATAAAAAAACGAGGGAGATAATCCCTCGTTTTTTTATCCGAAATCACTCTCTTTTTCGTAAGAGTACCACCTCCGAAGCGAAGTTCCAACTGTATCGTCTGCATCTTTTATACGAAATGTCATGTTTCTCACACCCGATTTTACACATATTTTCACATTACATAACGCTGATGATTCTTGAAGTACTGTTTTAGAGACTGTTAACGCCTGTATATGACTTTTTTTTGTATACACCGTTATTCTTCCGATTCGGCGATATATGACAGTAATCTGCTCCCCCATAATACACCAACGCGCATCATAGTATCTCCGATAGCCTAAAACTGCGCTAACAATGAGAAAAATAGGTGCTACATATTTTACCATTGAAGTTTGGGACAATGTAATCGCTATGATTAAAAGAACAGGCACAATAACTCTTATCATATAGCGTTCAAATGATCGCCTTGGTAAATGTTGAAATGAAGATGGAGATTTATAATCGGGAAAATAACGCTGCAATAAATATGGAATATGTTTTCGTTTTACGAGCGGAAAACAGACAAGGCGAAAACCTGCGTATTCTTCTTCTTTTGAACTTGCATTCACAAAACGAATTGTAGCATAGCCAAGCCATTGCCGAATTATATTCTCCTCTACTTTAATTGCTTGAATACGATGAAGCGGAACGATGAGTTTTTTCTTCTCAAATAACCCCCTCGTAATAACAAGTTCATCCTTTTGTTTCACAACTGTAAATCCATGATACTTTTGATATACAAGCAACGTACCGAGTAACCATCCCACTGTAATAACAGCAATTGCAACTTCTCCGTAAAAAGAAGGTGTTTGTGATTGAAAATTTTCTAGCTTAAAATGAATCGAAATGTAATCATCTATCTCTGTATAAATCCCAAGCAGCAAGGAAAATACAAATCCAATGCTGCCTGATGTAGCCGCATATAGAAACGTCTTTTTATTCGATAATGTGAATATCGGCAGCACAGCAATATCCTCTTGTTTCATTCTCCTCCTTTCAGAAAGCTGCTCTTGAATATGGCTCGCTTCTTCTTTTGTAATGATTTGTAATACTATGTCTGCCCCTTCCCTACTTCCCGCCGTATCAATTTGCAGTTCCGTTAATCCAAACAAACGATGAATTATATTTTGTGATTCATGAATTGCCTGAATTCGTTCTTTCGGAATGTACTTTCGTTTTTTGTTTAACCATCCTTGCTCAAGGATCACTTGATCTTCAGTAATTGTGTATGTAAATCGATACCAACGCATCCAAGCAATAAAGGTGAGAACACACACAAATACAAGGCTAAAAATAATCGTATTCATCAGAATAGAAAACGGGAAACTATTGCGAAACTTAAATAAGAAAATAAGATAAAGAGGAAATAATGTCGATACATGTTTCACAACTGACAATAAGATTGACAACGAATGGATTCTATTTCTTCTATACATCAGCAACCGCCACCTGCGCTAAAGTAGAAAGTTGCTCCCGTAAATATTCTGCATCTTCATATGCAATTGCTGGAATTGTATGAGTTGTCGCTGCTGTCGTAATATCCACTGATGCTAATTGATAATAACGTAAAAGCGGGCCTTGCCTTACATCTACATGTTGCACACGAATCATTGGAATTAATGTTTTCTCTGCAATAAATACCCCTCGCTGTAAGTCAATCTCTTGTCCGCGTATCATATAACGCCATCTCTTCCATCTGAGCTTTGGATATATACCAATTGTAAAGATAGCATGTCCACAAAAAAAACAAAGAAATAAGAGTTGCAAGTTTGTCATACCTCGAAATGCGTCAAGCCAATACATCACTCCGCCATAAGCAATCCAAACAATCATATTGATTGAAAATGCCGTTAATCTCCATACTTGAATTGCTCGTTCATCAACCGACTTTAATAACCTTGGACTCATTGACTCACCTTCTCCACCTCTTAATTTTCTTAATTTTCTTACTATTCATTATAAACATATTTCCTTTTCTTTCCCATAACATTCTGTTAACAAATTCTTTCAAGTGTATTTCTTCTTTTCCGTCACACACTATATATAACTCCTCATTAAGGAGGTACACAATGCACACATACACCGACTACGATAAAGCTCTGTATTACACGTATTGCTGTAATTGGGAAAAGCTGCTTGTACTTATGGTACAAACAGAGGATGAGTTGTTTTCGAAACGAATTGAACATTTTCTACATGCATATCAATACGGTAAAGATTTATCAGAAGTTGACAAAAAACTCCAACTTTTGTTTCAATATATCGATCACGCCACGCAAAAAACATACACCGAACAAGCAGAACAAGCAGAACACGTTCATATGTAAGCAAAACCTTCATTCGTAAGTGGCTATTAAATGCTGAAATATTAAATGTATTGAGTTTTTATTACCATAAAGCGCTATCCCTATGCACCGGGATAGCGCTTTTGTATATTTTTCCAATCCACTGTTCATAATACAAATTATGAATATTAAGCAGATGGACGTGATTATATGAAAAAACACATTTACCTATTTTTACTTATTGCATTATTTATGATTGGCTGCCAAAAATCATCCAAGCAAAATAATCCTGAACAATTCCAACCATTTCAAGGAGCTAAAAACGACCAAGGGCTATTTAATGTACTACTTATCGGAAATGACTCTCGCGGAGAAAAACAAGCTCGAGCTGATACAATTATGATTGCACAATACAATAAAGAGAAAAAAACTGTAAAACTCGCTTCTATTATGCGTGACAGCTACGTAGAAATTCCTACCTATAATAAAAAATATAATAAAATTAACGCCGCCTACTATTATGGAGGTCCTGAATTATTACGAAAAACCATTCAACATAACTTCGGAATTAATGTATCACATTACGTTACAATCGACTTTGCCGCATTCGAAAAAATTGTAGATACCGTCGCTCCAGAAGGAATTGTCGTAAATGTAACGCAAGCAATCATCGATGATATGGGATTACATTTGCAACCCGGATCTCAACGACTACATGGAAAAGAATTACTAAAATATGCACGTTTCCGTCATGATGCTGAGAGCGACTTTGGACGTGTACAACGGCAACAGGAAGTACTACAAGCATTACAGAAAACCTTTACTGAAAAAGTTCAATCCGTAGACGGTATATTCCAATTACCCACGGTAATACAAGATCTTCTCCCTTATATCCATACTAGTATAGATGCTCAAACATTATTTTCACTTGGCAGCAACGTTTTATTCCATCCTATTGAAAAGATGGAAACGATGCGAATTCCAGTGGCAAATGGATATGAAGCAAAAACATACGAGCATGCCGGGGCGGTATTACAGATTGATCCACAAAAAAATAAAGAAGCCATTCAAAAATTTTTTATCGATTCAACGAAAGCTGTTAATCATTAATTTTGCTCGTTATAATCAAGTGAAAACAAGGTGTACATCACCTTGTTTTTTATTTCCAAGTTTTCAGCGCAAAAAACTTTTATTATATTGAATGTTTTTTCTTTCTTTTCCACTCCTCTTCGTACTATAATTTTGTATGTAACTATTATAAGAGAGGTATGAGGAATGAATCGCGAAAAAAAACAAGAAATTTTGTTATTTACTGCTTGGGGAACTTCATTTATCGCTACACTCGGAAGCTTATATTTTTCTGAAATTATGAAATTTGAACCATGTACATTGTGTTGGTATCAACGTATTTTTATGTATCCATTTGTGTTACTACTTGGAATTGCTATTGCACGCAAAGATTATCGCATTGCCGCATATTCCTTACCAATTGCAAGCATCGGTGCCTGTATCTCACTATATCATTATGCCATTCAAAAGATACCTGCTCTCTCAGCAGCCGGAGCAGTATGTGGACGAGTTCCTTGTACAGGAGAGTATATTAATTGGTTTGGCTTTATCACAATCCCATTTCTAGCACTAACTGCTTTTATAATTATTTCTATTTGCAGTTTTCTTTTACTAAAAACAAATAAGGAGATGAAATAATGAAAAAAATGTTTCTTTTTGGCGGCATTGTCGTCGTTTTATTCATCGCTATTTTTGCTGTATCAAACATGGGGCAAAAACAAGAAAACAAAACAGATTACTACACAAATAAAATTTCTTTAGAAGATCTCCAAAAAAATGTAAAAGAAAAGAAAGATCAAACGATTTATTTCTACCAAACAGACTGTGTACATTGTAAAAAAATCTCACCAATTGTCATTCCAATGGCAAAAGATATGAACATTGATATGAAAGTCATTGACTTAGAAAATCAACCGGATGCTGTGTGGGATGAGTTTAAAATTACAGGTACACCAACTATCGTTCACTTTAAAGAAGGTAAAGAAGTAAGCCGTATTGAGGGAGAACAACCGAAAGACAAATTCAAAGAATGGTTTACAGCAAACAATAAGTAACAAGAAAAGGAAACTTCCTTTATACATGAAGTGAGTCCAAAAACCTCACACTATTTGTATAAGGAGGGGATCCTATGCCAGAAGTACGATGTTCTGTCTCCAACTGCTCATTTTGGGGACAAGGTAACTTTTGTCAAGCAAATACCATCCTCGTTCAACCTGACTCTCAAGAATCTATACAATCAGAGAACGAGTCTTTTACAGATACAATATTATCTGGACAAACGATAGACAGCTCGGCAACAACAAGTGTAGAAACATGTTGCCACACCTTTCAACCAAGATACTAAACAACTGCCCATCTCGCACTGCATGAGATGGGCTTTCTTTTTTCTCTTTGTCCTTTCATACTATATATGAAAGAAAATCAGTTAGGAGCGAATGAGATGAAACAAGTTTTCTGTATTGGGGAATTATTAATTGATTTTGTTTGTCGTGATACGAACGTATCGTTAATAAACGGAATAACATTCGAAAAGAAAGCGGGCGGAGCGCCTGCAAATGTCGCTGCAGCAATTACAAAGTTAGGTGGAAAAGCTGCTTTTATGGGGCAAGTCGGAAATGATCCATTTGGAGAATTTCTAGAAAAAACTTTACAAGATGTCGATGTTGATACATCTATGCTTATAAAAGAAAAACAAACTACTCTTGCTTTCGTTTCTCTTGATTCACATGGTGAGCGTGATTTTACATTTATGCGCGGAGCAGATGGTGAATACAAGTTTGATCAAATTAATTTATCAAAAATAAAACAAAATGATATCATTCACTTCGGTTCAGCTACAGCATTGCTGCCAGGTCAATTGAAAGACACGTACATAAAGCTTTTGCAATATGCAAAAGCAAAACAACTATTTATTTCCTTTGATCCAAATTACCGAGCTTCATTAATTACAGACTTGCAGCAATTTCGTAAAGACTGTACCCCTTTCATCGCTAACGCTCATTTCGTAAAAGTAAGTGATGAAGAAGCAAGCCTCCTTACTGGTGAAACAAATATGTATAAAGCTGCTGAAACATTATTATCATACGGAGCAAACATTATTGCCATTACACTTGGGAAGCAAGGTACACTTCTTACAACAAATGAGAATCAAACTATTATTCCATCCATTGTCGTACAACAAGTCGATACAACCGGTGCCGGTGATGCTTTTGTCGGCGCAATGCTATATCAGTTTGCAAAAGAAGAAAGCGTTCATATGGATTTTACAACATTACAACAATATATATCATTTGCAAACAAAGTTGGTGCACTTACTTGCACAAATTATGGAGCAATATCTTCCCTCCCAACACTTGAAGATATAAAGTGAAACTAACCATCAGTGGGGAGGTTTCATCCCCACTGATGGTTAGTTGAACCAATCGGGCACATGCCAGCAGTAAGAAGAGATCCCCCACCTACCTTGAACCTTGAGGTGAGGGATCTCTAGCGTACTTTGAGCCATACGCCTTTATAAAATAACTCCCTGTTTCCAAACATCATGCATCATTACAATATATACAATAAGAATGAAAGCTGTACCACATAATGTCACCCAGCGATATATACTATTTTCACAATCTCTCGCTTCAACAAATGCCCATATAAATCCCACTGATAACAATAAGTCTATATACGGAATGTACATAGAAAAGATAAATGAAATAAACAAATATATAACAAATAAAAAAAGTGTAATTAAAAAAACTTTAAATGCAAATTTACCGTCTTTCTTTTGCATCGTATATTCCCCCTCAGCTTTACAATATTATATTCAGAGAGGAATTCGGATGCGATATAAAGTGAAACTTCCATCAGTGGGCGCTTTTCCCTGCTGATGGTTAGTTGAACCAATCGGGCTCTTATGGGCAGTTTTTCATCGTGAAACACCTAAAGTTACTGCCCATTAGAGCGGGATAAAGTGAAACTTCCATCAGTGGGCGCTTTTCCCTACTGATGGTTAGTTGAACCAATCGGGCTTTTACGGGCAGTTGTCCCCCACCTATCTTCTTAAGAAAAGCGGAAGCGGCTCGTTCAGAATCGCAGGACGTTGGAGCTCAAGGCGTAGAGGCGCTTTTTGCCTCGTCCGAGGGAGCGAAACGACCGGAGATTCTAGCNNGCTGGACAATGCTTTTCTCTAAATCTTGAGGTGGGGGTCTTACTGCCCGCGAATAGCGGGATAAAAAAAGGATACCCTAACCCAGTGGTATCCTTTACTTCACTTCATATTTTCGTTTGTATATATTACTCAGTACGGAGTTAGGAATTTGTTCATACCTTACCGTTGTTTCTTTTTCATCCATAATATACAAATTATTTCCTATATAATAAAATCCATTTTTCCCTTGCGAATACACAGGATATACCTCATTCGGTAATACTGTTTTCATTTCTGTAAATTGTCCGTTCGGTTCTTGCCAATATATTTTCGTTTGATCTATCGTCGTTATCTTACCAATTTGCTCTTCCCCTAAAACACGCCCATTCCAACTGACAACCCGGTATCCGAATTGATGCGCCGTATATTCAGGAGATGTATGAAAATGAGCAATAATTACTTTTGTTTGTAATGGAACTCGATCATACAACCATTGAATATCTCGGTCATGCATGCGAATACATCCGTTTGACTGACGACTGCCAATCGACCATTCACGATTTGTTCCATGAATCCCATATTCATTTTTATTTAAGCCCATCCACCTAGTGCCGAGTGGATTATTAGGTGAACCGCCCGGAATATTTTTTCTGTGATATGCTTTATTTTTATATTTATTAATAATGCAAAATGTTCCTTCTGGTGTAGGAGTGTTTGTCCTTCCTGTTGTTACAGGAAAAGTTCGCACATAATTTCCATCTTCGAAAAAAGATAATTGATTTGTCGTTAGGTTTATAAGTAATAAATGATCTGTCTCCTCAGCAGAAATAATTGGTACATATAAAAAAAGAAAAAGAAATAACAATGTAAGTGAACATGCTTTTTTCATCAATGTCACCTCCACATTCCCCTCAAAATCTCACCATGAAATACTATGGTTCATTTAGCTTTTACTATAAATCCAATTCTTATGAACGGTACTAAAAAACAGCTGTTCATCATTCCATTAATGAGAGCTAACCTTAAAGGCACGTAGGTGCCTTTAAGAGTCAGTCTCTTTTTACGTGTCCTCAAAGATATCGGCGCTTCGACAGAAAATAAAGTGAAACTTCCATCAATGACGCTTTTCTCACTGATGGAAAGCTCTCACCAATCGGGCAGTTTTCTTCTCGATCTTCTCTATCATTTACTGTCCGTTAATGTGGGATAAAGACCTTTCGATAATGTTCGACATGCGAGTAGTCGAGGCGCTGGGACTGGATAAACCATCTAACCATTCACAATAACGCCGCCATTCACATGAAGCATTTGTCCAGAAACATAAGTAGAATCATCAGAAGCTAAATACACATATGCCGGCGCTAACTCAGTTGGTTGTCCCGGCCGTTTCATTGGTACATTGCTGCCAAATTCCGATACTTTTTTCTCATCAAAACTTGACGGAATAAGCGGTGTCCAAATTGGACCTGGGGCAACACCGTTAACGCGAATGCCTTTTGGAGCTAGCGATTTTGCCAATGAACGTGTAAAGGAGACAATCGCTCCTTTTGTTGCCGAATAATCAATAAGTTGCTCATTTCCTTCATATGCCGTAATAGAAGCAGTGTTCACAATTACATCACCTTGTTTTAAATGAGCAAGCGCATATTTTGTTATATAAAAATACGAGAAGATATTAACCCGAAACGTCTTTTCAAGTTGCTCTGCTGTAATTTGCTCTAAACCTTGCTGCGGATATTGCTGAGCAACATTATTTACAACAATATTTAAACCTCCCAATTGCTTTGCAGCCTCCGCTACAACTTGCTGACAATGCTGTTCATCACTTACATCTCCCGGAAATAAAAAACATTGTACACCTTGTCCTTCTACCCAACGCTTCGTTTCCTCTGCATCTTCATGTTCATCTAAATAAGCAATTGCTATATTCGCACCCTCTTTTGCAAAAGCAATCGCTACTGCTCGGCCAATTCCGCTATCTCCCCCGGTAATAAGTGCATATTTCCCTTGCAACTTCCCGCTTCCTTTATACTTCTCATCTATACATTTTGGGCGTGGATTCATGATTTTCTCAATTCCCGGCTGTTTCTCTTGATGTTGCGGGGGCAATGTTTTCTTTGGTTGTTCTTGCTGTGTCATACAAAAAAACCTCCTTATCATATATCCTTCTTATGATGTGCGAAATCGAAAAATATACTTATTCTTACAAAATACGAAATATATACGCAAACAAGGTGTCTAATATTCGAAATTTCAACGTACAGCAAAGAGAAATGTGAAACTTTTTATATAAAACTCTTGCAAAAAAATAAAATAACGAATATTATATATAACTGTTGTGACAATTATTCGTAAAAAGAAAGGATGTTTTTATGTTTAACCTTTCAAAACATCAAACTTCGATTAAAACTGAAATTATGGCTGGTATTATTACCTTCTTAACAATGGCATATATTATTGTCGTAAACCCAGTCATCCTTGGTGATGCAGGCGTTCCATTTGAACAAGCATTTACAGCAACAATCATTGCTGCTGTTGTCGGAACATTATTTATGGCATTCTTTGCAAATTTACCAATTGCACTTGCACCAGGCATGGGATTAAATGCTTACTTTGCTTACTCTGTTGTACAAACTCATGAAGGTATGACATATGCAATTGCTTTCTCTGCTGTATTCGTAGCAGGTATGATTTTAATTTTGCTATCATTAACTTCTTTCCGTACAAAATTACTGGAAGCTATTCCTGAAAACTTAAGACATGCAATTACAGCTGGTATCGGTTTATTTATTGCATTTATCGGCTTACGTCTAACAGGCATTGTTACGAGCCATCCTTCAAATTTAGTTGGACTTGGAGATCTTCACTCTCCGTCCGTTTTACTTGCATTAGCTGGACTTGGTATTACAGTAGTACTTATGTCTTTAAACGTAAATGGCGCATTATTTATCGGTATGTTATTAACAGGAATTATCGCTTATTTTACTGGACAATTAACGTTCTCAGATGGAATTACCTCCATGCCTGGTTTACCTGACGGCGTGATTGTTTCCAATCCAATTACAGCAGTTTCTGATGTCATTCACTACGGATTATACGGCGTTGTCTTCTCGCTCCTCCTTGTAACATTATTTGATACAACAGGTACATTACTTGGAGTTGCACAGCAAGGTGGATTTATGAAAGATGGCAAACTTAAAAATGCAGAACGTGCACTTCTTTCAGATTCTATCTCAGCAACGATTGGCTCAATGTTCGGTACAACACCAACAACTGCTTATATCGAATCTTCTGCTGGTGTCGCTGCTGGTGGTCGTACAGGCTTAACAACACTAACTGTTGCGATATTATTTGCAGCTGCTGCATTCTTCGGCCCGCTTATCAGCGCAGTATCCGGTGTTGCTGCTATTACATCTCCATCATTAATTATTGTTGGTAGCTTAATGATGGGCGCAGTTCGTCACATTGATTGGGATACATTTGATGAAGCTTTCCCAGCATTTTTAGTCATTTTAACCATGCCACTTACATCAAGCATTTCAACAGGTATTGCACTCGGCTTCATTTCATACCCGCTTATGAAAGTGGCAAAAGGGCAATTCCGTACAGTTCATCCGCTCTTATACGTATTTGGTATCTTATTCGCTTATCAGTTAGTATTCTTACCACATTAAAAATTTCAATTGAGATCTTAAATAAAAAAGGTGACTCATATTATCTTGAGTCACCTTTTTTATTTACTAAGAAATTGCAATAAACCTTCATGCATTTTCTCAGCATCTTTAAATCCTTGCTCATACAAGCGTTGTAATTTTTCTGGATTCTTCTCCATCCGATCCACTTCTAATTGATCTGTCGGACGAATAACGAATACATTTCCAGCCGCCTCTTCTTTTTCAATATAATGAAGTGTCTCATTATATACTTCATAACGAGTAAGCATTGTGTTTACTAAATTAGGATATTTTTTATAAAATTTAGTTGCAATCCAGCCAAATTTTGATTTTTTCTTCGCATAACCCTTATTTCTTGTCAAAACAACAACTGATTTTTGATAACCATCTACCTGCGCCTTTCGAACAGGAATTGGATCTGAAATTCCACCATCCAATAACTTTTTCCCACCGAATTCTACAACAGGCGCCACAAATGGCAATGAGCTTGATGCCTGTAACAATGTTAATGCTTCTTTTTGTGTACGACCTTTTTCAAAATAAGTGGGCTGTCCAGTTTCACAATCTGTCGTTCCTACAAGAAAACGCTGCTCATTATTGAAATAAGTTTCAAAATCAAACGGAACATGCTGCGTTGGGATTTCATGAAAAATAAAATCCATATCAAAGAGCTGACGCTTTTTCCAAAAGTTTTTATACGATAAATATCTTGGATGTGTCACATATTCAATGTTTACTGTTTTATTTCTTTCTTTTTGTCTTGAAAGATACGACGCTGCATTACATGCACCTGCCGACACACCAATCACATATGGAAAATATAAATCGTTTTCCATAAAATACTCCAATACACCCGCTGTATATACGCCGCGCATACCGCCGCCTTCTAATACTAAACCTGCATTTTCAAGCATCGTTCTCTCTCCTCATTCTATACATACTTTTAATTATTCACTTTGTTAAATATCTCTTTCTATTATATATAAAATGTTTAGGAAACCATATTCAGACGACTTAAAAAATAGAAAAACGTATTCATAAAGTGAAACTTTAATCAGTGGGGGGCTTCATCCCCCACTGATTATCAGCCCTCACCAATCGGGCTTTTACGGGAAGTTTATCTCCCACCTAACTTCTTTAGAAAAGCGGAAGCGGCTCGCTCAGAATCGCAGNNCGGAGATTCTAGCCGCTAGAGCTGGACAATGCTTTTACCAAATTTTGAGGTGGGAGTATTACTGCCCGCGAATAGCGGGATAAACATGAATACGTTTCGAGTATGCCCTACATCCGGTGATCTGCCACAATATGAATATCAATATTCTTCGTCTGTCTCATAATTTCATTTACAATTGAACCTTTTCTAATTTCTTCCCATCTTGTTCTTGCCGATTGTCCAAGCAAAATTTGCGTTACCTGTAATTGTTTTGCAACTTGAATAATCGTATCAGCTGGCTTATTTCCCTTAGCTTCCTCTAATAAAAATGTAGCATCAAACTGGCTCGTTAAAGCTTTCCATTCGTTAATAACCTGTTTCTTTGCTTCTGATAGAAATTCAATGTTTTCCCTTTCTACATTTAAAACGTACAACTCTGCATTTAAGCGGTTTGCCATGCGCCATCCACGCCGAATCAATTTTTCTGCCGTTGAACTGTACTGAACACAAACAAGGATTTTTTCTTTCACTCCAATTGGTTCTTCAGTAAATTGACTAATTTTTTCATCCATATCATCTGCAACTTCTCGAAGTGACAATTCACGGAGTGCACCTAAATTATTAAGCGTAAAAAAATGATTTAAGCTGCGTTGAATTTTTTCTTCCTTATATATCTTTCCATCCATCAATCGTTTTCTAAGTACTTCCGGTGTTACATCCACAAGTTGAATTTCATTTGCCTTCTGCAAAATGAAATCGGGAATACGCTCTCTTACTTTAACCCCTGTAATTTGCTCTACAATATCGTGAACACTTTCCAAATGCTGAATATTAAATGCAGATAAAACATCAATACCAGCATCCAACAATTCTTCGACATCCATATAGCGTTTTTTATGTTTAGAGCCTGGAATATTCGTATGGGCCAATTCATCAACAATAACAACTTGTGGTGCCCGCTTTATAATTTCTTCTACATTAAGCTCTTGAAACACTTTTCCTTTATAATTAATCGCTTTTAAAGGAACAGCCTCTAAATCAGCAATTGCATCGTCTGTTTCTTTTCGCCCGTGTGTTTCAATTAAACCAATAACAACATCAATGCCTTCTTTTCTCATCTCTCTAGCATCAAAAAGCATTTTATAACTTTTCCCCACTCCGGGAGCCGCTCCGACATAAAGTTTTAATTTTCCTCGGTTCAGTTGATGAATATATTCTAAATACTCTTCTGGTGTACGCCTTTGGAACGTTGGCTTATAGTCATCTGCATACATCACAAATCCCCCTATCCCCACCAAACAATACTACCCCAATCACTTAGATTGAGGTAGCATTGTTATTATCCCGCTATTCGCGGGCAGTAAGACCCCCACCTTAGATTCAGAGAAAAGCGAAGAAGATAGGTGGGGAATAACTGCCCGTAAAAGCCCGATTGGGCGGGCTTTCCATCAGTGTGGGATAAAGCCCCCCCACTGATGGAAGCTTCACTTTATTTCATCATTTTTTGTAATTCTAAATTTAGCTTTAATACATTGACACGATCTTCCCCAAATAGTCCGAGTACTTTCCCTTCTGTTTGAGATTCAATAAGCTTATTAATTTTTTCTTTCGGAATGTTCGTTATTTTAGAGATACGATCTACTTGTGCATAAGCTGCTTGTGGACTAATATCAGGATCTAATCCTGAACCTGAATTCGTTACTAAATCCATTGGAACCTCTGAAACAGGAACTGTTGGATTTTCCTTCTTCCAATTTTCTACACTCTCTTCTACACGTTTTACTAAATCTGGATTAGATGGTGCATAGTTATTAGATCCAGATGCTTCTGCTTTATATTCTATACTAGACACACGTCCGTGGAAATAACGTGGATCTGTAAAATTTTGACCGATTAATTTTGAACCAACCACTTCATTCTTTTCATTATATATAAGACTTCCGTCCGCATTATCTTTCATAACCGCTTGTGCGATTCCTGTGACGAGCAATGGATATACAAGCCCGCACACAATAAGAAACGTAAAGGTTATACGAATGACAGGTGAAAGTATCTTTTGTTTTTCAAACATTTTCATTTCCCCTTTTCCTTAAATGAACAGCCCTACAATCATGTCCATCAGCTTAATACCAATGAATGGAACAATCATTCCCCCAAGTCCATAGATAAGTAAATTCCGTCCTAACAATGCATTAGAGCTCATCGGTTTATAAGCAATCCCCTTCATTGCTAGCGGAATAAGCAGCGGGATAATAATCGCGTTAAAAATAAGCGCTGATAAAATCGCTGATAACGGTGAATGTAATTTCATGACATTCAAAGCTTCCATTTGCGGAATTGCCAAAGTAAACATCGCTGGAATAATCGCAAAGTATTTGGCAATATCATTGGCGATACTAAATGTTGTTAATGCACCACGTGTCATTAATAGCTGCTTACCGATCCCTACAACTTCAATAATTTTCGTTGGGTTTGAATCTAAGTCAATCATATTTGCTGCTTCCTTCGCTGCAGCGGTACCGCTATTCATCGCAAGCCCAACATCCGCCTGTGCTAAAGCTGGTGCATCATTTGTACCGTCACCTGTCATCGCAACAAGTTTTCCTTTTTCTTGCTCTGCTTTAATAACCGCAATTTTATCTTCTGGTTTACATTCCGCTACAAATTCATCCACACCTGCTTCTTTCGCAATTGTTGCGGCAGTGAGCGGATTATCACCTGTACACATCACTGTTTTAATTCCCATTTGACGAAGCTGTTCAAATCGTTCACGCATACCTGGTTTTACAGTATCTTTTAAATAAATTAATCCGTAAATACGATCATTCGCTGCAACTGCAAGTGGTGTACCACCTTCTTTTGCAATTAAATCAGCTTTTTGATTTAAGTCTTTCGGGACTGTACCGCCTTGCGATTGTACCCATTCAAGTACAGCACCAACTGCACCTTTTCGTACCTTTGTACCATCTACTAAGTCAACACCGCTCATTCGTGTCTCGGCTTTAAAGGGAACAAACTCACCTTGCTCTGCAAGTGTACCGTTATAAGAGAATGCTTTTGATTGTACGTATTCAATAACAGAACGTCCTTCTGGTGTTTCATCTAATACAGAGCTAAGTGCTGCCCATTTTGCAACTTGTTCAATTGTTTCATTTCCTACTGGCAGAAGCGTATGTGCCATACGATTACCGAATGTAATGGTACCTGTTTTATCTAAAATAATTGTGTTAATATCACCAGCTGCTTCAACTGCTTTACCACTCATTGCTAGAACATTAAACTTCGTTACACGGTCCATACCTGCAATCCCAATTGCGGATAACAAACCACCAATTGTTGTTGGAATTAAACAAACAAGAAGTGCAACAAGTATAGACATATCAATTTGAAAACCAAGATAATTCGTAAAGATTGGTAACGTAACAACAACGATTAAGAAAATAAGTGTTAAACTCGTTAATACAGTGTTCAAAGCAATTTCATTTGGTGTTTTCTGACGAGATGCTCCTTCTACTAAAGAAATCATTTTATCTAAGAAAGATTCACCAGGATTACTCGTAATTTGAATTGTAATTTCATCACTAACAACCATCGTACCGCCTGTCACCGAGCAAAAATCACCACCAGCCTCTTTCATAACTGGTGCAGATTCCCCTGTAATAGCTGATTCGTCAACAGATGCTAAGCCGCGAATAACTTCCCCATCACTTGGAATCATTTCCCCTTGCTTTACAATAACAACATCACCTTTTCTCAGTTCAGTTGCTGAGACTTGAACAACATCTCCATTTTCTCTTATTACATTTGCAAATACATCTTTTTTAGATTGTTTTAATGAATCAGCTTGCGCCTTTCCACGCCCTTCTGCCAATGCTTCTGCAAAGTTAGCAAACAAAACAGTGAATAATAGAATAAGAGAAACCGTTATATTGAACCACCCTGGGATATTACTAGATACATTAGGTAGAAATGATAAAATTAATGTTAGGAAAAATCCAATTTCCACCACGAACATAATCGGATTTTTCACCATAACTCGTGGGTTCAATTTTGCAAATGCTTCTTTTATAGCAT
Organism: Bacillus pseudomycoides; assembly: GCF_002582035.1. GTDB lineage: Bacteria > Bacillota > Bacilli > Bacillales > Bacillaceae_G > Bacillus_A > Bacillus_A pseudomycoides_B. The sequence goes on from NZ_NUQE01000091.1 coordinate 45,720, forward strand.
GTGTAATAATGTCACGATCCATTGTTTTCTCTTGTCTTACTTCACTTTCTGCTACCATTTTTGGTGATACAATCGATTGATTTGGTTGTTCTACCGGTTTCATCATTTACCCTCCATTACTTCAATGTAAGAAATTCTGCGACTGGCCCTAACACTAACATTGGGAAGAACGTCAATGCTCCAACAATTACGATTGTTCCAATGAAAATGCCGCCAAATAAACTATTATCTGTTCGGAATGTTCCGATTGTTTCCGGCACTACTGTTTTCTCTTTTAGTGAAGCCGCTACAGCCAGCATTGTAATTAAGCTGAAATAGCGTCCCAAGAACATCACTATACCAGTCGTAATATTCCAAAACGCTGTATTGTCTCCTAAACCTTCAAAACCGGAACCGTTATTAGCTGCCGAAGAAGTAAATTCATATACAACTTGTGTCAAACCATGAAACCCTGAATTCGAAATCGCATCTGTCCCTAAATGAGTTGAAAAAGCCAATGCTGAAAATCCTAAAATTAATAACGGATGAAATAGTATTGTTACTGCAATCAATTTCATTTCCTTGCCTTCAATCTTTTTCCCTAGAAATTCTGGTGTACGTCCCACCATTAATCCCGATATAAAGACAGCGATGATTGCATACATAATGATATTGATAAAACCTGCACCAACTCCGCCAAACACTGTATTTAACATCATATTTACAAGTGGTACCAATCCACCAATTGGCGTCAACGTATCGTGCATTGTATCAACAGCACCTGTTTCCGCTGCAGTTGTTACAGTAGCGTACAATGACGAAAATACTGTTCCAAATCGAACCTCTTTCCCTTCTGTATTACCTTGATCATGCTGCATACCTATTTGATTTAACGCTGGATTTCCATGTAATTCTGCCGTCACAATTGTTGAAAATCCCATTAAAAACACAATGAATAGAGAAGCAAAAAGAACACGTCCTTGTTTTTTATTCCCTACCATTCTTCCATACGTAAATGGTAAAGCTGTTGGTAACAGCATCATTAGCATCATTTGTAAAATGTTACTTATTTGACTCGGATTTTCAAATGGATGCGCCGAGTTTGCTCCGAAAAATCCTCCCCCATTGTTCCCCAATTCTTTAATAGAAACGAAAGAAGCAACTGGACCACGTAATATACTTTGTTTTGCCCCTTCAATTGTATGAGCTGTAACTGCTCCTTCTAACGTTTGCGGTACACCGAGAGCAACGAATATCAACGCTGCTACAAATGCAATTGGAAGAAAAACCCTTGTTAAAGCACGTATAAAATCTACGAAGAAGTTCCCAAGTTCCTTACCTGCTAATCCTCTTATAAAAGCCATTACAATCGCTAATGTTGTTGCTGGTGCTGTAAACATTAAAAACGTAATTCCGATTAATTGTGATAAATACGATACACCATTTTCACCGCTATAATGCTGTAAATTTGTATCTGCCATAAAACTAATAGCTGTATTAAAAGCTAGTGTAGGTTCCATCCCCTTAACATGAGCTGGATTTAATGGCAATACACCTTGTAGGCGAAGTACGAAATATACAACAACAATCATAAAACCATTGAGCGCAACTAATGATAGTGCATATTGCTTCCAACTCTGGTTATAAGGTTTCACACCTGAAATTTTAAAAATAATATTTTCAACAGGTCCAAACACTTTATCCAATTTGCTATTCCCTTGAAACGCCTTCTCTAAATAAATCCCAGTTGGTTTTGCAACAAGGACAAATAATATCATTGTGATCAAAACTGCAATCCAAACCATAATAAACACTTCCCCCTAATTAAAACTTTTCTGGATTTAATAACGCATAAACTAAGTACACAGTAAGTGCGGCAACAAGAATAGATACTGCAATAATCATTCCTTCTTCCCTTCCTTCACAACATTATCCGACCATCTTGCAAGACCAATCATTGATCCAACTAACACGATTAAAATCCCTATCATAGCGATATCTAACATATCCATCCCTCACTAAATGTAAAATTTTACCATTAAGAGCATAAAAAAGAACACTGAGGATCTACTCAGTGTTCAAAAATGAACAACACAAAAGTAAACCTCCTCTCTAAACGCTTACGAGGTTAGCTGTCGGATTCGGGCCTAAAGAGTAGCCCTACTTTCGTAATGAAAGATTCACCCCAAGTGACAATGCACAAAATTGGTTCCCCCGCTCCATTTCTGGACTCAGCGATATCAGGTTGTTTTTTGGAAAATTTATGAACAATTTATGAATGTAAATATACTCCTCTAAATTTTACTTGTAAAGAGGTGAAATAACTAAAATATGAAAATATAACGTCTTTTAAACGCTTACATTTAGATAAAATACGCTTTTATCATTGTTTTTCTTTGGTTTTCTTCTTTTTTCGTTACATAGACGTTCTTTTAAAATTAAAAACAAAAGGTTATCTCTATACATGAGATAACCTTCTAAACAATTAAAAATCATGAAAAAAAGAACGTAAATTACGACCTCTAACATATACTTGCAATAATTCTGCATGTTGTTTCTCATATTCGATAATATCTTGCTCTAAGTATAAACAGATATGTTCTGGCGAAAGAATTACAGATGACTTCGGAAAAAGTGGATCATATTCAGCTAACTCATGTACTCGTTCTAATGATAGAGCCCAGCGCTTTGCTAAATCACGACAAAGAAATATTTTCATATCCGTTTCCTCCGCTCCTACTCTAAAATCAAAAACGAAATGTTATCACAAGTTGTAAACACTACTAATTTAACTCCTATCGTTTCATAGAGGTGCTTTGGATATTGCTTATTTCGCGTGACCACTGTAATAGGCGCATGAAAAGAAAAGCGAATACGTTCTGCAAAGAAACTAATTGTGGATAATTCATCTCCTAGTAAAATCACTTTTTTAATTCCTCTGCATATTTTCACAATCATTCTTGGATCATTTGGACAGCAATACGCTTCCTGAAATCCACATGCTTTCACTCCATTAACCATATGCTCATTCTCTGTGAAAATGATTATTTTACTTTGTAAAAGCGCTAAATTCTGTAAACTCTTAATTTTTTCCGCTTCTCCTACACAAATGAGCGTGTACTCTTTTTCCTCATCCATGTATTTCATCCTCCCTAGCATAAAAGAATTTTAGATTATATGATTAAAACTCTTTTATACTAGTCAGACCGGTGAATGATTATATTCACTTGTATCATCCTCTCTCAATACGCTTACGGAGTTAGCTGTCGGATTCGGGCTTTGAGAGTAGCCCTACTTTCACCTTGAAAGATTCACCCCTAGTGACAATGCACAAAATTGGTTCCTCCGCTCCATACTATGGATTCAGCGTTCTAGAAAATAGATTTTGAATGATATATTAATCAAAATTTTGGAAAAAGTAAATAAAAAAAAGCCAGTTTTTTCAACTGGCTTTCCAAAACAAAATACATATTTATACAGTTTTATTTCTACATCCATAAGCAAAATGATTCGTTGGTCCGTGTCCGCTACCAATATTTAGCTCGTCTTCAATTGCTATACTAATAAAACTCTTTGCTTCACGAACCGCATCAGCAATCTCATAACCTTTTGCTAATCCTGCTGTTACAGCGGCAGCAAATGTACAACCGCTTCCGTGTGTTTGCGTTGAATCAATACGCTCGCTTCTGTACTCCATAAATGTATTGCCATCAAACAATAAATCTATTACTTCATTTCCTTGATACGCCGCATGGCCGCCTTTCATTACAACAAACTTCGCCCCTAAATTATGCAGTACTTTCGCAGCTTCTTTACTATCCTCAATCGTATGAATCTTCATCCCTGTTAATACTTCTGCTTCAGGAACATTTGGAGTAATTACCGTTGCAAGCGGCAGCAAATATTCTTTTAATGCTGCAACAGCTTCTTGTTGTAATAAAGATGCTCCTCCTTTTGCAATCATAACAGGATCTAGCACAATATTATTCCATGAAAATGATTTAATGTTTTCAGCTACAATTTTAATAATTTCACTACTAAATAACATACCAAGTTTCACTGCATCTGGCGTTAAATCGACACCAATTGAATGTAACTGTTCTTGAATACCTTCTACTGGAATAGGATACACTCCTTGTACACCAAGTGTATTTTGTGCAGTAATCGCTGTAATTGCTGTCATTCCGTACACACCAAGCTCTTGAAACGTTTTTAAATCGGCTTGAATACCTGCACCGCCGCCGCTATCAGATCCAGCAATCGTTAATGCTTTATTCACTTTCATTTCACTCACCCTTTTTAACCAAAGTAACGATGATAAATCGTTTTTGCTTCCGCTATATCTTTTGTGCCATGTACAAGCACACGACCGTCTTGAAATGCTACTAATCGTTTATCGTCAACAGAAAAAGATAATAAATATGGATTAACTGTTAAATCCATTACACGATCTTGTAACAGATTTTTATACATAGAAAGATCGAACTGTTCTTTATATGGCAGACGAATTTGCACTGTATTTCTGCCGCATAAAACAGCTGTCTTAGACGTATTCTCCTTGCTTAAATACGGATAAACCGCTTCCTCTCCGCATGATAAACATTGTTTTTTTCTCAATTTCTGTACATTCATACATGAATATTCATTTTTCCATACATCAAATGAAACAAGTCCATCGCGAAGAGCTTCATAATCCTCTACTAAAATCTTTAATGCCTCTGTAATTTGATGTGATACAACGCTTGATACAGCAGGTGAAATAATCCCTGCTGTATCACATGTCGCTCCGCCAAGAGGTATAGATTGTAGTAAACAAGATAAACATGGTGTCTTTCCCGGTAAAATTGTATAAGAAAGACCGTAACTACCGACACATGCTCCATAAATCCATGGCACTGAATGTTTTTGTGATATATCATTTACGATAAAACGTGTCTCAAAATTATCTGTTGCATCGATAATAAGATCTACACCTGTAACAAGCTCTTCTAGTTCTTCTGCTGTTACATCTTGTACGTAAGCTTCCACAACTACACCGCTATTAATAGCTTGTAAGCGACGCTTTGCTGCTACTGCTTTTGGTAAATGATTTTGTACATCTTCCTCACAATATAACTGTTGGCGCTGCAAGTTACTCCAATCAATGTAATCGCGGTCAACAATCGTTACTTTGCCAACTCCAGCGCGAACAAGCATCTCTGCATTTGCACTCCCAAGTGCTCCTGCACCGATAATGAATACATGTTTTTCTCTTATTTTTTGCTGTCCTTCTTCTCCAATTGAAGAAAACAACACTTGACGGGAATATCGACTATTCAAGAATACTCATTCCTTCTAACGGGCTACTTGCAGTCGCACAGCGCTTACGTGCAATACGCCCCGCTTCAAAACCTAATCGACCTGCATGAATACTAAGTTTCATTGCTTCCGCCATTTTCACAGGATCTTTTGCTCCAGAAACAGCTGTATTCAATAAAACACCATCTGCACCTAATTCCATCGCAAACGCTGCGTCAGCTGGACTACCAATACCAGCATCAACAATAACTGGAACAGTTGCTTGCTCAATAATAAAGCTCAAATTTAATGGATTTACAATACCAAGACCAGAGCCAATTGGTGATGCACCTGGCATAATTGCATGGACACCTAATTCTTGTAATTTACGTGCCAAAACAACATCATCAGACGTATACGGCAGAACGATAAATCCTTCTTTTAATAACATTTCGGATGCTTTTAACGTTTCAACTGGATCTGGCAATAATGTTTTATCATCACCGATTACTTCTACTTTAATCATGTCACATAATCCTGATGCTTTTGCTAGTTTCGCAATGCGCACTGCTTCTTCTGCTGTTTTTGCTCCTGCTGTATTTGGAAGAAGTGTATACTTTGTTACATCAATTTTTTCTAGTAAGTTTGGCTGCTCTGCATCAAAAATATCCATACGACGCACCGCAAACGTTAAAATTTCTGCTTCTGATACTTCAATTGCTTTCTTTTGCACATCAAAATCGGAAAATTTCCCTGTTCCCAATAACAACCTAGAATTAAAAGTAAATGGTCCAATCTTTAACATAATCAACCGCCTCCTACGAATGTTACAATTTCAATTTGATCTCCATCGAAAACAGATGTGTCTTGATGATCATCTTTTTGTAAAATATCTTGATTGCGTTCTACAACAACAATTTTCATCTCTAATCCTAAATGAACAAGCAAGTCAGCCACTGTCTTAACCTCGCGCGGCACATCTACTTGCTTACCGTTAATTTTTAAGTTCAAGCTTTCATCTCCTTACTAAATAGATTGTGAAAGCAATGAATCTAGTAAACGATTATCTTGCTTTCCGTCTATAAGATCAGCCATATATTGACCCGAAACTGGACTTAATAAAATTCCATTTCGATAATGGCCAGTACAGGCGTATAAACCAGTAATTTCTTCATGCATACCGATATACGGCATACGATGATTCGATTGTGGACGTAATCCTGCCCATGCGCTTTCCCATTCTGCTTCTTTTAATGCCGGAAGGATAGTATAAGCACGCTCTAATATAGAAGTAATACTTTCTGGACGCACGGCTTTGTTATATGTATGAGGTTTCATTGTCGCCCCAATGACATAGCGTCCACCGCACTTTGGCGCAATATAAAATCGCTCTTGAAAAATAGGGGCTTGTAGTAGTGGCTTCCGACTGCGCACTGCAACAACTTCACCTTTAACAGGGTATGTCCCCCACTCACTATGAAAATATTCTAGTAATTTTGTACTCCATGAACCTCCGGCAATTACTACTTTTTCACATGAGATGGTTCCTTCGGTTGTAAGTAATCCCGTTACTTGATTATCCTTAATTTGAATATCAAACACTTCAGTTTCTTCATATATATCCGTTCCAGATATCGCAGCAGAGTGAGCAAATGCTTTTGTCAGTTCAGGTGCGATTACGTGGCCATCTTTTGGATGATATACCGCTCCAATAATAGAAGAGGATAAATATGGTTCCTTTTCGCGCAGTTCTTCACCTGAGATAAAATGCGACTCTTCTCCTGTTTGCTGCTGCCATTTCATAATATGAAGAAGCCGCACGCACTCTTCTTCATTTTGAGCAATGCGATAAATTCCTTTTTCTTCATAGCCTATATCAATTCCGGTTTTCTCACGTAATATACTTGCAAGCTTTGGAAACATCGCGCGGCTTTGCCTACCTAATTCAAACAACGGATCGTATTCATCCCATTCCGCCTGTACACCTAGCAATCCGGCTGCTGCTTTAGAAGCTTCAGAAGAAATCTTTTGTTTTTCAATGATGGCAACTTTATAACCTCTTTCAGCAAGAAAATGTGCAACTGAACTTCCGATTACGCCGCCGCCAACGATGGCAACATCATATATTTTTTTCATGATTTCTCGCCCACTTTCGTATCATTTCCTTATATAATTTCGCTTGCTCATTCGGTTTTACTGCACTTAAAATTCCGGACATTATTGCAATACCGGTGGCCCCGGTGCCAAGTACTTCTGCAGTATTATCAGGAGTAATCCCTCCAATAGCAGTAATCGGGATTGTTAAACTTTTTGCTATTTCTGTAATTTCTTCTAATCCTCTTGGCTGGACTCCTTTTTTGGAGTTTGTTTGAAACAAATGTCCATACATAAGTGAATCCGCACCGCTTTTAAAAGCAACAATGGCTTCTTCAAGTGAATGAACAGAATAACCAACATGTAAATAAGAAAACTTTTCTTTTACAAATCTTATGTCAGCGCTGCGATAGCCAAGTTGTACACGTCTAATATTTAATAAAATTGCAATATCAATTCGATCATTGATTACAAGCTTAGAAGAAGGAAAGCCCTTATTTAAGAGCTTTTCCACACCTTCATATAACTCTTTCGTACTTTTCTCTCGCTCACGAATATGCAAATAATCTATTTCACTTTCAATATCAGTTGCTATATTTGCTAACTCTTCAAATGACATACGACCATTTGATATGACGTGAAGCTCATCTTTCATATACATTCGCCTACTTTAAAATGTTTTCATACAGCTCATTTGCCGGAACAATTTCTTTTGCCATTCCTTTTTCTTTCAACCACTTATTTTGTTTTTCCCATGAATCTGCTGTATCTGATAAAAATGGTTCATCTTTCGTTTCCATTTTATCTAATAAAATTTTCATACTTTCTTTCTCAACTTCTGGAATAAGCGGGAAATTTTCTTTTTCTTGATGGTCTAATAAAATGTTTAATGCTTCATCTGGATTTTTCTTCGTAAATTCATAGCCTTTTTTCGCCCCGCGTAAAAAAGCTTGCAATGTTTCTTTATCTTTCTTCAATGTTTTGTCACCTGTTACAAATACAAGTTCATGATAGTTTGGTACACCGTAATCTGCTGGGTTAAAATATGCTGGTTCAAAACCTTCATGGCGCAATACTGGTACTTCATGGTTAATATATGCGCCTGTAACAGCATCTACTTTTTTCGTAGTAAGAGCCGGTACTAAATCAAAGCCAACATCAACTACTTTTACGTTATCTGGATTTCCGCCATCTTCTTTAATCATCGTTTTTAAATACTCTTCACTTAACGGTGTTCCTGAAGATCCAACTGTCTTTCCTTCCAAATCTTTTGGAGAAGAAATGCCAGCTGATTTTAACGATACGACATGATTTAAAGGTGAACGAACAACTGCACCGATAGATTTCACCGGAATATTTTCATTCGCTCTAGCAATAATAACATCAGGTTGATAGTATAATCCGACTGTTACTTTTCCTGCCGCTGCTAACGTTAATGGATCAGTTGGATTTGAAGGGAATTTAATATTTACCTTGATACCTTCTTCTTTAAAATATCCTTTTTCAATTGCTGCATAAATAAAGCTATGCACTGCATTTGGATACCAATCGAGCATTACAGTTACTTCTTTTTCACCTTTTTTCTTTTCCGATGCCGAATTGCTAGAACACCCAGCAACCATCGCAATTAATAATGTAAACACAAAAATGCGTTTTAATAATTTCATGAATGCTTCCTCCAACTAATAAGCCTCTTCTCTAATATAGAAACAAGTAATACAAAGAAAATTGCAAGTAATGACAATAAAACAATTGGTGCAAATACACCCGCACCATCCATTTGTGTCATCATTCGTTTACTAAAATAACCTAGTCCCGCTTGCGCCCCAAGCCATTCTCCAATTGCTGCCCCGATAACACTAAACGGCAGGGCCACCTTCAAAGCAGAGAAAAAGTATGGAAGTGCAGATGGCAATTTCAATTTAAAGAAAATATCTTTTTTTGTTGCACCATATGTAATCAAAAGTTCTTCCCATTCCTTTTTCGTACTGCGGAGGCCATCATACGTATTCACTGCAATTGGAAAGAACGTCATGAGTACTGTGACAACAACTTTACTCCAAATCGAGTAACCAAACCATAAAACAAATAATGGTGCCAAAGCTGTAGTTGGAATCGTTTGGGAAGCAACTAATAATGGATAAAATGCTTTCTCAGCGAATGAGCTCATACTCATTATCATTGCTAGACCAACACCTAATACAATGGAAATAACAATACCGATAACTGTAACAGAAAGAGTTGCTGGTAAATGTACCGTAAACAATATATCCCGTAAATCCCATATTTTTTGAATAATGGCACTTGGGGATGGTAAAATGTACATTTCATCGAGAATCCGTGCTCCTACTTCCCAACCAATAAGAAAAATAGCAGTAACAATAAAAGCTGGAGCATAGTCTACAATTCTTTTCATACAAGTACCTGCCTTTGTAACATCCCAATGATTTCATCTTTTAATGCCAGCATTTCTGGACGATACAAATCCTTTCGAGATCGTTCTTGCCCAAGAGGTACAACCCGCTCTGTCAATGATGTAATCGGCTGCTCTGTTACAACCAAAATACGATTGGAAAGATAAAGTGCTTCATCAACATCATGTGTAATAAATAAAATTGTTTTTTGCCAATGTTTCCATTGTTCAAATAGCCATTCTTGCAGAGATGCTTTCGTCAATGCATCGAGGGCACTAAATGGTTCATCTAATAGTAAAAGATCTCCGCCCGTTAACAACGTACGAATAAAAGATACACGTTGACGCATTCCACCTGATAAATCTTTTGGTTGTTTATTTTCATACCCTTGCAGTCCAAATTGCTCTAATAATTTTTGTGCTTTCATTTGTGCTTCTTTTTTCTTCACACCTTGGCATTCAAGAGGCAATGCTGCATTTTCAATAATCGTTCGCCACGGAAGTAACATATCTTTTTGTGGCATATAACCAACAGGGTGCTTGGTTTCTCCTATCACATCAACAGTGCCCTCACTTGCTTTTTCGAGTCCCGTAATGAGCCGAAACAATGTACTTTTCCCGCAGCCACTCGGACCAATAATACTAACGAATTCCCCTTGTTGTACCGCAGCATCAAGATTCGCTATAATCTGCTTCTCATCATAATGAAAGGAAACATTATGAAATTGTAGTATGTTCTTGCTCCTCAAAACCCCACATCTCCTTACGATATGCCATATCCCAAAATAAATATTCAAAACGACTGGAATATAAGAAGATTTCTTCTAAACGATTTAGTTCTTCTTCTGTCTTTCCAATTGTAATCTCATTAAATAAATCAATTAACCATACACAAAGATTTCCGTATTCTTCAGAGCTATACCCTTGAATCCATTCGCCAAAAAATTCGTGGTCGCGTGCCCCTGGAATATCATTTAAGCGCTTTCCAATCTCCCAATAACTCCACATACACGGAAGCAACGCTGCAATTAACTCAGCAAGTGTACCGTTTTGTGATACAGCCATCATATAGTTTGTATATGCTAGATTCATAGCAGACGGCTTTGCTAATTCCATTTCTTCAACAGAAATTCCTAAACGCTTTGCATATTGTTTATGAATCGTCATTTCTCCATTTAAAATTCCATCGATTTGTTCAGCAAACTTCGCCATTACTTTGGGATTTGTAGCTTTTACAACACCGATTGCATACAATTTTGCGTAATCTAACAAATACAAATAATCTTGAACAATATAATATTGAAATCTATCTTTCTCTAACGTTCCATCCCCCATACCTGTTACAAATGGATGATTATGACTCTTTTCCCAAACAGGTTGCACCTTTTCAAATAATCTTTCACAAAATGTCATCTATATTTCCCCTTCCTATATATTTCTCCAAATAAAAAACCACTTCTATATAAGAAGTGGCCACAGCAAACAAAAAAATTTCATTTGTTGTTTCCACTTCCCTACGCTAGTATCACCTAGATCAGGTTATAAGGGTTAAGGTTTCTACCTCTCTCAGCTTTCAAGCACCCCTAGTGGTGTTCTATAAAATTTTCAATAAAAAATCCCCGTTTCTATGCATAAAGAAACGGGGACGTTATTTACATCGTCCAAATTGCTTCCCTACGCTAGCATCATCTAGATCAGGTTCAAGGGTCAAAGACTACGGTCTTACTCTCAGCTAGCAACACTAGCCCCCCTAGCATTATATTCATTTAACATAGTCAGTATACCATCGCCATATCTCATGAGCAACCCTTTTCATTCATAAACTTTCAGCAGTAGATATGTTTCTCTACTAATCGTTCATCTTACTAATCATGCTCTTACCAATCATTTTTATCTTGAAAAACCTTAACATATCAACATTTTGAGCAAGATAAAGTGAAACTTCCATCAGTGGGTTTTTTCTTCATCCCCACTGATAGAAAGCCCGTCCAATCGGGCTTTTACAGGCAGTTATCCCCTACCTACCTTCTTCGCTTCTCTCTCAATCTTGAGGTAGAGGTCCTACTACCCGTTAACGTGGGATAAACTATTATCCTATATATTGTAAAAATATATTATAAGTTCAAAAAGCGGAAATTTCTTCTATCTATTTCCATAATAGTGATAAATCTGCTATCCTTTTATTATGGGACTTTATAGTATAGGAAAATGTTCATTTATTTTTAATACTACATTTCTATACGCACAAGACAAACTTAATATTGTTATATTATAATTAAGGATATAACAATTTATTACATAAGGAGGCCTATAATTATATGAATATGAAAGCCGCAGCAATGACAGCAGCTACTGTAGCAGTTGCTTCTATACTCCCGTCTATGACAAATTCCAGTGTACAAACTGTAGAAGCGCAGCAAAAACCACAAACGAAAATTGGTTATGTAAAAACGAATACATTACAAGTGTATGCTAGTCCTAAAACAACAGATTCTGTTATTGAAGACATTGTACGTGACACTCCCGTTACGATTCTTGAAACAACAGACGAATGGTATAAAATTCACACTCAAGATAAAACTGGCTATGTAAAAAAAGAAGCAATTTCTTTAACAAAACCAAACAATGGTAATCAGCAATATATTGTTAATTCAGATGCATTAAACGTTCGCTCTGAACCAAATACGCAATCTGAAATTATTGATGTATTACCAAATGGGAAATTTGTTACTGTCCAAGAAGAAGAAAATGGATGGTATAAAATTATACATAACGGAACAAATGGCTATGTAAAGAAAGAGTTTTTATCTAAAGGAACTCAGCCGTTAGTAAAAGGAGTTACTGTACAAGGCGGAAGTTCTTATTATGTTGCTACTCCAGTATTAAAAGTACGCAGCGGTGCAGGAACAAATACAGCTGTTATTGGTTCTTTACAGAATGGAACACAAGTACAGGTCGTTGGAAAAGCTGGCACATGGTATAAAATTCGCTACGGATCAGGATATGGCTATGTTGCACAGCAATATATACTGCAAGGACAAGGACAACAACAGCAGCAGCAACAGCAAGCTAAACCATCTATTCCAGCTGTATTTAAATATCCAACTCAAGGGAACGTGAGCTCAACATTTGATGTACGTTGGGGACAGATGCACTATGGTGTAGACTTTGCGGCAACCGGAAACGTTCCAATTCAAGCTGCTGCACCTGGCACTGTTGTTAAGTCGTACTATTCTACTAGCTATGGAAATGTTGTATTTGTTGCCCATCATATAAATGGGAATTTATATACAACTGTATATGCTCACATGAGCAATCGTGCGGTTAAAGTAGGCGATAACGTAGCAACGGGTCAATTGCTCGGTTATATGGGAAATACAGGACATTCCACTGGTCAGCACTTACATTTTGAATTACACAACGGGGAATGGAATTTTGAAAAAACAAATGCAGTAAATCCGCTTCCTTACCTAGTTAGGTGATGTAAGATGACACGCAATATCCCATTAATTATTGAGTATTTAGCATTTTTCGGTCTCATTTGTTGCTTATTAATTTACAATACAAACATTGTATTTTTAAGCATTACTATTACGTTTGTTGCTTGTGAAGTACTGATGGAAATATTTAAAATTCGTTTAAAACGACATATTTCACACATATATACTGCACTGTTCATTATAAGTTCTTTAATAACGAACATTATTTTTAGTGGTATGCATGCCGCCGCTATTTTTCCGGTATTCTTTATGACTATTCTTCTTATAGTATCTCAATATATATATGTTCCAGAACACCGTAAACATCAATATCAAGAAACATAGAAAGAGGGACAATGGTGCAACGCTTCTCCATGGCTAGTCTAACAAAATCTTTTTTAGACTCGTATGAAAGAATGAATGATTTTTTTGGTATTAAAGAAAATAGAAATAGCCAATTCCTTTTATATGGCATGATTTCTTTCATAATAATTTCTTTTTTTATTTACTATTAAATAAGGATTCCACATAAAGTGGAATCCTTATTTGTATTCTACGCTATTTCCTTTTATTTACTCAATAAAGTATGCTTTCTCAAAAAAACGAACTATATTAGTTTAAATAACTATTAATTTAGAAAGCATCAAATCAATTAGAACCTCACTTTATCCGCATGCATATTGTTCATAAATAAAACTTAAGTTATATTTATTTTCCAAGTTCATACGCTGTTCATCACTACACCAATAAAATAAAATGTCATGTATTGATGCATAGCGCTTATTCTTTAAAAATTGCTTAATAAAGGAAGGAAAGCAATGTGGTAATTGTATAAATATATAATTGCGCAGTAGTTCCTCTTTATAACCTATTCCTTTACATATATGCATGAGTTCTTCACAATAATATGCATGCTGTGGAACTTGAATCATATCGAAAAATGGAACATACGATAATAATTTTCCAATAAAATGCTCGTGCTTTTTTATAAATTCAAATGACATATATTCCATTATTTCTTTTATAACAAATAAATAGTCATCAACATGAGTTGTCTTTAATGGATTAAGATGATCTGATATTTGCGCGATTACCGCATGCTGACACGCTACAACAGCTCGGCTTGGTTCATAATATGTTAAGAAATCAGTACATTTTCTATATTTTTTCAATAAATCTAGTGTGTATAAATCATAAATATAAGTATTACAATATATCGCTAATCCCATTAAGTTTTCATCTAATTCTTCTCTTGATAATGTTTTTGCTTGTTTACAAAGATATAGAAGCATAAATTCCAACATTTCTTTATGCGACAAAAGTACCTTATATTTTTCAATACACTCTACATTAAATTTAATTCTTTCCCAAATAAGGTAATCATCGCTTTCTAATTCAGCAACTTTTTGTTTTATAATTAAATAATTCCAAGCAACTACTTGTGTAAACACATCCCACGATTCATACTCTAGAGATGTTTGTACGAATTCTTCTAATCCTTCCTCAACCATAAAACGATAAGCTTGTGGATACCATCCTACTTCTTGACATAAACGAACAATTCGAACTAAAGTTGGCATCTCATCTTTATGAAACTTTGGTAAATCATGTGATTTTTTCATTCCATATAAAATAAAAGGAATTAAATTTTCTTTCTTGTAAAATTCTTTTTCTTTCCAAGCTAGAATAGTTCGTTTTTTTCCTTCCCCTTTTGGACGCTCTGGTATAAGTAAAGAGAATAAATCCGCAAAATTTCCCGGCTTTTCATACGCATCCGTAACCAAATTCCAATTAGGCTCGGTTTGCATAATCGTCATATAATTCCCCCTCCGTTTTCTATATGTATAATAAAATACTTGCATGTTAATAAATTTATCATTACATTAATAATATTACTATATTCAAAATAATATATGATACTTATATGTATTAGTATACCATTTTTTTCATATGATAATAGTTGTTAACAAAAATTTCGAAAGTAATTTACATAAAGCGAAACTTCCATCCGTGGAGGCTTTCTTCATCCCCCACGGATGGAAAGCTCTCACCAATCGGGATTTTACGGGCAGTTATCCCCCATCCATCTTCTTCGCTTCTCTCGCAATTTTAGAGTGGGGGCTTACTGCCCACGAATAGTGGGATAAAATAGTCTAATCTTTACTTTGTATCCTCTGATATTTCAGTTAAGGCAACTCCCGCCTGATCATCTGCATATTTAGTTGTTGCTAAATCACCAAGTGATAACATTCCAACAATTTGTCCATGTTCAACTACCGGCAATCTTCTAATTTGGTAATGTGCCATTAACTCTGTCGCTTTTTCAACAGAGTCATTAGGAGACACTGAAATAATTTTTGTTGTCATAATATTTGTAATTTGATTAGAACCTGGATGCTTTTCTGCAATCCCTCTTACAACTAAATCACGGTCTGTTACAAGACCAACAACTTGGTCATTCTCTACAACAGGAATCATTCCTATATCTTCTTCTTTCATTTTCACAGCAGCTTCATATACATTATCTAGTGGCGTACAATATACAATATTCGTGCTCATCAATTCTCGAACAGTCGTCATAAATATATACCCTCCTTTACACACTTTAGCCTCTCCAATTCTCCTCATTTACATTCGCTTCCTAGAAAGATGAACATAATACAATCCGCTCATCTCTATAAAAACAAAGGAAATCGCTCTTTGCCAACCTTGGAGAAATGTCTAAACGGCACCGGCTAAGGTCTCAATTAGACTTTTAGTCACTAGCCATAGAACGACAAACTAAGTTGGGTATTCTTAAATATGACGATCCATCTTAGATCATTAAAATTGAGGAAAGAAAATATTAATCTTATTCATCAGTTTAGCTAAAATAGTCAATTGATGAAATATAATGCACTATGTTCTTTCCTAATTACACAAAATAATACAAAATCCTTCATTATTTACAATAAAAAATGAAATATTTCATAATTCTTTGACTCCTCTGAGCCTTAAAGTAAACCTGGGAGTAGTAGGGATAAACATATTTATAAGGAGATTATTATTCAAGGATATAGAAGGCATGATATATAATATCATTTTCTTCAAATAAAAAAGAGTCAGCAACATGCTGACTCTTTTTTTTAGTGACCCGTACGGGATTCGAACCCGTGTTACCGCCGTGAAAGGGCGGTGTCTTAACCACTTGACCAACGGGCCATGGCTCCGCAGGTAGGACTCGAACCTACGACCGATCGGTTAACAGCCGATAGCTCTACCACTGAGCTACTGCGGAATATGGTGGGCCTAAATGGACTCGAACCATCGACCTCACGCTTATCAGGCGTGCGCTCTAACCAGCTGAGCTATAGGCCCATATTTCTTACAGGGGCAGTAGGAATCGAACCCACACCGGAGGTTTTGGAGACCTCTGTTCTACCTTTAAACTATGCCCCTAAGTGGTGCCGGCTAGAGGACTTGAACCCCCAACCTACTGATTACAAGTCAGTTGCTCTACCAATTGAGCTAAGCCGGCTAGTTTACAAAAAAAAAAAAATGGTGGCTCGGGACGGAATCGAACCGCCGACACGAGGATTTTCAGTCCTCTGCTCTACCGACTGAGCTACCGAGCCTTTATGTAAATGGCGGTCCCGACCGGNNCAGACTGCTCCACCCCGCGATGATATAATATTCTTTTAAATAAAAAATGGAGGAGGTAGAGGGATTCGAACCCCCGCGCGACTCTCGCCGCCTGTCGGTTTTCAAGACCGATCCCTTCAGCCGAACTTGGGTATACCTCCGTATATATGAAGCTTTAATGGTGGAGCCTAGCGGGATCGAACCGCTGACCTCCTGCGTGCAAGGCAGGCGCTCTCCCAGCTGAGCTAAGGCCCCATTTAAAGATATCGGGAAGACAGGATTC
>NZ_NUQE01000092.1 GCF_002582035.1 Bacillus pseudomycoides
GTCATTGGACTCGTCTTTTTTATTTCCTAAGAAATAGTATTATGCTGATCCATTAAATATAAATAAATATAGTACGGTACTTTTTCAGCTGTAACAGCTAAAAATTGAAAGATGAAAGGATAATCTTCAGAAGAGTAACTTCCAAGTAAATCGTACCACCAATCTGTTTCATAACGGGAAATCATACTCAAATTATAAAGCAAAAGATAGTGTGTAAGTAATTCAGGGAAAATAGGAGGTGCTTCTCCATTGGCAGGCAAATAATAGGCATTTGTATAGTAATTGTATGTAAGAGGTGTACTGTATAATGGATTCCATTGTTTAATAGGAGCTGTGAAATGCAAGTGTGATTCATTTTCTTTAACGTTTGTATATCGAACGTTAAGATGTTTGCAAATCCCCTCCATATATCTTATAAAACGTTCTTCTGTCATATGAAAAGCATCTAAAACATGAGTAGGAAAAGTAAAGATATTCTCTGTCACCTCTTTTAGTTTATATAGCCTATTTCTTCTTTTACTGTATAGGAATAAATCCTTTAGTTCTGCGATTCTTTGCAGTAACTCTCCCATTGTATATTTTTCTCCTTCTAAATGTTTCACATGAAACATTTGTTCCGCAACTTGAGTAAATAGTCCATGTTTTTGTATTTTAACTTCATCATCTAGAAACTGATAACTTTGTTTCTTTCGCTTTCTTGTTGTGACCCCATGTGCTAAGACAGAAGTTGACTCCGGATAATTAGGATCGACTGTAAGTAAACAAGCTTTTAGGAGTTGGCTCATTCCATAAAACAATAATACTGGTTTTATGGAAAGTGGAGCAGCATGACACAAATCGTAGTAATTTTTTCCATGCTCTAAGTAATAAATAAATGAATAACAATTTTCAAAGCTTTTTTTCTCAGTATTTGTATTACCTAATTTTTTATAGCAATGGGTAAGATAATGTTGCGTATGAGTAGAAGAAAGGAAGAAGCTTAATTTTTGCCAAGTGATTGATGAATGTTGCATTGTATACTCTCCTTTTATTTTTAGAAAATTCCAACATATAAAGTCTTTCTTGACAGTATTTTAACCAATTGTTAAGCTACTAATAATAATTTCAGGTATCATGGGGGGAATCATTTATGTGGGAATCTAAATTTGTTAAAGAAGGTTTAACGTTTGATGATGTATTACTTGTACCAGCTAAATCCGATGTATTACCAAGAGAAGTAAGTGTGAAAACAGTTTTATCTGAAAGTTTACAATTAAACATCCCTTTAATTAGTGCAGGTATGGATACGGTAACAGAAGCTGATATGGCTATCGCAATGGCTCGTCAAGGTGGATTAGGAATTATTCATAAGAACATGTCTATTGATCAACAAGCTGAGCAGGTAGACAAAGTAAAACGCTCTGAAAGTGGCGTTATTACAGATCCTTTCTTTTTAACTCCAGATCATCAAGTGTATGACGCAGAACATTTGATGGGAAAATATCGTATTTCAGGTGTTCCAATTGTAAATGATGAAGAAGAGCGAAAACTTGTTGGGATTATTACGAACCGTGATATGCGTTTTATCCAAGATTATTCAATTAAGATTTCCGATGTAATGACGAAAGAAGATTTAATTACGGCTCCAGTTCATACTACACTGGAAGATGCTGAAAAAATCTTACAAAAACATAAAATTGAAAAACTCCCTCTTGTTGATGATAACGGCGTATTACAAGGCCTGATTACAATTAAAGATATTGAAAAAGTAATTGAATTTCCAAACTCTGCAAAAGATAAACAAGGTCGCTTATTAGTTGGTGCAGCTGTTGGAGTAACAGCAGATGCAATGCAACGTATTGATGCGCTAGTGAAGGCTAATGTTGATGTAATTGTTATTGATACAGCTCACGGACATTCACAAGGTGTATTAGACAAAGTGAAAGAAGTTCGTGAAAAGTATCCAAAATTAAATATCATAGCTGGTAACGTTGCAACAGCTGAAGCAACTCGTGAATTAATTGAAGCAGGTGCAAATATTGTTAAGGTGGGTATTGGACCAGGTTCTATCTGTACAACACGCGTTGTAGCTGGTGTTGGTGTTCCTCAATTAACAGCAGTGTATGAATGTGCTACAGAAGCTCGTAAGCATGGTGTTCCAGTCATTGCTGATGGTGGAATTAAATATTCTGGTGATATTGTAAAAGCATTAGCAGCAGGTGCACACGTTGTTATGCTTGGAAGTATTTTTGCCGGCGTAGCAGAAAGCCCTGGAGAGACGGAAATTTACCAAGGTCGTCAATTTAAAGTATACCGCGGTATGGGTTCTGTTGGAGCAATGGAAAAAGGAAGTAAAGATCGTTACTTCCAAGAGGGCAATAAGAAACTTGTTCCAGAAGGAATCGAAGGTCGTGTTCCATTTAAAGGTCCTTTAGCAGATACTGTAGATCAATTAGTTGGTGGATTACGTGCAGGTATGGGATATTGCGGAGCAGCTGATTTATCATTCTTGCGTGAAAATGCACAGTTTATCCGTATGTCAGGTGCTGGATTACGTGAAAGTCATCCACATGATGTACAAATTACAAAAGAGGCACCAAACTATTCACTATAATGTTGGATATAAAAATAGACAGAGTTTTAGTAGCTCTGTCTATTTTTTTTTGATTGTGTTAGAATAACGGTTATGTGAGTACAAATATATTGGGGGTAACAAAAGTGACAGGTATGTTCCGTAGGCAAATACTTGCGATTGTAACAGTACTTACACTATTTTGCAGCATGTTTTTTACATACAGCAGCGCATTTGCAGAAACAAATGCTCCTTTGGATGTGCAAGCAGGTGCGGCAATTTTAGTGGAAGCGAATTCTGGGAAAATTTTATATCAAAAAAATCCAGACGAACTATTACCAATTGCGAGTATGACAAAAATAATGAGTGAGTATTTAGTTCATGATGCAGTCGCAAAAGGAAAAATTAAGTGGGATCAAAAAACAAAAGTTTCTGAATATGCTCATACTATTTCACAAGATCGCTCTTTATCAAATGTTCCTTTAGAAAATGGTGGTACTTATACTGTAAAAGAGTTATACGAAGCAATGGCAATTTATTCTGCAAATGGTGCAACAATTGCCTTAGCTGAATTAATCGCTGGTTCAGAAGCTAATTTTGTTAAGATGATGAATGACAAAGCAAAAGAGCTTGGATTAACGAACTATAAATTTGTAAACTGTACAGGATTAACAAATAAAGATTTAAAAGGGAAACAACCTGAAGGGACAAGTCCGGATGAAGAGAATAAAATGTCTGCTAAAGATTGTGCAATCTTAGCGCAGCATTTAATTAAAGATTATCCAGAAACGTTAGAGACATCTAAAATCCCGAAAAAGGTATTCCAAGAAGGTGGAAAATATCCAGTACAAATGGATAACTGGAACTGGATGTTACCCGGATTAGTTATGCAATATGAAGGGGTAGATGGTTTGAAAACAGGTTCTACTCCAGAAGCTGGAAATTGTTTTACAGGTACAGCAGAACGTAATGGCATGCGTTTAATTTCTGTTGTTATTAATACAAACTCTCGCACAGCACGTTTTGAAGAAACAAAGAAACTATTTGATTACGGTTTTACAAATTTCCAAACGAAAACAGTGTATCCGAAAAATTCTCAAGTAAAAGGTCATGAAACAGTTCATGTGAATAAAGCAAAGGATACAGATGTACCAGTGCAAACGAAGGAAAAAGTTGTACTTCCAATGCCAAAAGGAAGTAAAGATGTTTATAAAACAGATTTCAAAGCAGTAAATAAAGAAACTGAAGCGCCAGTCAAAAAGGGTACCACACTTGGTTATATGACTGTATCAGCAAAAGATCCAAATGATGTAGGATTTTTAACTGGTAAGTCAATGCAAGTAGATCTTGTAACAAAACAAGACGTAGAGAAAGCAAACTGGTTTGTTCGTTCTATGCGAAGTGTTGGTTCTTTCTTTAGTGGTATGTGGCATAGTACAGTTGATACTGTAAAAGGTTGGTTCTAAGAGCTCCCCATAGGGGAGCTTTTTTTTATTTCCTGTTTTTTGCACTGATTTTGTCAAAAAAAAGTAGACAAGCCTCTAATAAGTAATGGTAGAATGTAAGAGTATTCTTACTTTTCACCGTAAGAGGGGAAAAGCAATTCACCTAGGGGGGTTTTTGTACATGATCAATGTAACAGGAACAGAGCGTGTAAAACGTGGAATGGCAGAAATGCAAAAAGGCGGCGTCATTATGGACGTAGTCAACGCTGAGCAAGCAAAAATTGCAGAAGCAGCAGGTGCGGTTGCTGTTATGGCACTAGAACGTGTTCCTGCTGATATTCGTGCAGCGGGCGGTGTTTCGCGTATGGCAGATCCAACGATTGTAGAAGAAGTAATGGGTGCTGTATCAGTTCCAGTTATGGCAAAATGTCGTATTGGCCATCTTGTGGAAGCGCGTGTACTTGAATCATTAGGGGTAGACTATATTGATGAGAGTGAAGTATTAACTCCGGCTGATGAAGTTTACCATTTAAATAAACGTGATTACACTGTTCCATTTGTATGTGGATGTCGTGATATTGGCGAAGCAGCACGTCGTATTGCTGAAGGTGCATCTATGCTTCGTACAAAAGGTGAGCCTGGTACAGGGAATATCGTAGAAGCTGTACGTCATATGCGTCAAGTAAACGCAGAAATTCGTCAAGTTGCGAGCCTGCGTGAAGATGAATTAATGACATATGCAAAAAACACTGGTGCTCCTTATGAAGTATTACTTGAAATTAAACGTCTTGGTCGTTTACCAGTTGTAAACTTTGCAGCGGGCGGTGTTGCAACTCCAGCTGATGCTGCATTAATGATGCAACTTGGTGCAGATGGTGTGTTCGTAGGTTCTGGTATTTTTAAATCAGAAAATCCAGAAAAATTTGCACGTGCAATTGTTGAAGCGACAACACACTATGAAGATTATGAATTAATTGCTCGTCTTTCTAAAGGGCTAGGTAATGCAATGAAAGGTGTTGAAATTTCAACATTATTACCAGAACAACGCATGCAAGAGCGCGGTTGGTAATTAAAGGAGTTTTTGAAATGATTACTATCGGTGTATTGGGACTTCAAGGGGCTGTACGTGAACATGTACGTGCAATAGAAGCAAGCGGTGCACAGGCTGTTATTGTGAAACGCACAGAGCAGCTAGAGGAAGTAGATGGACTTATTTTACCAGGCGGTGAAAGTACGACAATGCGCCGTCTTGTTGATAAATATGGTTTCATGGAACCTCTTCGTGAATTTGCTAAAGCAGAAAAACCAATGTTTGGTACATGTGCAGGTATGATTTTACTTGCAAAGAACCTTGTTGGATATGAAGAATCACATATTGGTGTAATGGATATTACCGTTGAACGCAATGCGTTTGGTCGTCAAAAAGATAGCTTTGAGGCTGCTCTTTCTATGAAAGGTGTAGGCGAAGACTTTATCGGCGTATTTATTCGTGCACCGTATGTTGTAGATGTAGAAGATCATGTAGAAGTATTATGTACACATGAAGATCGCATGGTAGCAGTTCGACAAAATCATTTATTAGCAGCTTCTTTCCATCCAGAACTAACGGATGATCATCGTGTTACAGCTTATTTCGTAGAGATGGTGAAAGAAGCGAAAATGAAAAAAGTCGTATAAGTGACTTGCAACTTGTGCAAGATTATAGTAAATTGATGGTAACTATTTTATATGATAAATGTGTTGATAGGAAGTAGTAGCAAGAGACGTTTCTTGTAGAGAGTCGGTGGCTGGTGTAAACCGATAGAAGCGGCTTGTGAATCCATCCTGGAATGAGATGCGGAACGGTCTTTGGACAAGTAAGCATTTCCGGTGAAGAGCCGTTATTTCTACTTGAGAGGAAAGCAAGTATGCTTTCAATTAGGGTGGCAACGCGGGTTAACTCCCGTCCCTTTGTACAGGGACGGGAGTTTTTTGTTTTTCTAAAAATAAAGGAGGAATTATCATGCTTGATATTAAATTTTTGCGTGCAAATTTTGAAGAAGTAAAAGCAAAATTGCAACATAGAGGCGAAGACTTAACAGATTTTGGCCGTTTTGAAGAATTAGACACAAAAAGAAGAGAATTACTTGTACAAACGGAAGAATTAAAAAGTAAACGCAATGAGGTATCTCAACAGATTTCTGTATTGAAACGTGAAAAGAAAGATGCAGAAGCACTTATCTTAGAAATGCGTGAAGTAGGAGAGAAAGTTAAAGAGCTTGATAATGAACTTCGTATAGTTGAAGAAGATTTAGAAAGATTAATGCTTTCTATTCCAAATATCCCACATGAATCTGCACCAATCGGTGAAACAGAGGATGATAACGTGGTAGCACGTACTTGGGGAGAGGTAAAAGAGTTTAATTTTGAACCAAAACCTCACTGGGATCTTGCAACTGACTTAGGAATTTTAGATTTCGAGCGTGCTGCTAAAGTAACGGGAAGCCGTTTTGTATTTTCTAAAGGTGCAGGTGCAAAGTTAGAACGTGCTTTAATTAGTTTTATGCTTGATCTTCATACAGAAGAACACGGATATGAAGAAGTGTTACCTCCATATATGGTAAATCGTGCAAGTATGACAGGGACAGGACAGCTTCCGAAATTTGAAGAAGATGCATTCCGTATTGAAAGTGAAGACTATTTCTTGATTCCTACAGCTGAAGTACCTGTAACAAATATGCATCGTGATGAGATTTTAAGTGCAGACCAATTGCCAATTCGTTATGCAGCATTTAGTGCGTGCTTCCGTTCTGAAGCAGGTTCAGCTGGTCGTGATACACGTGGTTTAATTCGTCAGCATCAATTTAATAAAGTAGAACTTGTAAAATTTGTGAAACCTGAAGATTCTTATGAAGAACTAGAAAAATTAACAAATGATGCAGAACGTGTATTACAATTATTAGAACTTCCATACCGTGTGATGAGCATGTGTACGGGAGATCTAGGATTTACAGCAGCGAAGAAATACGATATCGAAGTATGGATTCCTAGCTACGGTACATATCGTGAAATTTCTTCTTGCAGTAACTTTGAAGCTTTCCAAGCAAGACGTGCAAACATTCGTTTCCGTCGTGAGCCGAATGCTAAGCCAGAACCTGTTCATACACTAAATGGATCTGGGCTTGCAATTGGACGTACAGTTGCAGCAATTTTAGAAAACTACCAGCAAGAAGATGGTACAATTATCATTCCAGAAGTTCTTCGCCCTTATATGGGAGGAAAAACAGTAATTAAATAAAGTTTTATTCGTACACATCTCTTGTTATCCAGCAAGAATAAAGTGGAATTTTTAACAGAAGAAGAGATACATTTGACCCTAACGATCTTTCTGTTTATTAGATTAGGATAAATTGTATGAGAAGGGAAAGAGAAAAAATCTCTTTCCTTTCCTTTTCTATATATAGTAGGGTTGACGAACTGTTTTTCTTTTGATATTATATTTCATGTCATGTGAATACGGAGGAATACCCAAGTCTGGCTGAAGGGATCGGTCTTGAAAACCGACAGGCGGTGCGAGCCGCGCGGGGGTTCGAATCCCTCTTCCTCCGCCATATATAATTGACAACAGCGCATATAAGTGGAGATTGGAGAACTCGTTACCAACACGTAACGAGTTTTTATTTTAACCAATCAGGAAGTAGCATATAGGAGATGTAATCTCTTATAGAAACACTCATATTCCGAGGATTATCTTCATAGATATGAAAGGAGCTACCATGGATATTATTATACAAACGTTTCCGCTTGACGGAAAAACACTATACTATGTACAATGCCCCGTTTGCAAGAAAAATAAAATTTTAAACAGTGCTGCGAACGTATCTCGTATTGTAAGTGATGAAACATTTCGTAAACTTAGTGGCTGCATCTGTGATGTGAAACAAGAAGTGAAGAAAGTAGAAGCACCAGAACAAAGCGAAAAACAAGCAGCTGCAAAACGTAAAGTAATTACGGCTGTTATTAACGGGACAGAAATGACGGTAAAAGAAATTGCTGAGGCGTATGATATTAGTGTAAGCACTGTACGTCAGCGCATTAATGCTGGAAAATCAGAGAGCGAAATTATTGCTCCGACCAAAAAGAAAAACTAAGTTCATAGGAAAAACCCGTGCGATTGCACGGGTTTTTTATTTTACAAGTTTACGTGTTTGCTGTAAGAAATGACCAATTTTTTTAATGATTGGTTCAATTGAATTTTCATTTTGTAAAATATCATATTCATTAATATTAAGACGCATCACAGGGCAAGCATTAAAATCATTAATCCAATTTTCATAGCGTGCATGCATTTCTTTCCAATATTCAATCGGTGTTTGCTGTTCCATAGGTCTTCCACGCTCTTTAATACGATCTACGATATCTTCAAACGACCCTTCTAAATAAATAAGTAAATTAGGGTGTGGGAAGTAGGGGGTCATAACCATTGCATCGAATAAGCTTTTATATGTTTCATAATCCGTAGAGGTCATCGTTCCTTTTTCATAATGCATTTTTGCAAAAATTCCTGTGTCCTCATAAATAGAACGGTCTTGAATAAATCCTCCACCGTATTCGAAGATTCTTTTTTGTTCTTTAAAGCGTTCCGCTAAGAAATAAACTTGTAAGTGGAAGCTCCAACGTGTGAAATCACCATAAAATTTGTCTAGATATGGATTAGAGTCTACTTTTTCAAATGATGTGCGGTAACCAAGTGCATCTGCTAATGCGTTTGTCATTGTAGATTTTCCAACGCCAACTGTTCCTGCAATCGTAATAACAGCATCATTTGGAATATCATATTTTTGTCTCAAATTCATTACTGGTTAATCTCCCTCGTCAGTGTATTTTGTAATGCTGATAAGATTACGTTTAAGTCCGATTCATTTTTCACAAAATCCATATTATCTCCGTTGAATTTTAGTACGGGAATGCTTGGATGCTCTTTTTTGAAAACTTCCATTGCTACTTCGTAATCTTCAATGAGTTGTAATAAATAATTTGGATCTATATTTTTTTCGAATTCTCTTCCGCGCATGGCAATTCGTTTTTGTAGTGTTTCTAGGCTGGCTGTTATATACACGATGACATTTGGAACTGGCATATCTTTTGTTAAGATGTGATAAATTTGCATGTATTTTTCGTATTGGGTACCTTGTAATGTTCGAGATGCAAAAATTAAATTTTTGAATATATGGTAATCTGCTACAACAGGCATATGTTGTTTTAAATATTTTGTATCGATGTCTTCTAGTTGCTTATAACGGTTGCAGAGGAAAAACATTTCTGTTTGAAAACTCCATTCTTGGATGTCTTCGTAAAACTTGCCTAAGAAAGGATTCTCATCAACAATTTCTTTCAATAAATGGAGTTGCATGTGAGTCGATATCGCTTTCGCGAGTGAAGTTTTTCCGACACCAATTGGTCCTTCGACCGTAATAAATGGTACTCCGGTCACGCTGTTGCCTCCTTCCAAAACATAATTTAGCACTAATAAAAGGCACAAAACAGAATTATTGTAGCATAAGAGGAGGCAGAAAGGGCTAGTTTTCATAAAAAGTTAGAAAATCAATTTATGTTATTACACTTTTAAATGAATTGATGAAGAAGTATTTGCTTTTAAAGTTGCTTGCATAATGTGCAGGGCATGTTTATTATCTTGGTCGCAATTGGATGCAATGCAATCTTCAGGTACATATAATTGATAATTTCTCATATGAGCGTCATTTGCGGTAAAAAGAATGCATATATTTCCAGCTATACCTGTTAAAATAAGATTTTCTATCTTTAAATGACCTAACAATGAATTTAAAGGTGTTTCATAAAAGGCAGAATAATGTGGTTTAATAAAAATAAAATCATCGTTTGAGGGTGCTATTTTTTTGATAATTTCTTGGCTATATTCATTTGTACAATAGGTAATAAGTTCGTTAATATCAGCTCTCCATAAATGATAATGATCATTTACATAAATAATTGGACAGCCAGAGTTTTTCATTTTTTGTTTGAGTTGTAAAATGGATTCTGTAATATTTTTGCATTTTTGTGCTAAGATAGGTCCATGTGAAAATTGAAAGTCATTAATCATATCGATAATAAGAAGTGCTGTATTTTTCATATGTAATCTCCTTTCCTTTCTCTTTTAGATTGGATTGAATATAGAAAAGTTATTTATGATGAAAGGATTTTGTTATGGAAGAAGATATTTACTTTATGAAGCTCGCGATAGAAGAAGCTAAAAAGGCTGAAGAAATACAAGAAGTACCGATTGGTGCAGTTGTTGTTGTGGACGGTGAGATAGTAAGTCGTGCGCATAACTTGCGTGAAACAGAGCAGCGATCAATTGCTCACGCTGAATTGTTGGCGATTGATGATGCGTGCAAAAAGTTAGGGACGTGGCGTTTGGAAAATGCAACCCTATATGTCACATTAGAGCCGTGTCCGATGTGTGCTGGTGCAATTGTGTTATCGCGTGTAAAACGTGTTGTATATGGAGCGAGTGACCCAAAAGGTGGGTGTGCTGGTACATTAATGAATTTATTAACAGAGGAACGGTTTAATCATCAATCTGAAGTTGTGATTGGTGTATTAGAAGAAGAGTGTGGAGCCTTATTAACAACCTTTTTCCGAGAACTACGCAAAAAGAGGAAGAAAGAGAAGGAAAATCTGGATAAAAATAGTCTTTGTTAACACGTTGCAATTTTTTTGGAAACAAGTTATACTGATATTGCCTTCAGATAAGGCAACTAAATATGGTTTTAACTTTGCCGTGCTAAGCGGGGAGGTAGCGGTGCCCTGTACTCGCAATCCGCTCTAGCGAGGCCGAATCCCTTCTCGAGGTTATGTTACTGTAGGGTCTGCCTTAAGTAAGTGGTGTTGACGTTTGGGTCCTGCGCAACGGGACCCCGTGAACCTTGTCAGGTCCGGAAGGAAGCAGCAATAAGCGGGTCTTCTCGTGTGCCGCAGGAGTGCCTGAACCGAGCTAACTGCTTAAGTAACGCTTATGGTACGTAATCGACAGAAGGTGCACGGCAGTTATATATGCATATAAAACTCATCCTATATGAATAGGGTGAGTTTTTTGTATGGAAAATAACTTTTGGAATCTATAATCAGAATAGGTTATAATAAGGTGATACTTTAATCAGTGGACGATTACTGATTATTAGTTGGACAATCGGGCTTTTACGGGCAGATTATCCCCCATCTAACTTCTTTGTTTGGAGCTGGGGATTACTGTTCACAAATAGCGGGATAACCGAGATAATAACCTTTGGGGGAGGCCGTATTTTCGTGTCATACCAGGCGTTATACCGAACATGGAGACCGCAAAAATTTGAAGATGTAGTCGGTCAAAAGCACGTAACGAAAACGTTGCAAAATGCCCTTCTTCAAGAGAAAGCATCACATGCCTATGTATTTTCCGGCCCAAGAGGAACAGGGAAAACGACAATTGCAAAGGTGTTTGCCAAAGCAATCAACTGTGAGCATGCTCCTACAGCTGAACCTTGTAATGAATGCCCTGCATGCTTGGGGATTACACAAGGCGCTATTTCAGATGTATTAGAAATTGACGCGGCTTCGAATAACGGTGTAGATGAAATTCGAGATATAAGAGATAAAGTAAAGTATGCTCCAAGTGAAGTTCGCTATAAAGTATATATTATTGATGAAGTTCACATGCTTTCTATGGGTGCTTTTAATGCGCTATTAAAAACATTAGAAGAGCCCCCGCAGCATGTTATCTTTATTTTGGCAACGACAGAACCGCATAAAATTCCACCGACAATTATTTCTCGTTGTCAACGCTTTGAATTTCGTAAAATATCAGTACATGATATTGTTGAACGGTTAACAACTGTTGTAAACAACGAAGGAACGAAAGTGGATGAGGAAGCGCTTCAAATTGTAGCGCGTGCCGCAGAAGGTGGTATGCGCGATGCGTTAAGTTTAATTGATCAAGCTATTTCTTATAGTGATGAAGTAGTAACAGTAGAAGATGTATTAGCAGTTACAGGTTCCGTTTCGCAGCGATATTTAGCGAACCTTGTGGGGTGCATCTATGAAAATGATGTATCAAAAGCGCTGCGTATTGTTGATGATATTATGAATCAAGGGAAAGATCCCCTTCGCTTCATGGAGGACTTCATTTACTATTATCGTGATATGCTTTTGTATCAAACTTCACCGCAGCTAGAGGATATGTTAGAGCGAGTTATTGTTGATGATTCATTTCGTAGGTTGAGTCAGGATATGAATCCTGAAATGATTTATGAAATTATTCATACACTTAGTAAAAGTCAACAAGAAATGAAGTGGACAAATCATCCTCGTATTTTTTTAGAGGTAGTTATGGTGCAATTGTGTCAGCAATTTGCGATGAAAGCAAATGGAGCGGATCGTTTGCAAGCTGTTTTACAAAGAATGCAGCAATTAGAACAGGAATTAGAAAATATGAAGCAGCATGGTGTACCAGTTGCCGCGCAACAAGACGCGAGAGAAACAAAGGTCACACCGAAGCCGGCTCGTTCTGGTAGTATGAAAATACCGGTTGGACGTGTTCATGAAGTGTTAAAACAAGCGACCCGTAAAGATTTAGAACAACTAAAAAGTGCGTGGGGTGAACTGTTAGAGAGATTGAAAAATTCTAACAAAGTCGCTTATGCGGTTTTGTTAGAAAACAGTGAACCAGTCGCAGCTTCTACTACTTCTTATGTTCTTGCTTTTAAGTATGAAATACATTGTAAAATGGCGAGTGAAAATCGCGAGGCAACAGATATGGTAGAGCAAATTCTCTTTGAACTGTTTGGAAAGAGGTTGCAAATGATTGCAATCCCAAAAAGTGAATGGGGAAAAATTCGTGAGGGTTTCTTACAACATGAAGGTAGTCCTTCAGAGGAAGCGGAAAAACCGAAAGACCCTCTTATCGAAGAGGCTGTAAAGATAGTGGGAGAACAATTAATTGAAATAAGAGAATAAAATACGTCTTAAATGGATTTTTCTTTTTAAATTATAAATATCCATTAAGAAATAATTAGGAGGAATTATTATTATGCGTGGAATGGGAAATATGAATAACATGATGAAACAAATGCAAAAAATGCAAAAGGAAATGGCGAAAGCACAAGAGGAGCTTGGTGGAAAAACAGTTGAGGGAACAGCTGGCGGTGGCATGATAACAGTTATCGCAAATGGACATAAAGAAATTCTAGAAGTAAAGATTAAAGAAGAAGTTGTAGATCCAGAAGATATCGAAATGTTACAAGACCTTGTATTAGCTGCAACAAATGATGCATTAAAGAAAGCGGAAGAGCTATCAGCTTCTACAATGGGACAATTTACAAAAGGATTGAATTTACCGGGCGGTATGTTCTAGGAGGTTGGTCATAGATGCATTATCCAGAACCAATCTCAAAGCTGATTGATAGTTTTATGAAGTTGCCAGGAATCGGACCGAAAACGGCTGTTCGCCTGGCCTTTTTCGTATTGGATATGAAAGAAGATGATGTATTAGATTTTGCGAAGTCACTTGTAAATGCTAAGCGAAATTTAACGTATTGCTCTATTTGTGGTCATATAACAGATAAAGATCCTTGTTATATTTGTGATGACTCTCATCGTGATCAATCGATTGTTTGTGTTGTACAAGAACCAAAAGATGTCATTGCAATGGAGAAGATGAAAGAGTATCAGGGAGTATATCATGTGTTAAATGGTGCTATTTCTCCAATGGAAGGAATTGGCCCGGAAGATATTAATATTCCTCAGTTGTTAAAGCGACTACATGACGAAACGGTACAAGAGGTTATTTTGGCGACAAACCCGAACATTGAAGGAGAAGCGACAGCGATGTACATTTCTCGTCTGTTGAAGCCGACTGGTATTAAAGTGACGCGTATTGCACACGGCCTACCGGTTGGTGGTGATTTAGAATATGCCGATGAGGTAACACTATCAAAGGCTTTAGAGGGCCGCAGAGAATTATAATAAGTAGGAGAAATAGAGATGCTTTTTCAGAAAAAAAGGAAGTTGCGCAAAGAATATGACGAAAAATTAATCGCATTGCTGGAACAAGTAAAGGTAGAGTGGATGCGTCAAAAAAGAATTGTAGCACAAAGTATTGAGCCTTCAGAGGATGTGCTGTGTCATTTGAAATTAGCGGAAGTAAAATATTTCTATCTATTGAAGGAAGCGAAAAGACGTCCTGTGAAAATGGAGAAGTTGTAAAGGGGCAGTCGAACGGAAAATGCATTTTCCGTTCGACTTTTTTATTTTCAAGAAGAAATTTTAACGGTCTTTTTTTTTCTTTTTCCCATACAAATATAGTGTACAAGTTGTAAGGGGGAGGACAGTATGGAACAACGTTTAATTATTGGTGGTATATTAACGTTAATCTTTCTTTTATTAATTGTAGGCGCTCCTATGAAGCCGTTTCGTTTTATAGGAAGGCCGCTCGTCAAAATTGTAATAGGAGCTTTGTTGCTGTTTGTTGTCAATGTAGTGGGAGCGCGATTTAATTTTCATCTGCCTATTAATGTCGGGACTACATTTATTTCAGGGTTTTTAGGGTTACCGGGCATAGGGGCGCTTATAGTTATTAAATTATATGTTTTACCAGGATAGAAGAAAAGTTAGGGTTTCTCCTATCCTGGTATTCTTTTTTTTGAAAAGGTATTGACGTATAAACTATTAATATGGTAAATTAATAAACGTCGTCAACAACAAAAGAAAAAACAAGTTGACACTCATGGTTAAATGTGATAAATTATAAAAGTCGCTGAAAC
>NZ_NUQE01000093.1 GCF_002582035.1 Bacillus pseudomycoides
AGCTGGACAATGCTTCTCTCGGAATCTTGAGGTGGAGGTCCTACTACCCGCAAATAATAGGATAAAAAAATTCCCCATACCTAAAGGCATGGGGAATTAAACTGCCAACATAAATAAAATTTGGCAGTTTCCTAACCTTTCGGCAACTGGCTGACATAGTGGCATACACCTTAGTCCCTATAGCTTTGCGTCATTAGCTTTCACTAATTTTGCCTTTATCGAATTTAATTCTTGAATCGGATTATAGCAAAATTCGACATATATTGATAAATTTTTTAATTAATTTAATCAATTTTTACTTGTCTTAAAACTTTAGTTAAAGTTTATTACACTTAATACTGTGGCATTTCTTAATTGTGTACAAAATCCCTCTGTATGTTTTTCACTAGTTATTATAGTTGCAGTTTACTGCAGCGTATCTAAATACTGTTTTTATTTAATTTCCATGGAAAAGTAAGTTACAATAGAACAAAGAAAAAATTCTACTACAGAACGAGAAAAAACGGGATTTATAGTTATGAATTCGAAAAACTATAGGGGTATAAAAAAATGAACAATAAACTTCATGAACTCAATAAACAAAAAAAACCGCTATTCGTCACTGTGTATGACCAATTGTATAAATTAATTATGGATGGAACATTTCCTCAAGGCAGCCAGCTTCCAACAGAACCGGAATTGGCTAAAATATTTGGTGTGAGCAGAATGACATTGAGACATGCTTTGGCACTTTTGCAGGAAGATGGATTGGTTAAAAATATCCATGGAAAAGGAAATTTCATTACAAAATTTCATCATAATGAAAGTATGGATGGCTTGGAGAAGTTGGGGAATCCCTTATATAAATGCTATACGGAGAAAATAGATGAGATCGAACTTAATTTCCGAATTGATCTAGTAACGGACTATGCAATGCAAGTATTAAATCAAGAAATGACTGCAGTTGTTGCGTTGGAGCGCTGGTATAAAAGTAACGATAAGATCGTAGCTTTTGCTTTTACGATGATGCCAATAGAAGCTGTTTCCAAATTAAATCTTGACTTACAAAACGAGAAGCAAGTATTGGAAATGCTAGAGGAGAAAGTATATGCACTGGCTAATTCCTCTACCATTGAAATTAAACGTTCTAATTCCGTCAATACGCCGTCATTAAAATACCAACTTTTCCACGGAGAAGAATGTGATTTGATTTTAGAAAGTGTATATATCAGCGATAAATATCCTGTGGTTTATAATAAATACTATATACCAACAGAATTTAGTCAAATTAGGATTAAAACATCTAAATGATCGAATAAAGTGAAACTTTAATNNTCCGAGGGGGCGAAACGACCGGAGATTGTAGCCGTTAGAGCTGGACAATGTTTTTACCGAATTTTGAGGTGGGAGTATTACTGCCCACGAATAGCGAGATAAGTAATCCATTATCTCTTAGAAACTTCCATTCGTAGCGATCTATCCGTAATGAAGTTTGATCAAAAATACTTCTCAAACTCTCATATCTTC
Source organism: Bacillus pseudomycoides (assembly GCF_002582035.1). Lineage (GTDB taxonomy): Bacteria > Bacillota > Bacilli > Bacillales > Bacillaceae_G > Bacillus_A > Bacillus_A pseudomycoides_B. The sequence continues at coordinate 1,507 of NZ_NUQE01000093.1, forward strand.
ATAAAACGAGGTATTCTTTGTTGTTAGTTTTTAAGGAAATTCCATTTTTTTGAATATTAAAAGTACATTTCATTATTGCCCAATGATATAATTATAGAAAAACAATGATTATGGATGGATGCTTGAAATGAAGGCGCACAAAAAAAGACGACGCAAAAAGAAACGACGTAACCGGAAAACATTTAGACGATTTTTGTTTCAATGTTGGATTAATGTCAAAAAATTTTTTAAAGCATTATTTTTCTTAGTGCTTTTATTGGCATTTTTAGTACTTGGTTATTACATAGTGGATGCAATATTGAATCGAGAATTTACAGTATATCTTGCTTTATCCTTTGTAATCTGCGTTGTATTGTCCTATATTCTAGGGTATATAATCAGTAAAGAGGAGAAATTAGATTTTATCAATGCGGATGCTAGTTTCGATGGGGGTATTGTAGATTTTATTATATGTATCATTTTAACGATGCTATTTTTCATATTATTTGGCGTAACGTATCATGGAGTGAACTATATTATTCATAAAGTAACTGGAAGTGAAAGATTTAGATCCTTCTAAAAAGAGCCCTATGTTGATCATAGCTACTTTGCGATATAATTTTTTTGTTCCTTTTTTCTTCTCAATGCTTGATGGACGTATCGTGCTCCCCCAATTAAGGCTTTCTAATTGAAAGTGGGATTCCCTATACGCTCATATAAGATAAGACATTTCGGTTCATCTTTTATATAAAGCGATGTATTTCATACGAAATACATCACTTTTTTTTGTAACAAAAAAGACAAATTCCGAAAGAAAGATGGGTTGTGGATACAATAAAGGTATGGTATCCTTTTCATTGTTAAGATGTATACAAGTTTTTAGACAACTATACAATATTGTATATCACAAAGAGTTATTATGCATGACCATGAAAGCGTAATCAAAACGTAAGATATTTTTCGTTATTCATGCAAATGTTTCTTTGTAAACATTATAAGAACAAAATATGGTATCCTTTTCACTATTTAGATGCATACAAGTATTTAGACAACCATGCGATAATGTATATTTTAAAGGGTTATCACGCATGATCATGAAAGCGTAATCAAAAGGCAAGGTTTTTTTAGTCATTTATGAAAACGTTTCCTGTTCAAACATTATGAGAAGGAAAGTACAAAAATGTGTATAACTGTGCACAAAGAAACCCCGCATATGAAACAAATGGTGTAGAAATTACTGAAACCCTCCTTTTATCAAAGGATCAATTAGTAGTTAGAAGCGAGACAATCATGACTCAGGAAGACAATTTCCTGCATAACAAAAGGAGAGGAATATAACTATGTCTACAACAACTGCAGATGTGAGTTTGAAGAAAACTCAGGAATATAGTGCTAAGAAAGCAGTACCTATTACCTTACTGTTATTTCTATTATGTTTAGTAATTGACAATTCATTTAAGATAGTTTCTGTTGATATGGCAAAGGATTTTCACATTTCAGCGACAACAGTTAGCTGGCAAGCAACTCTAGCTGGCCTTGTGATTGGAATTGGGGCAGTGGTTTACGCAACTTTGGCGGATTCCATTAGTATCAGAAAACTTTTTAGCGTTGGTATTATTTTAATATGTGTCGGTTCAGTCATGGGGTATATTTTTCAACAATCATTTTTACTAGTTGTTATCTCACGAATGATCCAAACTGCAGGTTTAGCATCAGCTGAAACATTATATGTTATCTTTGTAACAAAACATTTACCTGCAAATGAACAAAAGAAATTTTTAGGATTAAGTACAAGCAGTTTTGCTCTTTCACAGCTTATAGGTGCATTAACTGGAGGTTATGTTTCAACATATTTCCATTGGACAACTCTGTTTTTACTTTCTTTAGTAACACTTTTCACCCTTCCTTTTATTTTAAAATATCTTCCTAAGGAAGAAACGAAAAACAGTAATATAGATGTATTAGGATTATTTTTAGTTGGAATTATTTCAGCATCTCTACTACTATATATTACCGATTTCAATTGGATGTACCTTCTCTTGTTTATTGTTGCAATTACATTGTTCCTTGTTTATATCAGCAAGAACTCAAAAGCTTTCATCGGAATAGCATTCTTTAAAAATAAACAGTTTATCTCATTGCTTGGAGTTGCTTTTGTAATTTATTCTGTACAATTAGCATATATTTTCTTATTTCCATTCTTGCTTGAAAAGATTTATGGTTTGCAGCTAGATACCATTTCACTATTATTGATTCCAGGCTATATAGCAGCTGCTGTAGTTGGGGCTCTTTCCGGAAAAATTGCGAAGGTTCTGGGAAGCAAGCAATGTATTACACTCGCTATGTGTAGCATTATGATCAGCTTACTATTAGGCGGAATCTTTATAAAAACTTCTGTTGTTGTATTCGTGATATCCATGATTTTATTCTCTAGTTCATTTGCATTCATGTATGCACCATTACTTGATTCTTGCATTTGTACGATTGAAAAAGAAAAAACAGGAACAGCAATCGGTTTTTATAATTTAACACTTAGTGTCGCTATGTCAATCGGAATTGCCTATACAGCAGCTATGATGGACCACTCTGCAATGCGACAAAGCTTCTTCGGGATTACAAGCAATTTGGATGCTTCCATGTTTAGTAATATCCTATTCATTCTCGTACTCATTACCCTTTTCAGTTTATCTCTATACTGGGTATTAGTAGGACGAAAAACGACAAAATAGATTATTGGACAAGTTGTTTATTAGTTAACTAGTCATATAGAATTTCTTTGTAAGAAAACCTTGAAACCTAGTAGAACCCTAAGCGAAAAAGCTTAGGGTTCTTTTTTGATTAAATTAAAAGGGCAGAGATAACGGGTTTGAATGAATCTGTTATCTCTGCCCTAACCATTTATTTACCTATCTAAAAATAACGTCTCACTCTATTCATATATTTTATATACTCTTCCCCAAATTTCTTGATACACCATCTTTCCTCTGAAAGAATAATCCAGTGCGCTGATATTTGGAAAACTATTAATAACCCAAGCAATATCCATGAATGTGTAAGCAATACACAACCCAAGAAGTAAATGAAATATGCAATGTACATAGGATTGCGGGATATTCGATATAACCCGTTTACATTTATCCCATTCATTTTAGGATTAGCATAATTTACTATAGATACCGCATATAAAACAATTCCTGAAATATAGATTATCAGGCCGATATAAAACCAAACCGAGTCTGTTCTAATTTTGAGTAGTAATAAAAATAATAGCATAAGGGCGGTCGTAATTTGATAAATCCAGAGAGCCACTTTTTCTTTTCCCAATAATGGAGCAAAGAAACCTGCACGTTTAGGCCCCTCTTTACTTATTGCACTCAATAGGCCATACCTTATAAGTATAATTGGTATAACTGTCAAAAATGCATTCATTCTATCCCGCCTTTTAGGTCTTTAATTTACAATTGAAGTTTATTACTACATTATTTATATTACAAATACCCCAAAATATGTAAACTTACATTTATTCTATAATTTAAAGAAATTATCTAGTGTTTGAAACATATTCATCCTCCTCACTTAAATACTTTACAAATATATTTCATATTTTCCAAAAATTATATGTTCATTTAACAAAAAAACTTATGTTCACCAGAGATATTAAGTGGTACAGTTGATAACCGTCAGATTGTGGCTGAAGCATGGGAAGTGGCTCTAAATGGTAGGCCCCAATTGATGTTCATACTCCTTTATGGTTATGGAGCAGAGCAGGATTTCCAGAACTTGTAATCTCAAAATAAAGTGAAAAAACGAAGGGGTTTATCCCTTCGTTTTTATGTTAAGAGTAGAACTGATTTTATTTATTTGGCATCGTAGCTATATATTTCTTAACTACTTCATATACATATTCTTGATTTGCCGCTGCGGTATTGGGGTTGTATTTTCCGCCGTTTACTTTATTGTTAGATAGTATTCGAATCCCTAAGAATGGTACATCATAAGCTTCTGCGATTTGCGCTGCGGCAGCACCTTCCATTTCTTCTACAGATGTACCGTATTTTGTATGGAACCACTTAATTCTATCAACTTCATTATTCCAAACGTCTGCTGAGCCTATAGTACCTTCAACTACTTTACCTTTTGTATGTTTATCTTTTACTGCATTAGCTGCTGCAAGTAAATCCTTATCTCCCTCGTAGTATCGGATTTTCTCAGCATTTGGATCTTCTCCTGCACTTCCTTCAGAAGCCATTAAGTCCATAGATATCCATTTCGTCGGCTCAATTCCTTGGTTCTCATCCATATTTGTTGTTTTTAGTGAACCTATGTTTGCGACTTTTTTTCCTAAAACAATATCAAATACGTTTAAATTAGGATCATGTCCACCTGATGTTCCTTGGTTAATAATCGCTATAGGCTTATATTTTTCAATAGCCACTGCTGTAGCGGCTGCTGTATTTTCCATTCCTTTACCTGTTTTCTCAACGATTACAGGATAGTTGTCTACAGTTCCTTTATAAAATACAAAAGTTCCAGATTTTTCCTCTTTAACATTTTTTAACCTTTTTGCAAATTTTTCAGCTTCTATTGGCATTGGACCTTGAATTAAGATAGGTTTTTGATTGCTTTTTGCCTCAGTTACTTGTTTTGAACTAGCATTACATCCTGCAAGTATTGAGAATGACAATGCGATAGTAGTTGCTAGAGAAGCATATTTTTTTAACATGTTGTTCTTCATAAATAATCTCTCCCTTTTCTCTTGTTGTTTGATACACTCGAGGTTTTGGTCCAAAGAAAAAAGTTCTAGAAATTGTAGAAGAATCTCTACTTTCTAGAACTACGGTAGTCAAAGTTAATTAAGCAAAAAATGAAGCGAATGCTAAATTATAGAACGGTAGCGGCTCAATACACCGAACGACCGAATACTTTAACCCGTAGTCCAGTTCTTTCATTGGGAACTAGGTAGAAACGCTCGGACCATATTACCGAGTATATACGAGTGATGATATTTAAGATTATTACATTGGTAATATAACAAACTTTTAGTAAATACGCAACAAAAATATGAACATCTTTTCTGGAATTCAAAAAAAATGTTCGTTTTTTATCGATATAACAGATAGAAGATTTTGTTTCTTAATGGATTCTGTCGTAAAAAACTTAAAATCCATATACTAAACTAGAATTAGTTCATTAATCAAAAATATGAAGTAAAATGATTTCTCTTTGAAGTTATATAACTGTATAGTAATTGCTGTGAAAATAACAATGCATTTGAAAAGGAGCTAGCAATGACAATTATCGCTAAATTAAATCTTAATAAGTATACAAATATGGTAGTAGTCAACCAACCGGAAGATTACGATGTCTTTACCGAACAAGCAACTACGCTTTCACAAGAAATACAATAATGATTTCAATAAAAAAACTACCCACTCGTTAAAGTGGATAGCTCCTTTTATCCCGCATTAACGGGCAGTAATACTCCCACCTCAAAATTCGGCGAAAGCAAAGAAGTAAGGTGGGAGATAAACTGCCCGTAAAAGCCCGATTGGTTCAACTAATAATCAGTGGGGGATGAAGNNTTAAAGTTTCACTTTATTTAATTGCCTCATGAACCTTTAACTGCTTCCCTTTTATCGTTGTGTTTTTCATTACTTTTAAAACAAGTGGTCCTTTTCCGTTTAATATTTCAACATAAGAAACATTATCCTGTATCGTAATAATCCCTATATCATCCGCTGTAACACCTGGAATTTTGGCAATTGTACCAACAAAATCCACTGCTCGGATTTTCTTTTTCTTCCCACCATTAAAGTAAAGCTTCATGATTCCCTTATTTAGACTAGCACTTTTATCTTTTTTAATAATTGGCTTAGCATTTATTTTTTCTTCAAATGCCGTCTTTCTTTTTGTAACTTCTTCTTTTAAAGGTGCATCTATTTTTAAAATTTCAAAACCGATATACTCTTCGATTTCTGCTAGAAATCTCTCTTCATACGGAGTTACAAATGTAATTGCTTTTCCGCTATTACCAGCACGTCCTGTTCTTCCTGTACGGTGTACGTAACTTTCTTTTTCTAATGGAATATCGTAATTGATGACGTGGGTAATATTCTCAATATCAATTCCTCGTGCTGCTACATCTGTCGCTACTAAATAGCGGAATTTCCCTTTTTTAAAGTCATTCATTACTGCAAACCGATCTTCTTGCACCATACCACCATGAATTTTATCACAAGGATAGCCAGAACGTTTTAACTGTCTAAATACATCATCTACATTTTCTTGCGTACGGCAGAAAATAATGCAACTATCTGGATTTTCAATAGTTGTTATATCTTTCAGAAGAGAGAACTTCTCTTCTTCCCTCACTTCTAAAAGACTATGTTCAATTTTATCTGTCGTAATACCAGATGCTTTAATCTCGATGTTGATTGGTGATTCCATATATGTACGAGACAAATTTTCAACATCTTCTGGTAATGTCGCAGAAAATAGCATCGTCATTCGGTTCGTAGGTAGTTCGTCAATAATTGCTTCTACTTGATCGATAAAGCCCATATTTAACATTTCATCTGCCTCATCAATCACCAAATACTTCAAACACTCTAACGAGAAAGTCCCTTTTTCAATATGATCTAATACACGTCCAGGAGTACCGACAACAATATGTGTCTTTTGCTTTAGTTCTAGTTTTTGACGCGCAAATGGAGATTTTCCGTAAACCGCAGTTGCTTTAATACGCTTAAATCTTCCTATATTCGTAATATCTTCTTTTACCTGCGCAGCAAGTTCCCTTGTTGGTGTAAGGATTAACGCCTGCGGCTTATTTTCTCCCCACTCAACCATTTCACAAAGCGGAATCCCAAAAGAAGCTGTCTTACCGCTTCCTGTTTGTGATTTTACAACAAGATCTTTCTTTTCTAATGCAATTGGGATGACTTTCTCTTGCACTTCTGTTGGCTTTTCATATTGTAAGCTAGCAAGTGCTCTTACAATTTCTTTACTCAATGCATAATTGTTAAAACTTTGTGGACTCATGTACTAACCTCATTTTGTTATATATTCTTTTATGTATGTTTCACCATTATATAAATATCATATGCATAAATACAATGTTTTTCCCTTGGCATCATGAAGTGAAACTTCCATCAGTGGGGGTTTTCTTCATCCCCCACTGATGGAAAGCTCTCACCAATCGGGCTTTTACGGGCAGTTATCCCCCACCTATCTTCCTTGCTTCTCTC
>NZ_NUQE01000094.1 GCF_002582035.1 Bacillus pseudomycoides
GTCCATACGGAAATGTAAGGCTCGGAATTTCAACTGCAACACCGTTTGGGGTTGTAAAGTGTAAAGATCGTGATTCTATATTGTATGTAAACACAAAGTTTCCTGATTTCGCGTCTTTTCGGCCTGAAATCAACATTTGATTGTAACGAGCCTTTTCAAAATCCTGGGCCCAAAGTGTATGATTTTGAACATAAGTATCTACAGTATGTTGTGCTTTGAATAGTTTTTTACTCCCAAATACAACAGAAGAAACTTTACTTTTTAAACTATGAAGTAGTTTTTGGAGTCTATCCAACCGAAATTCCAGGCTACCTAAACGAGAACGAAGTGTTTGAATACGCACATCTAAATATTCATGCTCAAATTGATAGGCATGATAGTAAATATCCGTTCTCTTTTTAAATTGCACAACAAAATATCGGCCCATTTGTTGTTCTTTGGACGTTTTATTGAACTTTGGCTTTCCTTTAATAAAGGATGTTTTCATTTTATTCAGCACTGTCAAATCTGACTTGGTTTTCTTAATCTTCTTTTTTACAGCTTTCATCTGTTCATTTTTATTTTCGATATACAATTTCTTCAATTCTGTCTGAGAAGAAAACAGTGCATTGGCTTCCTGCACAGCACTATTTGCATAATAGTCATTCAGACTAAATCGCGCTTTTACAGTAATTTGCATACTATCAGAACGTCTGGAGGTACCAGAACGCTTTTCTAACACCTGCATTTGAAAAGCGAAATGCTTCGCACGATTAAATACGAAAAGAGCATGTCCAATCGCTTCAACATACTTTGGATTCAGTGCATTCTTATAGATACGCATTGAAAAATATGCTTTTTTCATTGGACACACTCCTTTCTTGTTTTGTATACACCAAGTATACCGAAAAGGAACATACGTTTCTATTTGTATACTTAAAAAAACAAAAAGTAGGCCCGAAATACACCACTCATGTATTATATTTTAGGGCTACTTGACGTTTAATTTTAAACTTCCACTTCTCGTACAATTTGGACAGAAAATTATAAAGAAAAGGCTCCCCCTTCATATAAGGGATAAGCCTATTTTACAAAGAAAACAGCTCTTGCACCTCTTCAATAAATAATTGGACTGCAAGCGATGATTCCTTTAATGAAGGGACAGCTAGACCAATTTCTCTCCAAACTTGTGGTTCTAGCTCTCGAGTTCGAACATTCGGGGGTAGATTAGATAAGGATAATTCAGCTAAGATGGCCAACCCTAGCCCTTCTTGTATCATATTTAGTGATGTCGTTACGGTAGAAACTGCATATTCAATGCGGAGCGGTACTCCGGCTTGTTTAAACATATCGATAATCGGAGGTTCATATCCCCCTTTAAAAATAATGATTGGTTCATTATTCAAATCCTGTATTGTAATAGCTGATTTCTTATATAGGGTGTGATCATCTCGTAGTACCACAACCATTTTCCCCCTGGTTAATGGGATAATTTCCATTTCTTCATTTGGAAGGATAACTATCCCGATATCGATGACGCGAGACAATAACCAATCTTCTACTTCCTTAAGTGTTCCTTCATAAAGGATCAGCTCTAAGTTCGGATATTTCTGCCGAAAGATGTTAATGATTTTAGGTAAGAAATATGCGGAAGCACTCGGAAAACTTCCAATACGAATTGTCCCTACTTCATGCCCCTTTTCTGCAGCTACTTCTTGTTCCACCTTTTCTATCCCCTTCAAAATCTCTCGAATATGAATAAGAATGCGTTTCCCGACATCAGTAAGAATTAATCCTTTTCTCTTATCACGAATGATTAGTGTGACGCCTAATTCTGATTCAATACTAGATATAGCGTGGCTCACAGCTGGTTGTGTCATATTCAGACTTTGAGCAGCTTTCGTGAAACTTCCCATTTCGACGGTTTTTAAAAATACTTGAAGTTGCGTAATTGTCATAACGAATTACTTATACTCCTTATAAAAAAGATTCATTTTATTTATTATGTCCAATATCATATCATAATGAAATGAAATACAACAAGGAGGTCTTAACGTGACACAACTGTCGCGAACAAGAATGGCTTTACTTCTCACATTTCTTGTCATCATGTGGGGAATCAATTGGCCTTTGTCAAAATTCGCTCTTCATTATACGCCGCCCGTGTTGTTTGCGGGAATGAGAACAGTGTTAGGCGGATTCATCCTACTTATTTTTGCCTTGCCAAAATATAAAGAGTTGAACTTAAAGAAAACATGGCATTTATACTTTATTTCCGCATTACTTAATAACATATTATTTTATGGACTTCAGACTATAGGACTTGAATATATGCCATCTGGCCAGTTTTCAGCTATCGTTTTCCTTCAGCCAGTGCTGCTCGGTATTTTCTCTTGGATTTGGCTAGGAGAAGAAATGTATGGATTAAAAATTTTCGGCTTGATTCTTGGATTTTCCGGTGTGGCTGTTATCAGTTCGGGTGGTTTAAGTGGACATATTTCTATCGTTGGAATATTACTTGCTTTAGGCTGTTCCCTTGGCTGGGCACTTGGTACGGTGTTCATTAAGAAAATCGGTAATCGTGTAAACGCAATTTGGATGGTTACACTTCAATTGATTATTGGTGGCTTTTTCTTAATCGGGTTTGGATCAGAATTTGAAAGCTGGTCTAGTATTGTTTGGAACGTGCCATTTACATCTCTATTACTGTTTGTCTCTATCTTTGTTATTGCACTGGGCTGGTTAGCTTACTTTACACTTATCGGCTCAGGAGAGGCAAGCAAAGTGGGATCCTATACATTTCTCATTCCACTTATTGCGATTATAGCGAGTGCTATTTTTTTACATGAAGCAATTACCCTTAGTCTTTTTGTTGGACTCATATTCATTGTTGTGAGCATCTGTTGTGTAAATATGAAGCCTAAATCACTTGCAATTAAACAACAAGTTGAACCTAAAAAATGTTAATTAAAATTATTAAAGAAAGCGCCTATTTTTCAACATAGGCGCTTTCAAATTCCTCTTTTTATTCACTCATTATTTTTTACGGCATAGCGCAATAACCAAGGCTCCTATTGATAGGACAACAGAAAGAATCGATAAAATCATTGTCGTTGTTTGCATACTAGTACTTTCTGTATGTTTCGTATCCGAAACATGCGCTTCCCCATGTTCTCCCGTTGATAATGTGCTTTTTGTAATCGTAGTAAGAGAGTGCGGGTTATCTGCTCCCTCATCTCCAGTCCATTCTACAATATCCCCATCTTGACAGGGTGGAGGTCGCTGGTTCGAACCCAGTCGGGATCATAATTGTAGAAACCGTATCAAATTAACGTTTGATGCGGTTTTTATTTGTTCAAACTCAACTCTAAAAGAACCAGTGGTCACAGAATTGGTCACATCCCCTACAAAATCTCTTCTATTTTGTTAACAGCATCCTCTTGCATCGTTGGCAATACATGTGAATAAGTATCCAATGTGATTTTGATATTACTATGTCCTAACCTCTCAGAAATTACCTTCACATTCACACCTTTAGCCAATAGCAAAGTTGCATGTGTATGACGTAAATCATGAAATCGAATCTTCGGAACGGCTGCTTTCTGAATCAAAGCGTTTAAACTTCTTCTAACATTAGCAGGATTAATTGGTGTTCCAGAAGGAGTACACATTACCAAGTCATTATCTTGGTACTCCACACCTTTACTCAGCTTCTCTTTCAATACGACAGCTCTATGCTTCTTTAACTTCGCTACTGTTGATGCAGGTAGGAGTATTTTTCTTAAACTTGATTTTGTCTTTCCTCCAAGTAAAAACGTCTTCCCATCATGACTTAACGTTTCGCTAATAGTTAAATGTCCCTTTTCTAAATCAACATCTTTCCACCACAATCCTAGCAATTCGCCTTGTCGCATTCCAGTCACAAGAGCCATATGAAAGACAATAGAATACCTGCTATCCTGCACAGCTTTTAAGAACAATTGTACTTCCTGTTCGTTCCACACAGTTAGCTCTTCCTCATCACCTTTTGGCAGCTTGGTTTTAACTGCAACATTCTTACTAATTAACTCTAAATCTATTGCATGTTCAAGAGAGTTCCGAATGATTTTGATTATCTTCTCAATTGTTCCCCTCTTTAAACCTTCGTCTCGCAGTGAATTAACGTAGTTTTGCATGGTTCTGGTGCAAAAATACTTTACCAGAAACATAGAACGGCAACATTCTGTTAACGGAGAGGTTAAACAACTAATCCAAACAATTTATGAATGAATTTAGCTTCATTTCGGGCAGATTTCACCCTTTGGTGAAGTTGCCCTTTTCTCATCATATGCTTAGCTTCGACGCTACTTAAAATGAAAGTAGCTGTACGAAGTGATTTCAGTCCTAACATAGAACGAACTCGTTTCTTGATAAAACGATGATCTTGTTCCACGATGTTATTAAGATATTTCACTTGCCTTATTTGGATGCCTACAGGCATCTTTTTTTCATTCTTCAACTCTTCAATTGCTACAGGATAGGCGGGATTCTTATCAATAGTTATCACACGAGGTTGTGAAACATGAAAAGACCGCAAAGCTTTCTTGAAGAAGCGCTTTGCAGCCTTTGTGTCTCTTGTTTCACTGAGATAAAAATCAATTGTGTTTCCTTTGGAATCCACTGCACGATATAGATACATCCATTGACCTTTTACTTTGATATATGTTTCATCGACTCTCCAGGAGTCATTCGTTTGTTTGAGATAGCGCCGAATTCGTGTATCTAACTCAGGCCCATATTGATGTACCCACCGCATAATGGTTGTGTGAGAAATAGATAAGCCTCGTTCTTCCATCATTTCTACCAAATCACGAAAGCTTAGGCTGTACCGTAGGTACCATCTGACTGTTAATATAATCACATCAGGTTGATAATGTTTCCACTTAAATAAATTTTGCTTTTTCATACTGATCACGTCCTTTTGTAGATTGATAATATCAGTATGTCCAAGTTTTATAGATTTTTTGCACCAGAACCTCATTTATTGCTATCTATTCTTTCATAGGATATTTAGCCAACTTTGGAAGGACATTCTTAACAGGCATAAAACTATAAAATCCACCTGTCAGACTAGTAAAAATTCATTCTTTAAGTTAAAGAAACCGTATCAAATCATGGAGCAGGATACTAAAATAAAAATGAAGTCAACTATCAAAGGTTGGCCTCATTTTTTACTCATTAATACGTATAACATTGTTCAACTAACCTGCCTCGTTAGTTGAACAAAAAGCTGTCTTGAGCACAGCCCTGACTATCAACTAAAGCCTCATTACTTTGAGAAAAATAATTGACAATAGGCGTATGATAAAAAGATACATTTAGCAACTAGCTTAAATTTATCCTCTAAAATCATCATATAATAATACCAAGGAAAATTTCAAAACACCTTCTAAATCAATAATTATTTTTTTTCTCTTCAAAGATTTCTTCAAAGAAAGGTGAATTTTTCTTATAAGAAATATCCCACTTCTTCAAGATTTCTTTCTCTTGACTAGTAAGAAGTCGAGAATGATAAATCCCATACTGAAAATATTTAGGGCCAAACATTGTACTATCTAGATGTTCTTTGGCCTCTTCCACAATCCAATTTAAAGCTGATGTTGCATCCCTTAAATAGTTTTGAATAGTTTTATGCCAATTTTCATGATCCCTTTTCATTCTTATATAAGAACCATCTTCTTTTTTTCCGAATTTTTCATGATGACGTATCGCTACTGTTTTATCCCCAACTATTTCACCTTTATATAGGAAAGTATCCATTACAAACCAAATCCTGTTTGCAAATAATTTTATTGCTAATTCAAGATTTAATAGCTCTTTTGGCCAGACAATTTGCCTCACTTCTGCATCAAATTCGCATGTTGAGTAATAGAGTTCCGAAGGAATCTCTGGTGGATCAATTATCATAGTATTTGTCCAACTACTCCAGTGATCTAACCTACATAATATCTTTGCATTCTCAATTATCTGAAAATAAATTTTATCAATTGCTTCAATTTCTTTTTTGCATAAAGATAAAAAATCTTTAATCTTATCTATGTAATCCTGTTTACTTTCAGTTATACCATCTACCGAAAGTTTTAATTTATTACCTAACAAATAATCGGCACAAACTTCAAATACATCAAAATGATATTTAAGATTATAAGAACTAGCTATTTTGAATAAGTGACCGATAATAGACATACCAAACATTCCATCACTTAACGGGTCAATACGTATATCGATTTTCCCAACATATTTACGTAATGCATCGTATTTCTTTTCAGTACCGGTAGTGAAATCTTTTCCCTTCAATAATTTATCAATAAATTTATAGGCACTATCGTTTAAATTTCCTAATAACCTTAATTCATATATGTCAGCTGTTGCTCCTGAAGTTAAATCGTTAAGTATGTCACCTATTTTAGTAACATCAAAATAGTTCTCAGTTGTTTTAATTTGTGTTACTCTTCTTCTAACCTTATTCCCATTTACCAATGTCCATGTAATATCTGATATTTCTTCATCTATAGGTTCAACGCAAATTGTGTACCAATTCTCATCCTCTAATGAATCGAGAATACTAATTAATGTTTGATACATAATTCCACGTACCGTTACGTTTCCTCCACCCATTTAAACTCCCCCTCTTTTGCTTCACTGAACAATAATTATATCGCAACTCAGGTAGTTGGGAAACATAATGCATATTAAAAAAGAAGGATCAGTTCCGGTTCTGGTGCAAAAATAGCTTAATAGAAATATAGAATAGCGATATCCTGTTGATTTTAAAGATTAGGCGGCTAATCCAAACAATTTATAAATAAGTTCAAGCGTATTTTGGGCAGATTTCACCCTTTGGTGAAGTTGCCCTTTTTTTATCATATGCACAGCTTCGATACCTCTCAAAATCAAGGTAGCTGTACGAAAAGATTTCAATCCTAACATGGAACGAACTCTCTTCTTTATAAAACGGTGATCCTGTTCCACAATATTGTTGAGATATTTACTTTTCCTTATCTGTATACCTTCAGGCATACGTTTCTCTTCTTTTAATTCTTGAATCGCCAATGGATAGGCTGGATTCTTATCTACTGTAATGACGCGAGGCTGGGACACATGGGAAGAAGCTAAGGCTTTCTTGAAAAAGCACTTGGCTGATTTCGCATCTCTAGTTTTGCTTAGGTAAAAATCAATCGTGTTCCCTTCGGAGTCTACTGCACGATATAGGTACATCCATTGTCCTTTTACTTTTATGTATGTTTCGTCAACTCTCCAGGAGTTATTTATTTGCTTGAGGTGACCACGAATTCTCTTGTCCAACTCAGGACCATATTGGTGTATCCAGCGCATAATTGTTGTGTGAGCTATGGATAAACCTCGTTCCTCCATCATCTCCACTAAATCACGAAAACTAAGGCTGTACCGAAGATACCATCTCACTGTTAACAAAATAATGTCAGGTTGATAATGCTTCCACTTGAACAAATGTTTTGTTTCCATACTAATCACACACCCTTTAGAGTAGTAGTATCAGTATGTCCAAGTTTGATAGATTTTTTGCACCAGAACCGACAAAACGTATCATCAGCAATTGATGTATTAACAAATTTATTTTATGTCCACAAGGATTCATACTTAGGAATCAGAACTCTCGAATTTTACGTGGAAATTGGATTATTTCAAGATGCTAGATTAGTAGCGGAAGTAATTGAAGAGAAACGAGCGTACGATTTGGTTATTGTAATGAAATCATTGGCTATTCCATTTGCTGAACAAATCGAGGAAATCTTGAAAGGCGTTCAAATCCCAAGGTAATTTGAAAGTGCCTTAACATCCGAGGTAATTAGATATTGCCTCGGATTTACTTTTGAAAGGAGCGGATACTATGAACGAACAATGTATGTGTAAATATTTTGATAAACGTCAATGGGTAATTGATAATGTGCTAGCGAATCCTGAAGCTATTGAGTTTTTGGGAATATCTCGAGCTCGTCTCAGCACGATGATTAGAAGCGGAAAGATTGTTCCTGCAAAGAAGCTCGGGTGTGTCAGTTTATTTCTTAAATCTGATTTAGAACAGAAAGGAAAGGAACTTGAGGGGCTTAGAAAAAAATACCGCCCATACGGGTATTAAAATTACTAATGGGGGAATTTCAATATGGGAATCAAAATGATATATAAAAAGACGCTTGCTATGGATTTAATCAAACTTGGTCATGATTTGGAGTATACTTCTAAAAATCGTGAAAATCAGAAGTACCAAGTTTTTTTCTTTCAGGATTGTCCACAGCTTAGAAAAGACATGTGTATGCTATTGGGTCAAGAGTATATAGAAGAAAAACGTGTTGATTGATGGCACGTTTTTTGTTTTATTTACAAAAAAAGACTCTGAACAGTTTTTCAGAGTCTCTAATTCAATTCTTACATTTTTTATTTAATTGATTTCTATTAATCCAGTGACTTCGTTCTTATCAACCGTATGTAAAACAAATTTCACATTAAATTGCTTAGTATAACGTTTATTATTAACATCTTGATAATTTATTTCAAAAATAAAGAGCTCTTCTTGTTTATAAATATTATGCTTAACGCTTAACTCTATATAAATACTATATAGTACAGTTAATGAATGTGGCATTAGTATAGTATCAGTAGTACTACTATCTGATTTATATGGTAGTAAAAAGTCAATTTTTTCATTTAAGTCATGAATCAAATATATTAACTTATTATGTTTACCTACGTATACATTTGACTTTGATTCATATTCAATAAGGTTATCGTTATTTATATCAAGCTCTTTTACCTTTATTACAAATTCATCATCTAATTTCCATGTTATTTTTATATTTTTTGCAGAACCTAATCCAATATTATAAATTGGTAATGTAATATTTTCAGGCTGAGCTAAACTCATTTTAAATGGTTTATCTTTAACATAAATATCAGGACGATTTGATGTTAACCTTTGCTTAGTAACGTTCCATAAAGTTCCTAATGATACAAGAGAAGTGATGAAAGTAGCAATAGAAGTAACTGTTTTAATATCCAAAGTAAAAATCTCCACTTTATTTTAAATTTTTAATTTCCTTTTCATTTTTTTGTATTTTTTCCTAAATCGTTTAAGGGCCAAATTAATAGATATTTCATTAGAATATCCTAAATCAAGAGACTCAGGCAATTCATCATCTATTAAATTTTCACAATCCTTTCTCAAATTATTGTAAATTATCGCCATCCAAAAGAACAAATCATTCATTTCTTTGTACAAAGATAAAGGAGCAGTTTGATTAATTTGGTTTAGCAAAATTATAAAGTTAGTTATTTCTTCATTTTCTAGTTCAGGATTCATTACTTTTACTGTAAGTTCCAAATTCTGTTTTAAGTTAATAAAATCATTATCAGTTAATACCTTTCTTGCAATTTTTCTCTCTTTCCCTAGAGTAAAAAATAATATGTTTTCTATTTCTTCTTCAAATTGATTAATATAAATTTGTGCTTCGTTAAAACGAATGTAATACAGAGTATTATTATCTCTTTGCGATTTATTTAATTGCCACCTAGCTATAGTGTAGGCTCCCACCACACCTACAAAACTTCCTATAGAACTGCTTAATGTATTCCCCAAAAAATCTGACATAATTTCCCCCTTTTCAAATATCTACATTTTACTACAATTATATCAAGCTTTCGGCATTTAAAAAAATTATTACAAAAGTACCATATTTGTAATTCGCATTTGCCGAGGGTAAATTTTGATCTTAGCTCATACCATGTATCTCCCCTTCAACAGGGTTGGTAAATTTCACATACAAAAAGACATTAAATTATACGTTTAATGTCTTTTTCTCGCTATAAATTTATATTAGCGTTTTGAATTTTTTTATCTATTTCCTTTAAAAATTCTTCTCTTTTTTCATTGCTGGTTTCATTGACTAATGTATCAAAATCTACTAAAGAATATTGGTCAAGTGCATCTCTAGCAATCATCCTTATATTTACGACCTTATTAATCGCTTCTTCATAATCTCTTTCCTCAGAGTACACGTATAAGTATGCCAAAATTTTAGTATTATGCAATAATTGAAATTCCACGTTTGATTCTAGCTTAAAATCCAACTCTTGGAAGATATTCTTACTATATAATAAGAAATAATAACAAATTTTTAACTGTGCGATTTTTTCTGTATCTCCTCTAAAATCCTCCATATATAATAAAGTTTTATATTCAAGATGTAATGATTGTAAATGTTCATTACCATAATGAACTTTTTTGAACATATTATCTATTACGGTTGAGATATCTATCTCTCCTTTAGCATCATGTCCTTTTCTAGGCAACGTTTCTATATGAACGAATGTCAATATATCTATGAAGAATTCAGAAATGAAATTTTCATAGACTTCTTTCAAATATTTTTTTTCTTCTCTTCTATATGTTAACCAGTTATTTAAAAATTGTGCCGCAACAGCAGCAATCAATGCTACAGATGCTGTAATAATTGCAGGAATATACGTTTCCAAATTCAGACTCCTCCTTCTTTTTTGTAATATTTATTTTATCGCACAAAAACAAGAAATGACAATCAATATAATCAAATAACACACCAAATTGACGAGCATTTCGTGTTATTTATATCCGCATACACTTACTATTGCATACAACAAAACCACGCCCAGTGACGAGCGTGGTTCGTTTATTTATATATAATTTTTATCGTGGGTTGTTCGTCACCTTTTTCATACGTCCATTCAATTCGCTCAATGATGAAATTTTCTTAGGAATTCATTCCTGTCATCTATAGTTCTTTTCAATATAATATTAGTACATTTGTACTGGAGGAATGAACATGATAGATAAAAAGAAACACAGTTTGTATTCCACATGGAAAAATATGAAAGATAGATGTTATTGCAAAACAAACGGAAATTACAAATATTACGGTGCCAAAGGCGTTACAGTTGAGGAACCATGGCATGATTTCGATAATTTCGTGTATGACATTGATAATCGAATGCCAAATGGTCATTTACTATACAGTTCTGATTATCAGTTGGATAAAGATTTGAACGGTGGAAAAATATATTCGCTCGAAAATTGTGTTGTTATTTCCAAAGATAAAAACTGGAAAATGGCATATCAAAAACAACAAAAACGGATTGTAGCGATGAATGAAAATGAAGAAATTATGTTTCAATCCATTTCCGAAGCAAGTCGAAATTTGAACATTCCAAGGAATACAGTCCAATATTATTTAAAAAATAAGAAGCGGCACCCCGTTGGTTATCAATTTAAATATTGCTGTTAAAATATCTTGATGAGTGTCAATCGAATATGTATAATTGTGATAACAGAATTATCGGAGAGTTGATTTATCAACAATTATACATAATATGATACCGTACATATACTTCCAAACCTTGACAGGGTGGAGGTCGCTGGTTCGAACCCAGTCGGGATCATAGTTATAGAAACCGTGTCAAATCAACGTTTGATGCGGTTTTTTATTTTGTAAGCTTGTATTCAAAAGGGGGCGTGGTCACAATTTTGGTCACATTACCTACAAAATCTCTTCTATTTTATTCACTGCATCTTCTTGCATCGTTGGCAGTACATGCGAATAAGTTACATTAATGTTACAAACAATTCTTAACGAAATATTGATTTTATTACAAACACTCTTAGCTTAGCCCTCTTTAACAGACAATTCTAGACACTCCATTCTTCTCCTTGTAATGAGCAGAGAGTTGAATCTGCGCTATCCCGTGAGTCATGTCCTGTTTCGTAAAAAAAGTAAAGATAAAAAAGACCTCCCAAAGGAAGTCCATTTTTTAATTACATAATGTTATGAGCGGTTCAAGTATTTGTTCTCCACTTACTTTTCCTTGAGAGCCTTGATAATTGCTCCAGTTGCGATTAACACTGTTCCTGCTACAAAGAATGCCGCACTAAGAGTAAAATAGCCTGTAAGGATATTTGAGTTGATGATGTAATTATATGCATCTCCACCAACGTAAGCATGCTTGTTCAAATCACTATACTCACTAGCCATATAGTATCCTTGGATTCTATCAATTCCTAGATACAGCAATACTGCTGAATGAATGTAAAAGATAACTGCCCAAATTGCCCATTTTTTTGCTTTTATATAAGCCCACATGATGATTCTCCTTTTCTGTGTTTGTTATTCATTTTCCGAATAGACGATGTTCCAAGATGTCTCAAGACTCTCAATGTTCGCTTCTGCTTTCTCGTAGTCTTCTTTAGCAGATTGTAAAAGGGATCCATAATCCAGGTCTTCCTCCCCGCCATTACCGTCAAATTGCTTCATGATTTTGAGCTGCTTCTCAGTAGAAGATTTAAGGGTTTTGACAGCTTCTCCAATTAATTTAGACTCTTTATCGGAGAAGACGTTTGGATATTCTCCAAAATTTTTCTCGATTCGCTGCAAAGTTGGATATGTGTATGTTTCAACAGTTTTGATCCCATCCTGCGCTTGCTTGATCACATCAGCATCAGAAGAATCTGTGTTCATGGACGCTAGCCTAGATAAATCATTGCCCGCATTGTCCATATCCACTACTTTTAGCACGTTGTGGAAATCGTCCATCAACACAGCCTGATAGATGACACTTGGATCTTCGAGACGCTTATTCGCTTTATTGGCTTCTTCAGTTGAAAAGGAAGAAATTTTCTTCTTTGCATCCATAATTGTGTTTCTCATCGTTTCGTTATCATTGATAATCTCTTCATGTTTCATTCCAATTGTTTCCGTAAGAAGCGCAAGATCTTTTTTAATTTCAGGGAAATCCTCTTTCTCGATCCACCCTGATTTTTGGGACGCCTCATCAATTTTCTTTGTGACAGCATCAGCTTTCGCAAGAAATTCCGCTTTTATTTCATCGGTTTTTTTCGTATCAATGGTTTCTGCATTTTTAGCAGAGGCTACCTGGTCCTTATTCTCTTTACTCGTAGAATCTCCATCCGTATATTGCGCGCACACCATCCATATAACTAAACATCCTGCAGTTAACCCAAACCATTTCTTCTCATTGCCTTTTCTTTTCAAAAGGGACATCATACCCATGATGAATAGAGAAATTGCTCCTAAAAAACTAATGAAAGACAAAAAACCAAACATTCTAAAGTCCCCTCACATTGTATGTATTTACTAAGCAGCTTGATTAAAAATCCTGATAATATAATAAATTGACAACTTAATAATCAAAGACAATAATAACATTCAGATGCCAAATATAACAATAATCTCTTGAAAAAAACAGATAAAGTAAAATTATTCACAAAAAACATATTATAGAAAATATCGCTACCTATACTATTATCATGTAAATGTATTCTCTGTTTTGGTATTCTGCATATAACACCCTTTTATCACCAACCTTACGTTGTACTTTTAATTGATAGCGTAGGGCATTTAGTTTTCTTGCTGTCATACTTAATTTCTGTAATAGTAAAAGAGTTCGTACTATCCAATACGTTATCATGGTATTCAGCTTTAGGCTCAAGTACTTCGATTACTTCTTGTTGTTCGGCAACCTTGAATTCCGCTAATTTTCTAGCTTCTTGCTCATTCTTTAAGTTAGTAACAAGCTCAATAAGAAAGTCTGGACTTGTTAACACCTTCTGTAGAGTGTTCTCCGTCATGTAAGCCCCATGTTTTCGGATGGTAGGGAGAACCTCATTTGTAACCCATTTCTTAAATGCTTTCGCCCGCGGTTTTCGGCTTCGTAATATTAACGAGTATAGACCAGATTCACTTACGACTATCATTTCACTTTTGTAATCAGAACCACTGTGCTTAATAAGCACCTTATCTTTTTCATCATCATCAAGATATTTTGTAGAGTCTTTTGCACTTTTAAGCTCTGGCACATCTGTAACATCTTTTGCTACGAACCATGGCTCGCCATCTTTCATGACAGTTCAAACCTGTCCGAGTTTTTCATTTCCAAAAATTCATTCGTATCGGATATGAATTATACATAATATCGTGTGAATTAGAGGGCTATGTATCCCTTGCTGCAAAATGTGGAAAATAGCCCCCACACTGCACACAAAAAGGAATGAGTCACCACACTCCCTTTACCATTATACAGATAGTTAAGAACATAATTTTGTGGTCACAAATGGTCACATAACTTACAATAACCATTGCTTTTTTTATGGAATTTCATTTGTATAAACTCGTGAAAGTGCCTTTAAATCAACGTTTCCCCCGTAGCTCAGCAGGGAGAGCACCACCTTGATACTATGGATACGCATCCCAAGCAGCCTTCTGCGTTTTGTCTGGATTTTTAGCAACAAACGTGAATTGTTGAAATTGTCCGGGTAAAATCCCTTCTCCAGTCGCTTCCCATATAACCGATTTAATCTTTCCAGATGCATCTTTCTATTCATCTACTTTCCATCCAGGTACCGGTTCATATTGCTGAAACTCGACTCTCTCTGGCATTTTTAAAGTAATTTTCGTTGTTGGCATATCCTTTTCAACAGAGACCTTTACCGTATACGTTTCCCAAGATCCCGCTTCGGAAGTAGCTGGCTTTACAGTTACAAAAAATGTATTAGACTGAACTTTATTGATACAACCCTATTCTTTCTTCTATTTTTACCTCATCTCATAAAATAAAGATTTAGATTCACCATTATATGTCATGAATAGATAATGGATTGTATTAAAATAAAGTATTAGACTAAATAGCAGATATGCGATTTTTATACGGGAAATAAGGACAATTCTGAGAAACCATACTTACTAAAACAGGTATGTATACATTCTTGCATAAAGCTTTCAAAAGAGAAAAGAGGCTTAATCCTTAATGAATAAGGGATTAGCCTTTTTGTTTACTACGTATAATGTATGTAAGGAGATTATCTCATGGGTTAATGACAAATTTTAGGTGGGGAATATTTGACGCTTACAGTTAATTCAAGAATCATTATTTTGATTCTTTCACTTTCACAGGCATACTTCCTATCACATCCGCTCCATTTTTTAAAGTTACTTTTACATTTCCAGATTCTTCAAACGTATAAGGAGACAGTACATAAATTTCTTTTATTTTAAATTTCTGATTCAAGTCTTGTATAGATCTAGCCGTAAGTAAAGACATTTTAGGTTCCCAAACTTCTTCTTTTCCAGATGGATACGTGATGAACATTCGAACATCTGCTGGGTGAATATCCTTCCAAAGTATGATATACATTTGCGTTTCTTGCCCTTTTTTAATCAATGTATCCGAATAATACCCTAACTCTCCAACGTTTCCAAAAACAGTATGTTTCTCATTGTTTACTGTAATATCAATAAACGGGAGTTTGTATGTCATTTTATGATATATTCCGTAAGCTATACAAAAGATAGAAATAATCGCAAGTCCTAGAAGAAATTTTTTCAGTTGTTTCCCTTGAAAACTTACCATCATAACTGAATTTGGAGTGAATTTTTCTGCTAATAAAAAAACAAGGATTACAATTAAAATTCCAATCCCAATAAAAATATACATACAATTCCCTCCCGCTAGATACATGTAAATTGCACCTCTTAAACGCTTTTTCTCACCGCCTCCCTCGTTTTCCTTCCTTACTACCATAAAAATTTTAAAAATGAAGATACTCACTCTTCTACTGTGATTAAACATTACTTACAAGATGTTTTCTGTGAAATAATATATATATGAGGGATCCTTTAAAATTAGAAAAGAACGGGCCGTTTATTTTTGGAGAGGATAAACATAATAACTTTTCACCCATATAAAAATGGAGCCGTAATACATACAGCTCCATTTTCCATATATCACTATTCGTTTATATTTTTAAAATTTTTCTAATACAATTTTCCCAACCGTATTTCCTGTTTCAATCATTGCATGTACTTTTCTAATATTAGCAGCGTGAATTGGCGATACCGTCTTGTTTAATGTCGTCTTAATCGTATTTTTCTCAAGCAATTCACTAACATGGTTTAATAAAAGATGTTGGTTAATCATATCTTCTGTATTGTACATAGGTCGTGTAAACATGAATTCCCAAACAAATGTAGCACTTTTACTTTTTAATAAACCTAATGCTAATGGTTTCTCATTTTCTACGATCGAACAAACCTTTCCTTGCGGTTTTATTACTTCTGCCATGCCGTTCCAATGCTGATCTGTATTATTTAAGCAAAAGATGTAATCAACTTCTGCTATTTCAATCTGTGACAATTGTTCTTTCAATGGTTTATGATGATTAATTACATAATCAGCGCCTAGGCTTTCCACCCAATCTTTCGTTTCATTTCGAGAGGCTGTTGTAATGACGTTAAGACCCGCCCATTTCGCCAATTGTATCGCAATGGAGCCTACACCACCTGCACCGCCAATGATTAAAATATTTTTTGATTTGTTCTTTTCCTTATTATTAAAATCAATTGCTAAGCGTTCAAACATTCCTTCCCACGCTGTAATAGCTGTTAAAGGTACAGCAGCTGATTGTGCGTGAGTTAAATTTTTCGGTTTTGTTCCAACAATTCTTTCATCTACTACATGATATTCACTATATGTACCAGGTCTTGTAATACTCCCTGCATAGAAAACATCATCACCCGGTTGAAATAATGTACAATCTTCGCCAACTTCTACAACAACACCACTAGCATCCCATCCAAGTATTTTCGGTTCTTCTTCTTTCTTATCTTTTGGTGCACGAACTTTTGTATCAACGGGATTAACAGAAATGGCATGAATTTGGACGAGTAAATCTCTTCCTTTCGGTATAGGCCTTGGTAATTCAATATCAATCAAACTGTTTTCATTTTCGATCGGTAAATATTCTAATAAACCAATTGCTTTCATTCTCATTTCCTCCACTTCAGAAAATCTTTCTTCCCTTTCAATTATAGATAACAAAATTAAATTATGTAAGAAGGCACATTCATGTAGTATAGTATCATTAGTGTTACCATCAATATAAATATTACTATGGAGTGCTGTTTTTATGAGAAATAGAAAAAGTGGTTATGGTTGTCAGGAGGGTTGTCCTGTTGAAATAACACTAGATGTTATCGGTGGAAAATGGAAAGGTGTTATTTTGTATCATTTATTAGATGAAAAAAAGCGGTTCAATGAATTGCGAAGGCTCATTCCCGGCATTACACAGCGAATGTTATCGTTACAATTAAGCGAACTAGAAAACGATGGAATTGTACATAGAAAAGTTTACCCAGAGGTTCCCCCTAAAGTAGAGTATTCTTTAACTGATTTCGGAAGAACGCTAGAGCCGATTATTGTCCAAATGAGGAATTGGGGGAAAATGTACAAATCAAGGTTAGTGGAAAAATCAGAAACACTATAATAATAATAACTGTTTAACCCACATGTTTTCTTGCAATGACATAATTATTTTTCAGCACATACAAGCTGTGAATTATATTGAGTCACAATACGAAATTGAATAAAAATAGGAAGCTGAATTATATCAGCTTCCTATTTTTAATGCACAATGGATATTTATCAAATAACTTTGTCACAGTTCCCTAGTAACAATAATTAAGTATAACTACTTGATTGCTTTAATTCTAAGACCATTCTAATAAAAGTAACTGGGAAGCCCTGAAACTTATGATTAAATTCCTTTTCAACTTGGAATCCCCTTGACTTGTAAAACAATAAACTGCTTTCATTTCCTTTTAACACATGTAGCGATAGTCTATTTAATGGATGCAGCATTCGTGTCCCTTCCTGTATTAACTTTGACCCAATCCCTTTATTTTGACGATTAGGATGTATGTATATTGATTCTAACAATGCCTCCCCGTTTTCTTGTTTCTTAGAGAAAAAAGCATAACCCATTATTCCTTTCTCTTCCTGCGCGACTAGCATGATAAAATTATCAAATCTGTATTGCATCGCTTCAAGAGAATAAGCTTCTTCTAATGTTTTTTCTTGAATATCTAAAGGAAGGATATGTCCATATGCATCCTGCCAAGTTATTTTTGCTATTTTCTTTACTTCCTCTGTATCATTGCTATTCATTTGCCGAATCATATAACTCAAATTTTTCTCCCCTTTACAAAAAATTTGATACGCGTTTCGTGATTAAATGGTATGAATGTAATCCCCCATTACCTAAACTCTTTGGAGTATATTAACTATGGATAACAACCCTTGTAAATCATCGATTACATGTTCATCTGTAAACGGCTTTCCCCAAAACGTATCCTTCTTCCATATTGCATGCATTCCTACATTTCGAGCTCCTATTACATCATTCTCTGGATGGTCACCTACGTATATACTTTCTTCAGGACTGACACCTAACCTCACTAAAGCTCTTAAGAAGATTTCAGCTTGTGGTTTTTTAAGTCCTTCTTGCTCTGACACTAATATGACATCCATATACTTATCAATCCCTAGAGCACGAATATTCAACAGCTGGAATTCAGTGAATCCATTTGTAATCATCCCTAATGATATTCCTCTATTTTTAAGCTCTTGTAATACGTTCTCCATGTTAGAAAAAGGAGTACAGTGATATTGAAAGTTGCTTATGTAATCCTCTAATAACTGCTCCCAAGTTAAACTAGAGATAGCATATTCTTGGAGTAATTGCTGATATACTTTGTCTTTCCAAACATAGCCCTTATGATCTAATTCAATGAATCGATCTACATATTGCTCTTCAGGTACATGTTTCAGTTCGTTGATGTACCTTTTATATTGATCTTTAATAAAAAGTTTAAGAGAACTATCTCTATCTAATAGAGTTCCATCTAAATCGAAAATAACAGCTTTAACCACTCTTTCTCCTCCTTTTCATCTAAATAAATGCACTACAAAAAGGACTGTATTTTTATCATCCTTAAAGGATTTTAACTATAAATTGAAGTATAGAAATCGTATATGATATTAAAGGAAGCGGGAGAATAGAGATGAATTGGATACAGTTGATGTTTTGGCCTTTTATGCTTGCCTCAATTATTTTTTCACTGATTGGGATATCTTTTAGAAAATCAAGCTTTCTAATGATTTCTGCATTACTCATTATACCTTTATCTCTCTATTTGATCGGATCTCCCTTATTTTCTGTGTGGGGGCTCATTTTACCTTTTCTTTATGTAGGTTCAGCACTAGCGATTAAAAAACAAAAAATTTGGTTATCAATCTTGTTTTCCATACCTGTTTATTTCTTAATTGGATGGCTTGGGTATACAGTACTAACTCAGTGAGCCATTCCTTGAAAATATGAATAAAGTAGATGAATTTAAAAATGAGTTACATAAGGTTGTATTGTTCACGTCTTATTTTTTTACCACTCCAAAAGTAATTTTCATACTTGGGGTGTAGATTAAAGAGGAATTAATGTTAAAAACTTTAGAAAATCGTAGTTCTGCTTCATACTGATCCTGTGCCTCGGTAAATGCAGCCCCTCGATTTATTAGATGCTCAATAAATTCTTTCCTTTCAGTAGGAACTGCACCTAATCCTTCTTCTTTGAGTGAATCATATAATCTCTGTTTATCTGCTTCGTTTATATTAGAGTCAAGAAAATTAACTTTATCACTAACTCGGCAATCAATGTTTTTTACACCTAATTCACTCAAGTAAGTTGGTAACTTAATCCCGATATTTCCATCTTTTCCATTTCGTTTTGTATGAAAACGGAAAATTCTTGCTTTTCTTGTTCGATTTATTCTCAAAGACATATAGGTTCTCCGAATATACTGCGTTTGACGTTTTTAGAGCTTCTTTGATAAAACTCACAAACATAAAACGATACGAGAGAGGAACTACTTTGCAAGTAAAACTTACTTTCAACCTCATCATTTCCCTCCTCAATCTTTAATATAGAGTTATTATAATATGTTTGAAAATTAAGATTCAACAAATTCGTAGCAATAAATGGAAAAAAGCTTTCTTTACAAAGAAAGCTCTTTCTTAACCTCTAGTTAATAAGAAATGTCTTTATTCAAAACCGATATATAGTTCATCTTTGTTTTAAAGTGTATTCGTAGTGTTTTCCACTTCTATCTCCTCACTAAAATCTCCATCCCATTCTAATCTGATGATACCCGCTGGAGCAACAGACGCAGACACGCGTCCTGGGAATGTGTCTACTGTGTCAGCAGTGTTATCATTAATAATGTGCATATACAGAATTTCCAGATCCTTTGCCATAAATTCTGCCGCTTCTTCCACATTTGGGCTTCCCTCGAACAATCCATGATCAACAGTATCCGTTTTGACAAGCACGTCGTACATTTCCTCACGGATTTTCCAGCCTTTATCAAGGTTTACAATAACACGATCCTTGGCTGCAAGCATAGCTTCCTCCAAAGTGGGAACCGTGTAGTCCGTTAACTTAGCCGTTTTTCCACCAAGACCTTCTTTTAGGCGGAGCTTCTTAATTTCTGCCAGAATGAAATCACTAACCCTTCCTGTTCCGTTGGTGGTTCGGTCCACAGTTGTGTCATGCATTAAGACAGGTACTCCGTCCGCTGTCAGCATAACATCGATTTCGACGATTTCAGCGCCGTCCTTGATCGCCTCATTAATTGACCTCAGCGAGTTTTCCCGTATTGTCAAAACTTTTATATTAAAAAAGTTAATAATCCTTTATTTAAGAGGCTTTAAACGCAAAAACTTGCCACCCCCTGAATTTTAGGTTATTAGTGAAGTTACCACACGACACCAAAGTCCTAAAACAAGGAAGTGACAAGTTGTTACCTCAATTATTAACTTATTTAATGGAATATATCAAGTACCAAGATCAGGTTTATCGAAAACTGCAGGTAGATGAACTCCCGATCATTGAAACTCTACAAAAATTAGATTATAAGGTTCTTTTGAATGAGTTTATGCAGAAAAATGAGAAGCTCCTCAAACCTGTTCAAAGGCGTTCGAATGCAAAAGTTACGGTACCTAAATCCATGAACTGTCCAAGGTGTGGTGCCCCATCGGATTATCTATATGCCAATAATGGAGACAAAGGACAGTATCAATGTAAAGTGTGCTCATGACTTTTCCATCAAAAAAATCGCTATTCTAAAGAGGCCGTATTAAAGTAAGCGTACCTGCTTCTTCAATCAACAGGGCGGCACCCTCTTTTCTGTATGCTGATACTTCCACGTGAATGATCGTACTCAAATACCTTTTTGTACCATGTTCATCAATTTTATTTATAATTTGAAAGATATCCTCCAACGTTCATCACCTCTTCTTCATAGGACTTGCTCCTAGGTAACTATTCCCTACATTAATACTCCGTTTTACGAGTTGAAATTCTCCATGTGTGAAATGGAAGATCATATTTATCTGAACAAACTTGTATCATTTTAATATCACGCTTATCAATTGGTAACGAAATTTGTTCGTAAATAAATTGATCATCAAATCCAATTTGGGCTGCATCTGATTTTGTACATGCATAGTACACAGCCTTGGGTCTAGCCCAGTAGATGGCACCAATGCACATTGGACAAGGCTCACAGCTAGTATAAATTTCACATTCTGTTAATTGAAAACTATTTAATGCCTTACAGGCTGCTCGTATTGCTTGGATCTCTGCATGGGCAGTAGGATCATTTGTAGCAGTGACTTCATTTCGACCTACACTAATAATCTGTCCATCCTTTACAACAATTGCCCCAAATGGACCTCCATGGTTAGCCTCGACATTTTTTAGCGCAAGCTCTACCGCCTTTTCCATTAGTTTTTTATCCCCCATTAAAATCCCTCCATCACAATATTAAAATCTTAAATTATTCTTTTTCTAATAGTTTGATAGAATAATTTACTGCTCGAAGAATTCCACCATATCCTGTACAACGACATAGATTGCCAGAAAGCCCTTCAAGTATTTGCTCTTGTGTAGGATTACGGTTTTTTTCCAAAAGAGCTTTAACAGATAAAATCATTCCAGGGGTACAGTATCCGCATTGGAATCCACCTTCCTCTATAAAAGCCTGCTGTATTGGATCAAGCTTCCCAATTCCTATTCCTTCAATTGTTACTATTTCAACCTCATGTAACTGATATCCCATTAACAAACAGGCATTTGTAATTTGTCCGTTCACCAAAACAATACAAGCCCCACATCTGCCAATTCCACAGGAAATCTTTGTCCCGGTTAAGCCGAGATCCTCTCTTAGAATATCAATGAGACGTCGTAAAGGAGGAATATTAAGTGATACTGGCTGATTGTTCACCTTAAACTGAACTTTTATATTTCCCCCCATCTTCCTCTCTCCTTCTCTGTAGCTCGTAATATTAATTCCGATGAAACAGGGAGTTGATTGCACCAAAACCCAATAGCATTGTGTACTGCGCTAGCGATTGCAGGGGCGACTGCAACGGTTCCGATTTCACCAATTCCCTTAGGGCCATAAATATCTCCTGGCTGTATAGTTTCAATCGCTTCTACATTCATCTCAAGTGGTATATCACAAATAGTAGGGATGAAATAAGTGTCAAAGTTCTTCGATACATATTCTCCTCTTTCCATAACACAATCTTCCGTTAATGTATAACCAATGGACATGACACCACTACCTTCGATTTGGCCTAGATATCCCATTGGACTTATGACAGGGCCAGCTGCCACAGCTTGATCCAACCCTAGTATTCTTACTTTTCCAGTTAAGACATCTACTTCCACGTGTGCCGCTACAGCAGCAAATGAATAAAGATATCGTCCTTTCTGTATTGCATCAGAAGAATGTGGATAAGGAAAATTCACATTGACCACCAAAGGTTCCTCAAGCTGGCTTGCTATTTGTTGATAACTTATTTCAAATTGATTACCTTCCCTCCAAATACCACCTGGTCCTAGATTCAATTGATCTATCGGACAACCAATAATATGTGATGCCGCTTTAAGAATTTGCTCTACAAATGGTTTCTTCATTCTTTCAATCGCTAGCCAAATCATAGTCGTTGATCTTGAAGCTGTCGTTGAACCAGAAGGAGGGACTAATCCAGTGGCACCAATGACAATCTGTAGATCCTTTCTTTGGCAATTAAATGCCTTTACTAATAATGTTTCAATGACTGATAATATTCCCTGACCAATTTCTTCAACACCAAAGGATGCTTCAATCCTTCCATCAATATTTAATGATAATCGTCCTCCCCCTGGATCTGGTATCCCGCGCCCTAATCCAGAGCCTAGTAAAGTAATTGCACAACCTACACCGGTTTTTTTCCATTTATTTCTTTCGGTCTTTTTTCCTTTTAAACTAATAATCTTAGATTGCTTAATAGCTTCTAATGTCTCAAATGCTCCATTCGTTGGAATAATCGTCTGATCAAGAGGTCCTAAATCGTCTATTTTCCTAATATTTTGTTCACGAAATTTAATAGGGTCCATATTCAACTTCTCTGCTAAGCGATCTAGCTGTCCTTCAAGAGCAAATACTACCTGTGGACTACCAAACCCTCTAAATTCCCCGGAAACGCCGTTGTTTGTAAAAGCCGATACTCCCTCGATATGAACATTTGGAAATCGGTATGGACCAGATGCATTTTCAACAGCGCATTCTAATACTGCCGACCCTAATGTTGAATAAGCCCCAGTGTCAGCGATTATTTTGACTAAATGAGCCAAGACATTTCCGTATTTATCAGCACCAGTTTTCATATAAATACGCATTGGATGACGTTTGAGCCCTGCTCTAATCGATTCTTTTCGGCTATTATGAATTTTTACAGGAAATCCAGTTTTCAAAGCAAGCAAAGCGCCGTATGGCTGAACGTTTAATTCATCTTTACCACCAAATGAACCACCCATTGGACTTGATACTACACTTATTTTATTTTCATGAATATTGAGAATTCTAGAAAGCTGAAAACAATCAAAATAACCATGCTGGGTTCCCATATATACTGTTATGCCGCCATCACTCTCAGGTACAACTACTCCTCCTTCTGTTTCCATATAAGCATGAATCTGTCTTTGTGTAGTGTAGGTTTCTTCAATTATTATTTCGCAATCTTTAAACCCTTCTACTATATTTCCTTTTTTATGAGAGCATTGATGAAGTATATTGCCTTTATTATGAATTTGTGGTGCCTCAGAGGTGATGGCAGCCTCTGGATCATCTATAACAGGTAGTACTTCGTATTCTACTCTTATTAACTCTAATGCTTGCTCTGCTATTATTGACGATTCAGCAGCTACTGCAGCTATTGCATCACCGATATATCGAACCTTATCTTCACAGAAAACAGGCTGATCAGGCTCGACGATTCCAAAACCATTTAAGCCAGGTATATCTTCGAAAGTTAATACCGCATATACTCCATTCAATTGTTTGGCTTTATCGGTATTGATGGATTTAATCCGAGCATGTGCATGACAACTGCGTAATACTTTTCCGACTAACATATCGGGAAATGAGAGATCTGTTAAATACTTTAAAGATCCCGTGACTTTCTCTACTCCATCAGGTCTGAACTTCCAATTTTCACCATATACTTTACGGCTAATGTGCAATAGAATACCTCCCTAAACTAGAGACCCTGATAAACCTGCAATTAATAGGTTTGCAGCAACTTCCTTTCGATACTGAGAAGAAGTAAAGCGATCAGAACATGGTTCGAATAGTTCGAGTATTTTTGCATGTACTCTTTTCCACAAAGCATCATTTGGAACTTGGCCTTGTAACATATCTTCAACTAAAAATAATCGGTGAGGTAATTCTTCTCCTCCTCCTAAAGCAAGTCTAGGCTGGTCAATTTCATTATTTGAATTCAACTTGAATGCGCCCGCTACAGTCAAAATAGATGGCGAAAAAGCCTCTCGCCTGCCAATTTTTTTATAAAAAGTAGTGGTTACATTTGCCTTCGGTAACAAAATTTCCGTTAATAAATTACTAACTAATGTTGAACTTTCATTTGTATTTTTCAGGAAATTCATTAGCTTATCAGTTACATATTGCTTTCCATCAAACCAAGTTACCAAAGCGTCCAAAACTAAAAGGGCAGGAATAAGATCTCCATATCCAAATGATAAATTCCCGCCAATAGTCGCTTGATTCCTTACAGCAGGGGAAGCAATACCACCTAACGCGTTTACCATTATAGGCCAGTGCTTTTGAATATCTGAATGATTTAAACAAGCTGACAGTGTTGAAGCTGCTCCCATTATTAAGGAAAACCCATTTCCATTTGTTCGCAACCTAATTTGGCTCAATTCATTGATATTCCCTAAATTAATTAAATGCCTTGGGACAGGCTCACCTGATTCCCAACGTAATTGAATCCATGTCCCACCCGATATATACCTAGCATTAGAGCCGTATTTTTGTTTAATTTCCCATGCATCTTCAATTTTTTGGGGAGACCAAACCATGGGTTCATTCAATCTGACATCACCTCAATTATCATTAATTAAGTATAAAACCTCCTCGCAAATTCTAAATTGCCTTTCATTTTCCCGTAACTTAAAATATTATCCGGGCTGAAAAAAAATGAATTAATATACGGATAGGAAAAAAATATTTAGTTGAGTAAGGCGGGAAAAGGGTAAACATAAAGTAACTCCAAAATATACAATAAAAGTTAATTTTGGAGTTATTTTTTGTTTACTTCACTTTTTTTCGGCACTCTACATCTAGACGGTAAATCCGTTGACCACGGCAAGACTTTATCGATTTCCTCTTTATTGTTTATATCGA
Source organism: Bacillus pseudomycoides (assembly GCF_002582035.1). Taxonomy (GTDB): domain Bacteria; phylum Bacillota; class Bacilli; order Bacillales; family Bacillaceae_G; genus Bacillus_A; species Bacillus_A pseudomycoides_B. Next base: position 25,680 of record NZ_NUQE01000094.1, read on the forward strand.
TATTGGGGAGCGTTTCAAACAAATAACGTACCCTTTAATTCAATACCTGTTATCCCATAAAAAATGAATAAAACTGTTATTATTTATTATCTATAAACTAAAACATTATCTTTCTTATTCACTTTGTTTTTTGTTACTAGACGATAGTATTTTATTATATACAAACATATAAAAGGATTTGTTAATAGTAATAAAACAATATTCGGCATCATATTACTATGTAAATCTGAAATGGTGTTTACTTCAAACAGGCTGAGGGAATTCGGAAAGAAAATTGACATAAAAGACACAATGGAATTATATAGAATATGACAAATGATAGGTAATAGCATAAATTTTCATTTTATTGAAAGTAGATTATTGTTAACATAATAAATAACAAACCCCTCTCGTCATTCTCAGGTAAGGAATACTATCTAATTTTGCTCTACAAACTTCGTGTACTGTAATTTCTAAAAGAAAAGCAACATGACCGCTAACGCTATACCTATACATACATAAAAGTCTTGTTTCAATATGGTCTTTGCAAAAACACTCCACTTTCTACCACCAAGAAAACTCAATGTTCTGGCAGTCAGAAACATGAATACAAATAGGCTGAAAAACATTGTTGCTTTCCCCATATCTACCTATCCCCTTTCTGCTCTATTTTACCATATATAGGAATTTTGAATGGAATAAATTTTAGTCATATACCATATTTGTAAACAATCATTTACAATAATAAGAAAAAATCGTTTATCTCACAAATAAATAGTAATATAATATTTACTAAATTAATAAAGGAAGGAACAATAATGGCTGATAAAGATTTATTAAACGAATACTTAAATCTGTTGATGAATATGTTTGGAACTTTCAAGTTATTATCAGAAAAATCGTCGGAATTTACGCATATAGAACAGCACGTAGTTGAGTATGTTTCCCAGCAAAGTAAACCTGTAAATTTGAAAACAATTGCTCAAAATTTAAATATACCGAAGCAACAACTTAGTGTAACAGTGCGTAACCTGGAGAAAGATGGCTATATAATTAAGAAACAAGATGATTCAGATAAACGGGCAATTTTAATTTCACTAACGAAAAAAGCCGAAGATGTGCAGTATGAACGATGGAAACAGATATATAACAACTTCACGGATAATCTCGAAAAACTATCTGATGAAGATCAACGTGACCTGTTGTACGGGTTGCATAAAACAAATAGAATGCTATCAAAAATGGTTGAGGATAATTAATCATGAAGTCAAGAGAACGTGTTTCGATTAATGGAATTGGACACAAAATTACTCACATAAGAATATGCTGAATTTGGTTTTACAAACCTGATTTATCGCCTAGTACAGTGAACATACATTCTGATACAACGGTTTAAAACGGAGGATTTCTATGGTAAAAATGATAGATTTACAATCAGTTCAAGGCACAATGCTTATCCCCCTTTGGGGACGTGCCAGTGGCAGCGAGAAAAATCCAGAAATCTTGGATGACAAGGAAGCTATTGACATTATCAAAAGATCTGATTTTGATTTTACTGATATAGCCAAAACTTTTGGTGAATACGGCGGTATAACCTACATCGTTCGTGCTCGCAAAATTGATGACACAATCCGCAGCTTTATCACTAAGCATCCTCGGGCTACCATTGTAAACATTGGCTCTGGGTTAGATACCACTTTTTCAAGAATCGACAACGGGACGATCAATTGGTATAATCTCGATTTGCCTGATGCAATAGCTTTTCGTAAGACTTTAATAGCAGATTCGCCGAGAAATGTCAGCATTGCCAAATCTTTTTTTGATATTTCGTGGTTTGACGATATTAAGTTTAATGAGAATGATGGGATACTCTTCGTCTCAGCAGGAGTTTTTTATTACTTTCAGGAAAGTCAACTTAAAGAAATGTTTTCCGCCATGGCGCAGCGCTTTCCTGGCGGTGAATTATATTTCGACGCGGAATCAAAATTTGCGCTAGGGCTTTCAAACCGCACAGTTCAAAAGTCTGGCAACAAAGGCGCCATGATGCACTTTTACGTCAATAATCCAAAATCTATAGAAAAATGGTCGCCAAAAATAAAAGTATTAAGCTGTGAATCGTTCTTTAAAGGAATTCCTACAAAAAAACAATGGGAAGGTAGTACACGCGTAATGGTGCGAATCGTTGATCTTATAAAAATGCTGAAATTCGTTCACCTGCGCTTTGAGGACAGATGAAAGTAACTGGAGACCTGATAAGATTACAAAATATAGAAAATGTTAGTATTATTGACGGAATATTAATAATGGAAACAATGAAAAAAACATGGCTCTTTGCCATGTTTTTTGTCATGAATATCTTTTAACAAATGGATATCGATCTGCTTAATTGAATATACATTATAGAATCACTCACAAAAAAGGGGATATATGATGAGATTATCAAAACTGATTCATACCTTGTCATTATTAAGCGCTGTAGCTGTTCTTGTTATCTCTGTTTATGGTCTTATCACCGACTCGATCAGCTCTAATATTTTAATGATTCTACTATTTGTGATGACCGTACTTCAGGCAGTTAGAGCCTATCAAATAAAACAAAAAGCTACATTTATGCTTACCTTTTGGGTAGCTATTTTTATGCTCCTTGTATTAGGAAAAATATACTTCTTATGATACAAAAATGAAGCCTTTAGTAAAGGCTTCATTTTTGTTAAGTTAGAATTATCGTATATATTTGAAAGAAATGAATGAATCTATTCTGCCCCTTTTCTTATTTATATACAGTATAATAAAGCCTTCGATAAATTTAACCGTAAACTTTTTTAAATGCCTTTACTATTAAATTCAGCACTCGATAGTTCAATAACTGTTACCCCATAAAATCAGATAAAAAATATCGAAAACCATAAGCACCTAAAGAACTAATACCTGTAACTAAAACAGCGATTGCTAAATATGGATTATAGCCAGATTGTTTTCTCGAACGATATAAATGAAGCATAGATAGACATAAACTAATCATAAAAAAGACAATCCATACAAAGTTGGGAGCAAAAACTTCAAAATTAGTAAAATAAATTACTATATAGCAAACATTAACCAAGAGCAATAGCACTAAGATAAATTTCTTCAAAATTACACCTTCCTTTTACTAGATTAACAAACCAACTGATGCTGAAAGATTAATAAGTTTAAGAATATCTCCCTCTCTTCATTTATACATGTGCAATCCTATTTGACTTTGCATCACAAATCTATTTCCGTAATGAAAGCAATTCTATTTTTTATTGAACTTAACGTTTTAACTAACCTATAAACATATAATGCACTACACGTTTGTAATAAAATGTAAAAATTATTTATATAATAGGATTTTAGGAGGGATTACAATGAATAATATACAAGTGATGGTATGGCTTTTTCCAATACTTTTTATTTTTCACGATTTTGAAGAAATAATTTTCATACAACCATGGATAAGGAAAAACAGACGCTATTTATGTGAACGATTTCCTAGGTTATCAAAAAGGTTATTACCTCATTTTGATAATATTACAACATCATCTTTCGCTCTTGGAGTGGCAGAAGAATTTATTTTAATTAGTATAATTACAATTGTTTCCTATGTGATGAATTGGTATAGCCTATGGGTAGATTTGTTTATTGCATTTACTTTACATTTAGTAATACATTGCTTTCAAACATTGATCATAAGAAAATATGTCCCTGCTATTATTACAAGCATTATTTGTTTACCTATCTGTATTTATATCATTAAGCATATCGTACAGTTATTCCCATTAGATACTATTGTCTTGTATTCAATTTTAGGCTTTATAATTATGGTGGTCAATTTAGGTATCATTCACAAGGTTATGGATATATTCAACAAATGGTTAGCTCAATATGAACAGTAAAACGAATGAGCATAATCTAAAAACAACCTATTTTTAAAAGAAATTTTATATTTTTTCTCCTATCCAAGCCAAAGCATACATAACAACTGTTACAACTAACACTATAACGGGGCCAACAATAAATAAGCCAAATAATAAAGATTTTACAGCCCCTAAAAAAATACAGACGGGTTCTCCCCATTTAACACTTTTTCTTGTTTCATATTTCAATTCTTCAAACATCTTTTCAAGATGAGCAACTTTTCGATTTAATTCCTGTAACTCTTTAATCACATCTGTATCTTTTTCCATATACCTCTCCCTTATAAAAGAAATTTCACCACATTATTAGGTAACGCAAATCCTATACATGTAGCTTAATTAAAAGCAAACGAAAATACTTGGACAAAAATCCAAGCGTTTTTTCATTTATTGTCTATTTTGCATTCTTAATGGATGCAATTGTTGTAAATATTCGTGTATAGGCATCCTTAATATTCGGTTCATTTACCTTATCATTGTATAGGCCATAACCCCAACTTTGAATATCTTCGCCAGATTGAAAATAACCTGTAGCATGTTCACCTGATTCTACTTCAGGGAAATCTTCGTATGATATTTTCTCATCAATAAAAGGGATATATGACTTTTTAGACTCAATAAAGAAGAATGGAATCCCTGCCTCTTTATATACTTTCGCATATTTACTATGGGAAGCTTCCGACAAATGTTCCTTCATAATAAAAACAGCATCAAATTTAGATGCAAGTTTTTTCCCTTCTTCTAACTCAGCGAAATTTATAGTTGTGAATTTCACGTTATCTTCTCTGACTTTTGGAGCATTTCCTATAATACCAATGTTTATGTTCTTGCCTTCGTAGAGAGGTGTGTCAACTGTATTAGAATTACATCCCGCTACAATCATTAAAAGAAAAAGGAAAATGGGTAGTGCTTTTTTCATTACCTAAGCCTCCTTTGTAAAGGTAACCTGAGTAGACACGATATGGAGCTCTTCTTTCATTTAAATAATTCCATAATTTCTTAGAGCGAAGTCGATTCCATCTTCACTTGACTTTTTTGTGACGAAATCTGCAACTGCTTTTAATTGTTCGTTCCCATTTCCCATAGCAATCCCAAGTCCTACTAATTCCAACATGTCTATATCATTTCCTCCATCCCCAAACGCGATAGCCTCTGATTTATCAATGTCAAAATACTGTAAGACACTTTTGATGGCTAAAGATTTGGATACTTCTTTTTGTAATACATTTAAAACAAAAGGATGCCATCTGCTAAACGTTAAATGCGGGAACTTATGAATATATTTCTCTACCGTTTCATCAGTAGCATACAAACACATCAGATAAACCTCTTGATTATGAATATGTTTATTTATAGTTGGATAGGCATTCAATGACAACGTTTCGTTTAATGCTGTTAGTATTTTTTTATCTTCTACGCCATTCATACTAAAATCTTCAGTAAAGAATGACAGCCCGTTATTCTCGATATATGCAAATTCAACCACTTCTCGAATGATATTTTCATCCATTGGTACTTTATAAAGAACTTCTTGATTGTGCTTCACATAAGCTCCGTTTGCTGTGATGAACGTATCTACTCCTAATTTTCTTATTTCATCACACATGGATAACGGTCTTCCTGTTGCTGCAACCACCTTTACCCCTTTATTTTTCAGTGTTTTTATAGCTTCTTTCGTATTATCTGAAATACTACCATTTTCATGATTTGTAATGGTTCCATCAATATCAAAAAATACAATTCTATAATCCATAAGATAGCTCCTTTAAAAATCAATAAGTAAATCAAACGATAAGTGCCTAAAAATAAAAAAATAATCAGAAAATTTTATACTCTAATAATATAAGCTTAAATCTCTTAATTAGCAACATTTCTAAAGGTAAGAAAAACACGAATCATTGTAAAATAAAATTAACGCCTTATTTTCTAACAGACACAAATTTCATTCTAAATTTTTATTATTTGGCTCTGTTAATGATTATTGTTGATTTTTCATAAAAAAGAAAAGAACCAATTTTTTGGTCCTTTTGTACCTCTTCTTGAACTAACACACACTTTAGTTCAATTTTCGATTTGGCTTTCCATATCTCACTAAAACGTGCCACAATAGTTTTAATTCCTGAAGTACCTCCTTATAAGTTCCGCGATCGCTCCAAGATACTGGATTGCGTTTCAAGTCCATTACAGCAGATCCTATTATGTTCGCATCGATACAATTATTTCGTGCAATGCGTCTTGCCAAGGAAGGCATTGTTGGACCTCTAAAATCCGCAGGAACCTCGTCTACCATAAGTACAAAGCCCATGTGCCAATTAAGATCAATGGAATACTTAAGGCATATTTGTTCTAAGGTTCTCCCTACATGAGTGTCCTTGAATGAAGGATCTGCAACAAGCACTTCCACGTCTTCTTTAAGAGAAATATCTCCATGAACCTGTGCTTCAATATAGTGGTTAAGATTGCGGTTTGGCTCTTTGTTTGCTAGGTCCGTAAACGACCTTTCCAAATTAACCAACAAATGATTGATTAATCTTGCTGGCGTCAGATTTCTTTCACCGATTGCAAAATCTCTTAAGAACACCTCTTCCAAGAGAGCAGCCAAAATGATGTCAAACTCTTCATAAGTCCCCTTTTCTTTTGGGTCTTGATGCGAGTCCAAATACGTGTATGTAGAACGATGAGAAACCTCAGGGGATAGAAGAAAATAGCATGATCCAAAACGTGGGGCAGGCCCATCTGGATGTAACATCAAATTTAGTGCCCCATATTTAGGCCGTTGGTTATTGGTTGCGCCCTCCAGTTGATATGCTCCTCCAAAAATTCTCTTCTCCCAAAGGTCGCGTTCACCACCAGGATAAGCGGAGCACTGCCATTAGATAAAAATGTTTCAAACTGGCTCTTATATATTCCCTGCTCAAGCAGTGCTTCAGCAACGCTTTTCATAGTCGAATCTGATCTATCTGGATGAAAATGTAGACCAATCTTTGCGTGAGACTTTAAATTAGCAACAGCATTTTCAAATATTTTATCCGAGATATTAGACATTTTAAGTATGTGATTAATTGTTGCTTTAGCCTCATGTTTATGGTTCCTTGCATACTTTGTAATATGCTCTAAAGCCAATAGTTGAGACCTTGATAATTCCATGAACGGATCTCTCCTTTCATTTGATTGTAATACTTCCTCTGGCAATCACTTTTGGATGGAACATATATAAATTTTTTGTTTTGTAATTTATGAGAAAGATATATTTGTATCTCTTTATTAATTTTATCCCAATTTTGATTGCTAAAAAGCATGATTTCCACTGATATCTTCTCCTTCATTAATACGTTCATTTCATCTATCAAATTAAGAATTCGGAATTATAAAAAAGAAAAGATGACTTTCGCCCTCTTCCTTTTTTCAATATGAAATGAACTTGTATACTCAAATGATAACTAAATAACATTGAAGTATACAACTTATTAAGCCAATACGTCCAACGGTTATGAAAAGACTCGAATTCTTATTGTTGTATGTTTTATAATTTGAGTCAAATCAAAGATAATTACATCCGTTCTTCTTTTCTTTTTACCGACGCTGCATTAAATTTCACAATTACTACATACATAACAATGCTTCCTATCATTAGACAATAGGTAACATTTTGCGCAATACCAATAACGTCGCTCCAGCTACTTTTACCGTTTACAAATAATTGTAAGATCAACCCTAAAGCTAAAGGTAGTAATGCATACGATGTTTTTTTCATAAAAAATCCTAAAACTCCGCCTAAAATACCCCCGATAGCTGACGCTCCGTACCAAGTTGCATATGCAACTGCTTGTTCTTGAAACGATATCGTTACTGGTACATCCTGATAAAAATAGCCAATCACAAAATAAAATGTAATGGCAGTGATTGTATAGATGGCACCAAGTAATACAGCTTTTTGAATATCTCTTGCAAATGTATAACCAACAAACATGGAAAGGATAAACCACATGGGTAAAGAGTTAATCATGACTGCTAAATACGAAATGCCGAATTTAAGATATATAACACTCTCACTTAAATTTGGTAAGTTATCTGACAGAACAGAAAAGTAGCCAACAATAAAACCAACGATACATGTAAAAACAATAAAACTTCTCCAATATCCTCTATATTCTTGATTCCCCTTCAACGAAACACGCTCCTATATATTGTTTCACAACACTCATTCAATATCTAAATTGTACCAAAAAAGTATTTTTTAGGATACATTTTAGTTAGGCGAATTGAAAGACAAAATTCCAATATCAATATATGAAATCACGAGCTATCTAAAGATATCCGATGATCACAAACACATCGCTCAAAATATGATTTACAATCATAAGAAAAAGGAAGAGGACTTTCGTCATCTTCCTTTTGGGTAAAAATCGATTTTTATACAAAATATTGTTCATTTAGAACTAGTAAGTCTACAACTTAGTTCGATACCTTAGACTCTTCTAATTTCTCACGAAGAACCATTTGTAAGATACCGCCGTGACGGTAGTAGTCGATTTCTACTTCGCTATCGAAGCGCGCTACTACTTCAAATTGTTTTTTGTTGCCTTCTGAGTCAGTCGCAACAACTTTTACAAGGTCGCGTGGTTTTACTGTTTTATCAACTTGAATTTCAAATGACTCTTGACCAGTAAAACCTAGTGTTTCTGCACTTTCACCATCTTTAAATTGAAGTGGTAATACGCCCATTAATACAAGGTTACTGCGGTGAATACGCTCGAAGCTTTCTGCGATAACTGCTTTAATACCTAATAAGTTTGTACCTTTTGCAGCCCAGTCACGTGAGCTTCCCATACCGTAGTCTTTACCAGCGATTACAAGAAGACCAGTTCCATCTTGTTTGTATTTCATTGCTGCATCATAGATAGATGTCACTTCGCCTGTTGGCCAGTATGTTGTGAATCCACCTTCTGTGCCTGGTGCGATTTGGTTTTTAATACGGATATTTGCAAATGTACCACGCATCATTACTTCATGGTTACCACGGCGAGAACCGTAAGAGTTGAAGTCAACTGGCTGCACACCATTTTCTAATAAGTAACGGCCTGCTGGTGTGTTTTTACCGATAGATCCTGCTGGTGAAATATGGTCTGTTGTTACAGAGTCGCCAAATTTACCAACTACGCGCAATCCTGAAAGTGTTTCCACTTCGCCTGGCTCTTTTGCTAACCCTTCGAAGAACGGTGGGTTTTGGATGTATGTTGAATCATTATCCCAAGTATATAAAGCTTCATTTGAAGTTTGGATTTCATTCCAGCGTTCATTGCTGTTAAATACTTGTGCATATTCTTTCTTAAATAACTCAGATGTTACAACATTTTGTACAACTTCTTCGATTTCTTTCGCTGTTGGCCAAATGTCATTAAAGTAAATTGGATTACCGTTTGCATCGTTACCGATTGCATCATTTTTCAAGTCGATATCTACTGTACCAGCAAGTGCATACGCCACAACTAGTGGTGGAGATGCTAAGTAGTTTGCTTTTACAAGCGGATGAATACGACCTTCAAAGTTACGGTTACCAGATAAAACTGATGTTACTAATAAGTCATTTGCAGCAATTGATTCTTCTAATTCTGGTGCTAATGGACCAGAGTTACCGATACAAGTTGTACAGCCGTAACCTACTGTTTGGAAACCTAATTGATCTAAATAAGTTGTTAATCCTGATTTATCTAGGTATTCTGTAACAACTTTAGATCCTGGTGCTAATGATGTTTTTACGTAACCAGGTACTTTAAGTCCTTTTTCAATTGCTTTTTTCGCAACTAAACCTGCACCAATTAACACATATGGGTTAGATGTATTTGTACAGCTTGTAATTGCAGCAATTGCGATTGCACCTGTTTTCATCGTTACTTCTTGATCTTGTAATACTGCTTTCACTTCTTTATCAAATTCTTGCTCTGAGAAGCCAAATCCTTGGTTACCAACCGGTGCCACAACAGCTTTACGGAATTCATCTCTCATGTTAGAAAGAGTAATTAAGTCTTGTGGGCGTTTTGGACCAGAAAGGTTAGACTCAATTGTATTTAAGTCAATTTCAACAAGATCTGTATAGATTGGATCTTTACTATCAGCTGTATAGAATAAGCCGTTCGCTTTACAATATTCTTCAACGATGCGAATTTGTTCTTCGCTTCTTCCTGTTAAACGTAAGTAATCTAATGAGATATCATCGATTGGGAAGAATCCACAAGTTGCACCGTACTCTGGTGCCATGTTAGAAATTGTTGCACGGTCAGCTAATGGCATGCTTTGTAAACCGCTGCCGAAGAACTCAACAAATTTTCCAACTACACCTTTTTGACGTAATACTTGTGTTACTTTTAATGCAACGTCTGTTGCTGTTGTACCACTTGGAAGTGTACCAGTTAATTTCACACCGATTACTTCTGGAACTGGGAAGTATGATGGCTGTCCAAGCATACCAGCTTCTGCTTCAATACCACCAACGCCCCATCCAAGAACACCGATTCCGTTAATCATCGTTGTATGAGAATCAGTTCCTACTAATGAGTCTGGATATGCAACAAGTTCACCTTCAGCATTTTTCACTGCATGAACAACTGGTGCTAAATACTCAAGGTTTACTTGGTGAACGATACCTGTTGCTGGTGGAACCGCACGGTAGTTATCAAATGATTTTTGTGCCCAGCTTAAAAATTTATAACGTTCTTCATTACGTTTAAACTCTAAGTCCATGTTAAATTGAAGCGCGTCTGATGTACCCGCTCTATCAACCTGTACAGAGTGGTCAATAACAAGATCAACTGTAATTTCTGGATTGATTTTATCAGGATCTCCGCCCATATCTGCCATTGCTTTGCGAAGAGAAGCTAAATCAACAACAGCTGGAACCCCTGTAAAGTCTTGTAAGATAACGCGAGATGGTTTAAACGGTACATCGATATCTTGAATATCTTTCGTTCCCCATTTCGCTAAATTTTCAACATGTTCTTCTTTAATAACACGGCCATCAACTTGACGAAGTACTGATTCAAGCAATACTTTAATTGAATAAGGCAACTTAGAAACATTACCTACCCCTGCATCTTCAAGCGCTTTCAAACGATAATAATGATACGTATTTCCATCTACTTCAAATGTTGCACGAGCGTGAAATGGATTGTGTTTTACCATTATGGTTACCCCCCTGTTAAACGTGACTAAAGTTGTCTGAATATAAAATGTAGACAAACTTTTCAATACCTTACGATAATATATTATTACAACTTAAAGGATAAGTAAATAAGAAGAAACTTATAGCTTTTCATAAGTTTTCTTTATAACTTCGTTACTGCATAGTAAATTACTCGTTAACGGATACTATTTCTATAAAGTGAAACTGCTTTTTAGAAAGCGTTTTTCTTTATAAAAAGTGAATAGAACTCTTCAAGCTCTTATAGTCAATTAGGGGGTATAATAATGGGAAAACGTAAAGCAAATCATGTCATTCCAGGAATGAATGCAGCCTCTGCACAAGGACAAGGTACAGGGTATAATGAGGAAATGTCGAATGAACCATTAACAGCGGCTCAGCGTCAAAACAATAAAAAGCGTAAAAAGAATCAATAAGACAAAATCCCAAAAGATAATCTTTTGGGATTTTTCAATGCTTATACTTTAATAACTCTGACACTTTTACGAATCGATACCCTTGTTTTTGCAGGGCTGGTAAAATCTCATTTAATGCTTCGACAGTTTGGCTTCTATCGCCTCCTCCATCATGCAATAAGACAATATCACCACTCTTCGCATTGTTTAGAACGTGATTGACAATCTTATTCTTTCCAGGATTAGACCAATCTCTCGGATCTTGATGCCAAGACCATAACACAATTTGATATCCTGCTTCCGTTGCCGTTGTGAATACAGATTCATTAATATACCCACCAGGTGGGCGAAAAAGGAGTGGTTTATCTATCCATTTTTGTAAATACCGTTTCCCCTCTAGAATATCATTGTGGAGTTTTTGTCCTGTTGCGCTGCGTGCATACAAATGATTCATTGTATGATTACCAATTTCATGCCCTTCCTGTAACACCTGTTCAATTAAATATGGATTACGCTGAATTCGGAATCCAATCATAAAAAAGGTTGCCTCAGCATTGTATTGGCGTAATATATTTAAAATTTGAGGTGTATATGTAGGATCTGGACCATCATCGAAAGTGATTGCCATTATTTTTTCATTAGTTGGTACTTCCCATGTTACATAGCCAGTTGGTTCTAGTTCTTTTCTCATTAACATTTTTGCATCAACATGTTCAATTCCTATCATACTTAACATAAAAATAAAACAACTAATTATAATACATTTTTCTTTCATCATCATTAGCTCGTCTTATGTGAAAAGGCTGCTGAGACCACTCAACAACCTATTAATCACGCACTTCCTCCACATTTTGCATAATATGTTGTAAATCTTGTTCATATTGTTGCAATTGCTTTCGCTGTGTTTCAGAAGCAACTTCTAATGCATTTTGAATTTGTTCATATGCTTCATGCACTTCTTGACGTAAATGTTTTAAGTCCTGTGCATAATTTGGATCGTTTTTTACAATGTTGTTATATACATTTTCTGCATCTATCGTTCCTTGCTGTGCAGCTTGAAATGCTTGTTGCTTATCTTTGTGATACGGCATAACCATTCCCCTTTCTGTTATTACTCTCCATTATCTTTTACCTTTACCTCAAAAAACATTCTCGTATAAATTTATGAAGTTTTCTCATCCTAATGTAGAGCGAAACTTTAGATTTAGGTACTTTCCTTCAGCTAATTCATTTCGCTAATCGAGCTCTACCGGTCATTTGAATAGCCGCTAGAGCACAAGAAAAAGAGGGGTATTATAATGGAGAAAAACAACAGCAAATCCATTCGTAAAAATTCTCCGCAAGGGCAAGTTTCTGGTGGACAACCAGAACCGTTAAGCGGATCACACAAAGTAAAAAACCAAAAACATACGCGTCAAAAAAATCATGCTCACCACGATATGTAACAAAGTAGACAGTGCATGCGCACTGTCTTTTTATCATATATTTCTAATATCTTCTCTTCTTTTTAAGCACATTTCCCCTTTCTTTTTCACCTCTATTTTCAAAGTGAATATCGTAATATGTAATGAAATTTTATGGAGGTTTTCTTACAATGGGCAAGAAAAAGAAAAAAGACTGCCTTTTTCGTGTTGATGGCTTTGAAGAATGGATGAATCAATTTTGCTCCGATTTATACACAAATTCCCCCTCTCCAAATGATATTCACGTTGACCTTTTTGAAACAGAACAAGAATATATTTTAGAAGCCGATATTCCGAACATAGTAGAGCGAAATATTCTGATTAAAAGAACGGAGACAGGCCTACAAATTAACATATCCTATAATAATTCTGCCTTGCAGCATATGATTTTCTTACCAGCTAATATTATATATAAAAAAATGTTAGCCTATCTTGAAAATGGTCTTCTCACCATTCACATTTCTAAAACAGAAACAGCACAATTAACAGAACAAACTGTCCTCTTTACAGATTAATCATACACTGACCGCGAATGGTGTGATAAAGTGAAACTTCCATCAGTGAGGGTTTTCTTCATCCCCCATTGATAGAAAGCTCTCACCAATCGGGCGCATGCCAGCAGTTATCCCCCACCTATCTTCCTCGCTTCTCTCAATCTTAGGGTGAGGGTCTTACTACCCGCGAATAGCGGGATAAAGCAGAAAGTAACAGAGGATTTGAAAGCGGTTAATACCTTAGAACTACTATTGCACTGGTAATGATAAAGGAGGCTGATTCTTAAAATAATCAGCCTCCTTTATTCATAAAACCTTATTGTACATACGCGTATTACATTTGTGCTTCCCATTTTTCTTCTATCGTTCTTTTACGCAGCAAACTTCTTGTCAACAACAGAATTGGGAATGCAAGCATTGAAAGTACCGCCAAAATTGTAAAAATCATAAAACCATTGCCGTAACTATAATAATCTAACAAAATCCCGCCAAACCATGGCCCAATAACAGATCCGATTCCTGAGAATCCCATTGCCCCGAAATATGTTCCCTTTAAATTTGCAACAGCAATTTGATCAATAAACACATCTGTCATGGAAAACATTAATACTTCTCCGATTGTAAATATGATCGTACAAACGAAAACAGCCCACATTGATCCCGCAAATCCAAATCCACATAATCCTACACTAACAAGTAATGTACCAATCATAATGGATACAAGCGGTGTATACTTTTTACAAACTTGAATGAGTGGGTACTGAACGATTACTACAGTAATTGCGTTTAATGTTAATGCATAAGAAAACAATTTCACTCCATTTTCAAATAGATGAGAGTTTGCGAAATATTGAGAAATCGTTGATGAAAACTGTGAGTATCCTGCTGTACTAATGATAATTCCAATTAACGCAACTAAAAAGACAATGTCTTTTCTTATAATGCGCAAGGAATCCATAAAAGTAACTCGTTCTGTCTTTTCTGTTTTTTCTTCTCCAATGTGATACTTTCGAAATTGTAATGCGAGTACAATTGTATAAAGAGCATACATAATAGCTGCTATAAAAAATGGTGTTGTTGATTCAGCGCTTCCAAGCTGAAGACCAACAAGTGGCCCAATCGCTACACCAACATTAATAGCACCGTAACGCAAGTTAAACATCATTAAACGATGCTCCGGCTTTGTTAAATCGGATAATAAGGCGCGAGACGTTGGCTCAAAAAATGAACGACACATCCCATTTAGTGCATTTAGCAGGAAAAATTCAACAACATGTTCTGCAAATCCAAATCCAATAAATACACAAATCCAAACAATAATAGATGCTAACATAATCTTTTTCCGTCCATAACGATCTGATAAATTCCCGCCAATGAAACTTGCAAATACCCCTACTAATGCGCTCGTTCCAATAATTGCTCCTGTAACTCCTGCTGATATTCCTTTTGCATTCGTCAAGTAAATTGCTAAAAACGGAATGCTCATTGATGTTGCAAATCTTGCAAATAATGTTCCAATAATGATAGTCATCCCGATAGGATGAATATGTTGTAACTTCCCCTTCATCTCTTTCACCTTCTCTATTTACAAATGCAATACAAAGAAAAAGAAAGCTGAAAAGCAGCTTCCTTCGAAAACATGATTTTCATTTTCCTAAACACGAGCTGTTCGTTTCAGCTCCATATCAATACCATATGTAAACTGTAATTCTTTTAATACTGCCTCTACTTCAATATTTACATTATGTTTACTATTAAACTCAGCTATCCAACTCTCTACTTCTTCATGTGTGTAGCTATATTCTCCAGCTATCCAACTTTTCATATCAAAACATTCATTAATACAAACTTGAATAAGCAGCTGATCATACATAGAGACTACATCTTCTTTCTTCCATAGCAATTCTTTCACATATAACCGGTCAAATGTGACACTTTCTCGGTTACATTCTGTTAAATGACGGGTCATTGCATGCAATTCTCGGTATAACTCAGAAATATTTGTATTTAGATGAATCAGTTTACGTACACCATTTTCATATAACATATCATCCACCCCCGTTATGTTCCCCTTTTTCTCATTATAGCAAGAAAATTCTAAAAAAGAGAATTTTTCTTTTGAAATATTAGGAAAGTTATACGTATTGTTTTACAATAAAAACAGTTACATTTGAAAGGGGTATAGACGTGAACCAAAAATTATATTACAAAGATGCATACTTACAAACATTCACAGCTCAAATTACAAAACAAGAGCGTGACAACGATGGTAATATATATGTTGTATTAACAGAAACAGCTTTTTATCCAACCGGCGGTGGGCAGCCACATGATACGGGACAGTTAAATCAAATTCCTGTTATAAATGTGGAGGAAATAGATGGAGAAATTCGCCATTACATTACGGAAGAGATACATACAAATGAAGTAACAGGATATATTTCTTGGAAACGTCGTTTTGATCATATGCAACAACACGCTGGACAACATATTTTGTCTGCTATATTTTGGGATCACTTTAATATTCCAACAATCGGTTTTCATCTAGGACGAGAGATCGTAACAATTGATTTAGAAACTTCCGACCTTTCTTTGGAAACAGCCGAAGAAGCTGCTTACCTTGCTAATCAAATTATATTTGAAAATCGTCCCATTACAGTTCAATGGGTAAACCAAGAAGAAGCAAAACAGCTTCCCCTTCGCAAGGAACCAACTGTAACAGAAAACATTCGTGTTGTGATTATTGAAAATCTTGATTATAACGGCTGTGGCGGTACACATCCAAAACAAACTGGTGAAGTCGGCCCGATTCAGATTATCGATTTGGAGCGTCATAAAGGAAACATTCGACTTACATTTGTTTGCGGCTGGCGTACAATCGAACTTATGAAGCGCAATCAAGCTCTCGTAAAAAGCGCAGCCCAGCAATTACATAGTAAAGAAGACGATATTCCAAACAAAATAAAGCAGCTCCTTTCTTCTCAAAAGGAAAATGAAAAAGCACTGCAAACAGCCAACGAAAAACTCATTCTTGTAGAAGCAAATGAATTATTACAACAAGGGGAGAAAACTTCGTTTGGAAAACAAATTGCAGTTAACTTTACAGATCGTTCTATGCAGGAACTTGCAAAATTAGCAGCTATCCTTACCGAAAAAGATGAACATATCATTACATATTTTGTTACACAAAACGGTGGAAATTTACAATGCATTTGCGCATGCGGTAAAGCCGTTGAGCAAAACATGAATACTCTTTTAAAAGCAGCTCTTCCTCTTATAGATGGAAAAGGTGGAGGTAATCAAAAAAGCGCACGCGGCGGTGGAAAAGCAACCATTTCAGGTGAAGCATTTTTAAATCATCTCATTCGCATACAAAAAGAAACGCAAGAAGCATAAATAGCTTCTTGCGTTTCTACTATATTGGGAGACTCTTCTCTTTCGTAACACAACGTAACTGATGATACGAATGAACATAATAATTTGCACCTTGAATTACTAAATTTTGAAAGGTTGTGATTCCTAGCTTTCTACTTTCTCAAATAAAAGCGCAAGTCCAATCCCTCCGCCAATACCTAACGTTGCAATCACGTATTTTACCCGTTCTCTTTGCACTTGATAATATAATCTTGTCACGAGCATTGCTCCCGATGCACCGTACGGATGTCCAAGAGCAATCGCTCCGCCGTTTACATTTAATTTTTCATAAGGAATGTTTAACTCTCTCACACATGCAACTATTTTGGAAGCAAACGCTTCATTCATTTCAATATAATCAATATCTTCCATTGTAAGATTCATCTGTTGTAATAATTTTTGCACCGCAAATATCGGTCCACTCCCAGGAAAATGAGGATCTACACCAGCAACGGCACTATGCACAAATCGTAGCACCGGTTTATAACCAAGCTTTTCAGCTTGCTTTTCATTCATAATAAGAAGTGCACACGCTCCGTCATTCACTCCACATGAATTACCTGCCGTCACTGTTCCCTCTTGTAAAAAAGCAGGGCGTGTTCGTTTTATAATTCTTTCATAATTCATACGAGGCTTAATCGTTTCATCTCCTATAATATGAGAAACTGGTACAATTTCTTCTTGTAAATATCTTTTTTCTAATGCTGCTAATGTTCGTTTATAGCTTAAACATGCATACGCATCTTGCATCTCTTTTGTAATTTCGTAACGCTCAGCTACATACTCTGCAGCAACTCCCATATCAGGATCACCAATATGTTCAGGTGAGAAGCGCGCTCGTTTCTCAAACAGTGAAGTGCTTACACTTTCGGCCCCACCTGCAATGTAACAAGTTCCCGCTCCACCCTGAATCAGATGGCATGCCAATCGAATCGCTTCCAGTCCAGCTCCGCACTGACGATCAATCGTCACACCTGGTACAGCATACGGGAGACCTGCCTCTAGTGCCGACAACCGAGCCACATTTCCACCAGGCCCGACAACATTTCCCAATATAACATCATCGATTTCTTTTTCGATACCTTTACTTATATAAGTAAGTAAAGGGGCCGTTAATTTTTCAACAGAATAATCTTTAAATATCCCATTTATCTTTCCAATCGGAGTGCGTTTTGCTTCAACAATTACTGCTCTATTCATACATAAACTCCAGTTTTTCAATAATTTCTTTCGCTTCTGCCCGTGCAACTTTCCCACTGCTTGTATGAGGAATTACATCTACCAAATACCATTCTTTCGGAATTTTATAGGAAGATAACTTTTCAAAACAAAATGCCTTCAGCTCTTGTTTTGATACCGCTCCTTTAACCAACACTACCGGTTTTTCTCCCCAATACATATCTTTTTTACCAACAACTACTGCTTCATCAACATTTGGATGCATCTGCAATACACGTTCAATTTCTTCTGGAAAGATGTTGATTCCACCATATATAATCATATTTTTTTCTCGTCCTATAATATATAAAAATCCATCTTCATCAACATACCCCACGTCATGAACTGTCATCCATCCATCACTCGTTACATGACAAATTGGTGCATCATCTATTATATACCCCATAAAAAACTGTTCACTCTTCACATAAATTGTGCCGACTTTTCCTTGCTCGACTTCTTGCCCTTCCCCATTACGAATACTAATTTTCACATTATGACATGGTCTTCCAACTGAAGATGGCTTATTTTCATTATCATGATGTGATAGTGCTGTAACAAAGCTTAATTCAGACGCGCCATAAAATTCGTATCGCTTTGCCTTTGGAAAGACCTGTTTTATTTTTTGCTTTGCTTCAGCTTCCCATTTTGCACCTGAGGAAATAATCTTTATCTCTCGTTCTATAACTCTTTTTTCTTTGTATAAGGATTCTAGCATTGTTGGAACTGTATACATAACAGAAATAGATTCCTTCTCTAATATTGAAAGAACACGGTTTGGAATGAACTTTTCTGTCATATATATCGTTTGTCCTAAAAATAAAGCACTCATTGCACCGTATAAAAAGAGAGAGTGAACGAACGTTCCCACGAGCAATACTGCTTCATCCTTTTGCATATGAAAATCATGAACGTTACAAGCAAAGCTTTCTACCCATGATTGTTGTGAACGAAGAAACGCTTTTGCTTTTCCGGTTGATCCTGATGTAAATCCCATATAAAAAGGTAACTCTCCTACCTTTTCTACACAATTTACTGTACTAGAAGTATTTGTTATTCTTTCAGACCACGTACTGATAGAAAATACTTTACTATTTGTTTGAGGCAACTGATCACGTTTATGCTGTGCTACAACTATAATAGAAGGCTGTACGATATGTAATCGTTCCTCAAGTTCATGAATATTCCACTTTGGATCAAGTGGTACACAAATCCACCCTGCCATAGCAGATCCAGCAAAAATTTGTAAAAATCCCACACT
Organism: Bacillus pseudomycoides; assembly: GCF_002582035.1. Classification (GTDB taxonomy): domain Bacteria; phylum Bacillota; class Bacilli; order Bacillales; family Bacillaceae_G; genus Bacillus_A; species Bacillus_A pseudomycoides_B. The sequence goes on from NZ_NUQE01000094.1 coordinate 45,040, forward strand.
ATTATCAAGCAAAATCGCAATCTTTTTATTACTTGATTCTTCCTCGCGAAGCCAATTGGCAACTTGGCAAACAGATAGATGCCACTCTTTGTATGTAACTGCTCTATCTTTTATTTTTATTGCAATTTTATCCGGTTGATATTGAGCATGCGCTGCATACGTTCTTGTAATTCCCACCTATTCCACTTCCTTTTCTATAACAAAAAGAAACACGTTTTAACGTGTTTCATAATTTGTACTATAAATTGTTCGTTTCAATGAACGTTGTAATCTCGTAACAAGAATTGCCGCAAATACAGCCTTCAATATATCTCCCGGTAAGAACACAACACTTAATTTTGCTGCTTTGACTACACTTATATCCATCACAAAGGCTTGTACGATAATACCAAAGAAATATACAACGAAAATACCACCAAAAATATTAATTAAAAATGATTTCAGAAATGATACGTTGCGAAGGCGTTCTGTGAAATATCCAACAACAAATGCTCCGATTACATATCCCATTAAATAACCGGCACTTGGGCCTACAAAAACTGAAAATCCACCGCGTCCTCCAGCCAACAACGGTGCACCCGCTGCTACAACAAGTAAAAATACGAGTTGACTAAGAGCTCCCAAGCGAGATCCTAACAAACCACCCGAAAGCATAACACCAAGTGATTGTAATGTAATCGGTACAGGTGTAAATGATAACGCAATTGGCGGTATAAACCCTAGCACTGCCATAATAGCACTAAATAAAGCTACAAAAACTAAATTTCTTGTATTCATATTATATTTTCTCCTGTTTGTAAACTATAAATTAAAATAAGGTAACATATCACATGTGATATGTTACCTTGCTCTTTTTATATTGTCAACCATTATTTAATTATAGTTAACATTCACTTTCAATCTTCTATATAATATTGCTCCAATTCTTTTCGAAGTGCTTGCTTTAAAAACTTTCCGACTGAAGTTTTCGGAATTTCTTTCATAAAGACAATCTCATCTGGTAGCCACCATTTTGCAAATTGTGGTTTTAAAAAGTCATATAATTCTTCTTTTGTAACAGATTTATCTTGTTTTACAACAATGCATGCAACAGGACGTTCTTGCCACTGTTTATGCGGTACTGCAACAACAGCTGCTTCAAATACTGCTTCATGCGCCATCAAGGCATTTTCTAAGTCAACAGATGAAATCCATTCTCCTCCGCTTTTAATCACATCTTTCGTTCGATCCACAATTTTAATACATCCTTCTTCATCAACCGTAACGACATCTCCAGTATATAACCACCCATCTCGAAATCCCTCTGCTGTTCGTTCATCTTTATAATAACTTGCCGCAATCCATGGAGCACGCAGGCATAGCTCCCCCATTTCTTGACCGTCCCATGCTACATCTCCGTTTTCTCCAATAACTTTCATTTCAACACCAGGTACTAAATAGCCTTGCTTCGCACGAATCGTAAGTTGCTCTTCATACGGTAATTCACATTGATAACTTTTCAACCGTGCAAGTGTGACTAGTGGACTTGTTTCTGTCATCCCATACGCATGCACGAATGGAACATTATATTTTTGTTCAAATGCAGCAATGACACTTTTCGGTGCAGCTGCACCGCCGCATAAAATTCGTTTTATATTTGATAGATCATAACGATTCTTTTCTAATTCTTGCAGAACACCAAGCCAAATTGTTGGTACACCAGCTGCTATTGTTACTTTTTCTTCCTGCATCATTTCTAATAAAATCTTCGGTGTAAACATCGGTCCAGGAAGAACTTGCTTTGATCCAAACCATGTTGCTGCAAACGGTAATCCCCAAGCGTTTACATGAAACATAGGAACAACTGGCATAGCAACATCACTTTCAGAAAGTGCCGTTGTATCTGCAAGTCCAAGCGTCATGCTATGCAAAACAGTGCTGCGATGTGTATATACGACGCCTTTCGGATTACCTGTTGTAGCAGACGTATAACACATTCCCGCTGGCATATTTTCATCGATATCATTTAAAAACGAAAAATTAGGATTTCCTTCTTCAAGAAGTTGTTCATAGTGGTATACAGGTTGAAGTGAAGTTTCTGGAAGCTCTTTTTTATCGGTCATGATGATATAAGCTTGTACAGTTGATAATTCCTCCTGAATTTTCTCAACAAGCGGTACAATATCTTCATCAATAAGTAAAATACGATCTTCTGCATGTTGGATAATATAAGAAATATGTTGAGAAGATAAGCGAATGTTAATTGTGTGCAGTACAGCACCAATACCCGGAATCGCAAAATATGATTCTACATGACGATGATGATTCCACGCCAGTGTGCCCACTCGTTCCCCTTGCTTCACACCTAGCTTTTGCAATGCACTAGACAAACGTCTCGTTCGCTCCCCTAGTTCCTTATACGTTAGGCGTGTAATTGTACTATGTGTACGAGAAATAATTTCTTTCTTTGCAAATAACTTCTCTGCCCTTTCTATCATTGAGCTAATTGTTAATGGTACATCCATCATCATGTTTTTTGTCCCCCTTCATAAAAACGCTTTCATTTTTTTGAACAACTTCATAGCGAAACAATTATAAAAAATAACAGCCACAACTTATTATTATTTACTTGTTACTTTACATGATCAGACACTCCATCTTTTTTCACTAATACTTTTCTTTCATTTGCTTTTTTCCAAACAAAATACCCTATTGTTACTACAAGTAAAAACGGAATACCCGTTGTAAGTGTTGATTTAAACATGTCAGTAAACCAAGTGGTTATTAAAATTGCAAACATTAATACGGCTCCTAATGTAGTTAAATATGGGTATCCCCACATACGAACTGGTAAATCCCTTCCTCCAGATGCAACCCACTTCTTTCGAAAATATAAATGAATAATAAAGATCATCATCCATGTAAACATAGCTCCGAACATTGAAATACCCATCATGAGCATGAATGCTTGATTCGGTGAGACAATTGTTAAAATTGTTGCCAGCGCAATACCAATTGTTGAGAAGAACAAAGCTGAAACAGGAACTCCTCTCTTGCTTAGTTGACCAAACCTTGCCGGTGCATAACCAGCTCTAGATAGCGAAAACATCATTCGAGTTGTAATATATAATTGACTATTCATTGAAGACAAAGCTGCGATTAAAACAACAAAATTCATAATGCCAGATGCACCTGGAATATTTAATAACTCCATTACTTTAACAAAAGGACTCTTATCAACACCAGCAGCTTTCCAAGGAACAATCATTAACATGAAAGCCAATGTTAAAATATAAAAAATAATTAATCGATAAATAGTTGAACGAAGTGCTTTAGGAACTGCTTTCTCTGGATTCTTTGCTTCGCCAGCGGTTACAGCAATCATTTCAATGCTTAAATAACTAAATAAAGCTACACAAACCGCAACCCACATGCCCCACCAACCATTTGGTAAAAATCCACCGGCATTTGTATAATTTTGAATTCCTATTTCCGGATTCGTGTTAGTACCAAATACAACGTAAGCACTTAAAAGAATAAAACCAACAATAGCTACTATTTTAATCATTGAAAACCAATATTCAATCGTTCCAAATAAACTTACACTAGTGGCATTCACAAAAATAAGTAACGCTGAAAAGAGAATAACCCACATCCAACCAGGGGCAGTAGGAAACCAATATTTCATATACACTGAAACCGCTGTTACTTCAGTTCCGACCGCCACTACAATACTTGCCCAATATGCATAGCGCACTGTAAAACCTGCCCAGGGACCTATGTAATGTTCAGCATATGCTCCAAATGACCCAGAAGTAGGGTGCGCTACTGTCATTTCTGCTAGACACCCCATTAATAAAAAAGCAATAATCGCCCCTATCCCATAACTAAGTATTACGCTGGGACCAGCTAAGCCAATAGCCATTCCACTTCCTAAAAATAAACCTGTTCCAATTGCTCCGCCGATTGCAATCATAGACAGCTGCCTCGTAGATAGTCCGCGGTGCAAGCCTTTCTCTCTTTCCATAATTTCTTGAAAATGCGCTTCTTCTTTCTCCATATAATCCCCCATTCCTACTAAATTAATAAAAACTTAGATTAGTATAAAAATAGAATGAGTTTTTTGTCAATATTTTTAGAAAATTTAGATAAATATTTATAAATTTTTTTCTTGTCTTCACCTTTAAAAAACAAACGGAAGAGTAAGCTCTATATTACTCTTCCGTTTTGGCATTGTATTCATCTTGCAAAATAGCATACATTTTCGTATCCCGATATGCCCCTTTCACAAACATATCTTTTCGCAACGTTCCCTCATATTGCATTCCTAAACGTTTCATCACTCGTTCTGATTGTACATTACTAGCATGACATCCTGCTTCAATACGGTTTAACTGTAATACTTCAAATCCATAATGGATACATGCCTTTGCTGCTTCTGTCGCAATGCCTCGTCCCCAATAGTCTGGCGATAATGCATAAGCCAGCTCTGCCTTATGATGACTCTCTTCATAATCGATAAAACCGCACGTCCCAATAATCTTTTTTTCTTCTTTCAGTTCGATTCCGTAAGTCGCCATCTCTCCATTTTCATATTGATCTAAGATTGATTGTACAAATATTTGTGAGTCCTGTAATGTTTCATGCGGATACCATACTGTATACGTTGAAATTTTGGTATTTGAAGCATATTCAAATACATCAAGAGCATCTTGTATTGTTAACGGCCGTAAACATAATCGTTCTGTAGTGAGTGTTGGATATTTTTCTGAGATATTTCTATACTTCATTCATGTCAGTTCCTTTCTACATTCCTACTTAAAATGCTGTGTAATTACTCCTTTACCCTCTTCTACTTCAATTTCTGCAAATGACCCGTTTATAAATGTAATTTGCGGAGGCTTATGACCGCAGTCTACATCATAAATAATTGGAATTTGTAGCTCATCAGTAAGTTCTTGATATACATCTTCAGCGGTATATTCATTCACTGGATGATTTGCAGCACTGCGGCCAAATAAAATACCTGAACAATTATCAAACCAACCTGCTAGTTTCATTTGAACTAATGAACGTCGTAAATCAGTAGTAGTTAACTCACAATTTTCAAAGTACCAAATGAAAGGATCGTCATTAAAATGTTTCTTCCTAAAATCTTGCACGTTACCAAACGGAGTACCAATGAGGTGTCTAATCACATCGATACAGCCACCTAGCAACCGACCTGCAATTTTTACATTTTTATTTGGAATTGTTTTCCAATTTGTATCTTCTGTTAAATGAAAAACACACGGAGATGGATTATTATGCTGCCATTTCTTTTGATATTTCTCTGAGGAGTATTGGGTAATTGAAGAACCTGTTTCTGTTGATAAAACTGTTTGCCACATTGCTGTTGTATCATCGGAGTATTCGCCTCTTAAATCTACTAAATTTGTTCCGTGAGCAGTCGCTATTCCTGTATTTAAAGTTATTACTAACAATAAAGTACTTGTGTCTGAGTACCCTAATACCCATTTCTTATTTATCTTTTCAAAATCAATTTCTTCTAGTATTTCAATTAACAGTTCCCCGCCCCAAGGAGGAATAATCATATCAATTTTTTCATCTTGCATCATTTCAATAAATTCATTTGCTCTCTTTTTCGCACTAGAAGACTTAGCTTTCTCTTGTGTCCAAACTGTTTCTCCGCAAACGACTGTATATCCTTTTCTTTCCATATTTTCACAAGATTGTTTAAACATATTATGCAGCGCTACATCTACCCCAGACGAAGGTGCTGTTACACCAATCGTTGCCCCTTTTTGTAAAAACGGATATTTTATCATATGTATTTCCCCATTCTTGTCTATATATCTGGATTTATATTCGTTGGACTATCATCAAAGTCCTTCATTTCAAGCAGTCAAAACTGCTACAAATCATTGTTTCTTACCCTTAAAATCGTCTATTCATCAACTTAATTTAGAATGATAGACATTCACATTTTGGATATGATAATCCCCTTATACAATGAAATATCGACAAAAATCTAAAAATTCAAAAAGGAAGCAGGATAAAACATGTCGTATTAAGTTAAGGATAAAAATATTTTAAGTGATTAGGAGAGGCGGATAGGTAAAAATATGGAACATGTTATGAATGTAGAGTTAGCGAAGCGATTAGAGCAAGCTGAAATAGATATGATGTATTCGAGATTGAAAACCATTCAAGAACAAGAAAATAACCCAATGAAAATCGATATCCAAACTTTTGGAAGTGCAACGGCCTTCTCAGCAAAAGGAATCCCAGGCCCTTCTTTCAATACCGTAAAAGGTGTAACATTTACTGATACAAAGGAAATAGATGAGATAATCGATTATTACAAAGAACAAGAAATTCCTTGTCGCTTTGAAATAACTCCCGCCCATTCAACTCCTGAACTATTTGAGTATTTGTCCAAAAAAGGGTTTTATCAAACAGACTTTCATACCACTCTTTACGGAAGCACGGATGCAACAAAAAATACTATTTCAAATGAAATCATTGTTCGAGATTTAGAAGAATATGAGTTTCACCTCTTCGGAGATATTTATGTAAAAAGCTTTGGTATGCCTACTTTCACCATAGATGGCGTTAGTCAAAATAACAAAGTGTTATATGGGAAAGAAGGCTGGCATTTCTATTTAGCTCTTATTGAAAACACTCCAGCTGCAATTAGTGTTTTATATGCTAACAAAAGCATTGCTTCCTTAGCAGCTTCAGCTACCTTACCTCATTTACAAGGAAAAGGCTGTCAAACCGCTTTACTTAAGCAACGAATGAGTGCAGCCAAACAATTAGGGTGCGAATTAGTTGTTGGACAAGCACGTTTCGGAAGCATCAGCCAAAATAATATGGAACGGGCTGGAATGAAAATTGCTTATACAAAAGCAATTTGGATGAAAAGAGGCTAACTCACTAAAATGCGAGTTAGCCTCTTTTCTTTGTGTAAACTTGCTACTTAACCGGTTTTTCTAATACATATAAATCTTCTTCTAAGTTTGTAAGTTTATCTGCGACAAGCTTTCTAGCGTCGCTTATCGCTTGATTATATATATGAGGCCCTAGTTCTTTTATCATTTCTTCAATTAAACGTTCCGCTTGAAAACGACCAATCTCTTCTAACCCTTCCTCTTCAAAAAACTGTTGAATATGTTCTACAAGTGTTTCTTTTTTCTCGTTTGGTAATTTCACTAAAATCATGTTATAGAGCTCCTTTTTCATCATTTGATAGAACACAGCGTAATCCTGTCATTGAAAAACGTGTTCCCGGACACGTTTTTGTTACCCAGTCTAACTCACGATGACCAAGAACCTGGTCACTATCCAAAGAAAACTGACGCATTAACTGTTTACATAGCCAATGCAAAGAAATCATTTGTACTGGTGTTGGATCATAGAAGTCAAAGTTACCAGACATGCAAATCCCTATACTCTCAGTATTATATCCTTTCGCGTGAGCTCCTATATATAGTCCTCGTCCTTCATAAATAGTACCATCTTCTTCAATAAAATAATTGTAGCCAATTCCACTCCAACTTTGACTATTTTGATGAAAATCATGTGTCTTATATATATCCCATCCATTTTCCGCTGTATGATGAATAATAATTTTTGTAACAGCTTGCAATGGTTGCAGCGGGTCGCGAAAAGATAGATTCGCTTTTTGAATACGCATAGTCTCACCCTTTACAGACGAATGATAATTGCCGTTTTATCATCTGGACGAACAAACTGTTTCGCTTCTAATTCTTCTATTATTTGTACGTATTGTGTAATACCATGTTCCCACACAAATTGTGCACTTTTTTCTAGCTGCCACTCTGGATGAAACAAGCCATCTGAACAAATAAATAAATCCGTAATTTCTTGTCGTATAAGTTTCCCTTGCTGAATAAACAAGACTACTTCACTCATCCCATTTGCAACAGTATATCCGTTTGGCGTATTTGCCATATAACGATTGTAGCTTAATTGTGCCTTTCTATCATCAAATATTGCTTCATTCGGAACAGAAAGTCCTTTTTTGCGGTCTTCTTCACGCTTTTTCTTTGCACGTTTACTAATTCCTTTTACTGTGTCTTCCGTAAGCATTTGAACTGTTCCGTCAAAAAATTTAGCAACAATCATACAATCTCCAAGCTGCGCGTATTCTATTGTTTTATCTGTTAGATGAATAGCAGCAATACACGTACACCAAAGTTGATCTTTTTTTGTTGTATCAATATGATAGGATTGCATTTTTTCTTGCAACAACTGATTTGCTTTAACAACTTCATTTTGTAATGAATCCACATCTAGAATAGATTCAAAGTGTTGCTGAAACAAATGCGAAGCTAAATACGCTCCATTATGGCCATTCTCATCTTGAAACTCAATAAGCGGAGTTGCCCCATCACACACGCCATATAACCTTAAACCTTCATTACAAATCAGTGCATCTTCACATTCTCTTTTCAACGGACTCTTTTGCTGAAACACTTGAACTTCCACATTTATCCTCCCCTTTTTTCAAAAACAGAAATCGCTTCCATTTTTCAAACTAATCTAATTTCCCTAAATAAACTGTTTTTCCTCAAATCTAACAATCTCATATATAATTTTGAATTAATGTGAGTTTGTATATAGAGCATTTTTAATGAAGGACGGGAAAGATATGTATCGATTACTTGGAGTGATTTTAGGTTCTTTAGTTGTAGCACTTTCTTTTAATCTTTTCCTTATCCCCCACAAGATTTTAAGCAGTGGGATTAGTGGAATTGCAATTATCATTGGAATCTTAACCCCATTTAATACTGGAATAGTAAACTTTTTATTAAACTTACCTATTCTTATTTTAGGGTATATTGGACTTGGCAAACGATTTATCGGTTACACAATCGTATCAGTTATCACACTTTCGGCAGCATTATACGTTATTCCTGTGCATGCAGTGGCATCCGATCCACTACTTTCTTCATTATTTGGTGGTGTAATTGCCGGTGCAGGTATTGGACTTGTTTTCAACTGCGCTGGTTCAACAGGTGGATTTGATATTATCGGCATGTTACTTTCACGTAAAAAAGATATTCAGCTTGGCGGAATCTTAATCGCACTTAATACGATTGTAATCATTATTTCTGGATTTTTCTTCGATTGGGATACTGCCTTAAACAGCTTATTATCTATTTTTGTTACAGGAAAAGTACTTGATGCTGTTCACACAAAACATCGAAAAATTACTCTAATGATTGTAACAAGTCACGCAGAAAAAATGAAAGAAAAGCTCCTTTCCAGTCTTGTGCGCGGGATTACCTTACTCGACGGAGAAGGTGCATATTCAAGCGAAAAAAAACACGTATTAATGACCGTAATTTCTCGAGAAGAACTAGCTGGAATGAAAGCTATAATTTCTGAAGTTGATCCGCAAGCATTTGTAAACATTACAGAAACAGTGGAAGTATTAGGGTTATTTAGAAGAGGTTAAAAGCGAGATGGAACATGATCCATCTCGCTTTTTTACAACACTTTTCGTTCCATAAATTCAATGCGGTTTCCAAATGGATCTGATACATAAAATCTTGTAACATCAGGGCGTGCTGTATCGACTATAACTGAAATCCCTTTTTGCGTTAAATCATTTTGAAAACGTTCAATATGTTGAACATAAAATGCAGGATGAGCTTTTTTTGCAGGAGAAAAATTTTGTTCTACTCCAATGTGAACCTCTTGATTTCCGCATCGGAACCAACAGCCTCCTCGCTTTCTTAACTCTTCAGGCTTTGGAATTTCTTCTAATCCAAGTATGTCTCCATAAAACGTGCGCGCTTTTTCTTCACATCCTGCTGGTGCCGCTAATTGTACATGATCAATCCCTTGAATTTTGAACGTCATAATATTCCCTCCCTTTACTATCCTTATTATATCAAAGCTGATTTTATAAATAACTTACATACTTATTATGAAGATGTATAAGAAAAACGAAAGAACATCTGATATTTTCAGTTATGAAGTGAACCTATCAATAGAACGATTACAGGTAATTATTCCTCGCCTATCTTCTTTGGTTTCTCAGAATCTTAAAGAAAAAGACTTACTAACCGTTAGCAGAAAATAAAACTTATAATTTAGAAATATACAATAGAAATTGACTATTTATACTTAGCACGTCTATACTCTTAAAGGATATTACATTTGCAGTGTTATATATTTAAAATAAAACATATAACATAGTATATCATCTATCTAAAATCATCATATATACAGAATATATATCCGGGGGAATAATGAATGCGAAGGAAACGGTTTACGTCTTTTAAAAAAAGTATACATCCAAAAAGACGCTCTACTATTACAAAAAATAAAATAACAGAATGTATAAATGCAACAGAGCATTGCACATCTCTTTTCAAACATAATCCCGACGGTATCTTATCTGTCGATTTACAAGGAAATATATTACGTGCCAATCTTGCAGCCGAAAGAATGCTAGGGTATACAGCTAAAGAATTTGAAAAAATGACAATCTATTCTTTCATTACTCCACAACATACAGAACAAAATTTACAACCTTTAGAAAATATAATAAATAAAAAGCAACAAGAATATAAATTATCTATGCATCATAAAAATGGGTACCTCGTGGATATGATTATAAAAAACTCACCGTTTTTTATAGATAATAAGCTCGTCGGAGCATATGTGATAATGAAAGATATCATGAAAACAAAACAAATAAAAGAAGATTTTACATTAACAAAACAACAACTAGACTCACTTCTAAAAAATACAGTAGATGCCATTGTTGTTCTTGATATAAAACTTCGAGTAATGAAAGCAAATAAAGCTTTTGAAACTCTTTTTGGCTGGACTGAACAAGAAATGCTTGGAAAAACAATACCTACAATTCCAGATTTTTCAAAAGAGAAATATAACAGAATCTACCAAGAACTTGCTAATAACAAACTTTTCACATCACAGGAAACACTTAGACAGCACAAAAACGGGAATTTAATTAATGTAAGTAGCTTTATTTCTCCTATTGTAAATACATACGGAGAAGTAGTAGCTTTTGTAAGTAGTTTAAGAGATATTACAGAACGCAAAAAAATGGAGCAAGCATTAAAAGAGAGCGAAAAACGCTTACGAACATTAATAAATGCGATGCCAGCTTTTATTCTTTTTAAAGATGAAGAAGGAAGATGGCTTGAAGCAAATGATTATGCTATTTCCAGTTTAAATTTTGAAAATGTACCATATCGCGGCAAAAAAGATAGCGAGTTAATCCAATATAATGAACTATATCGCAACTCCTTCCTATACTGTGAAAAATCTGATGAATTTGCATGGCAAAAAAAAGAGAGCATACGTGATGAAGAAATGATTATAGATTCTAGCTCCGGTCCTCTCATTCTTGATATTATAAAAGTACCTCTTTTTCATCCTGATGGATCTCGAAAAGGAATTGTCATTATGGGACAAGATATTACAGATTTAAAGAAAACAGAACAATTATTGAGAAAATCTGAGAAACTAGCAGTTGTTGGACAGCTGACTGCCGGAATTGCTCATGAAATACGAAACCCATTAACCTCTTTAAAAGGTTTTTTAAAATTGCTAGAACCTGATATTAGTGAAAACAGTAAATGGTATGTTGATGTCATGTTAAGTGAAATTGCTCAAATGGAATCGATTACGAATCAATTTATGGCAATGTCTAAACCACAAACTGTATCTATACAACCTTGTCAAATTCAAACGTTAATTGAAGAAGTGGTAACATTCATTTTACCAACTGCAATGATGCAAAATGTACATATCATCATGAATCACGCATCCATTTTGCCGACAATTCAATGTGATGGGAATCAACTAAAACAAGTATTTATCAATATCTTGAAAAACGCGATAGAAGCAATGCCTCACGGAGGTAATATTTTCATTGAAACTATGCAGGCAGAAAATCATTCTCTATTAATCAACATCACAGATGAAGGCTGCGGAATTCCACAAGATCGCATTTCGCGTTTAGGTGAACCCTTCTATAGTTTGAAGGAAAAAGGAACTGGATTAGGTTTAATGATGTGTTATAAAATAATTGAAGAACATAATGGAAAATTACACATTACAAGTGAATTAAATAAGGGGACAACTGTAAATATTCGGTTACCTATTATTTCCGAATTGAACTACCCCCACGAATAGCGAAATAAATAAGAAGAGCAAACAGAAAAGTTATTTTCCTGTTTGCTCTTCTTTTAGTAATCAATGCTTTACATATCATTTTTCTTATATTTTAATTATTCATACTCCACCAATTTTCTATAATTCGAATCCACCCTAACAAGATAATACGCATTTCATATTCCATTCATGATTAACGCAATTTTACGAAAGCACAAGCATGATTGTAGCTATTCACAATGCATAAAACAAAAGAATTCCATAGCCAGAAAATAACGTTAACAACAATACTAGTTACACTCCCGATTAAAGCGCTCCCTATAATATCAGATGGATAATGCTGTCCGCTCCAAATACGTGAGAATCCTGTTAAAAATGCTAATAACCACATAAAATACCCAAGCAATCGTTTATAAAAAAGGATCGAAGTTGCAACGGCAAATGCGAGCATCGTATGTTTGCTCGGAAATGAAGAATTCATTCTTGGTGGAATTGGAGGTAATATGTGCGCATTATGATCCAAAAAAGGACGAGCTCTAAAATAGAATCGTTTTATAAAAAAATTAATAAGTAATGTTATACCCGCAGAGAGTGTTGCCTGTATCGTAATTTTTTTATAAAACCTGTTACGAAACCACATTAAGATTAATAAAAAAGCATACACATAGCGCGCTTTTTGAGAAATCATAATCATGATGGCATTCACAGATGGATAACGACCAGCCAACTGGTTAATAGATCTAAATATTTTGTAGTCCATAAGAACATCTCCTTCCATTTCACTTCAAATATTATTCTTAGTATTTCTATATACTAAGGAACTATGTACTTATGTCCCAATACGGTTAAGGTGTAATCCAAAAGAAAAAAAGAGCTAACAGTCAAAATTCCGATAAAACGAAACTTTGAGTTAGCTCTCTTTTCTCATATATTTATTTTCTTGTGCACCGTTTCGCGCGCTAATAAAAAGCTCATAATCACCTGTGCTGCCACGCGGCTTGTCATATCACGAAAATCGAGTGTTGGATCGATCTCCACAATATCCATACCTGCCACAAGAGGTTCTTGCCCAAGCACTGTCATTGCATCAAGTAATGTGGTACTATCCATACCACCCGGCCCAATTGCCGGACACCCTGGTGCAAACGCTTGATCTAACACATCCATATCAACAGAAATATAAATAGATGTAACACCTTGATGGCGCAGTAATTCAATACTTTCTGTAATAATGTCCTTTATATGACGCTCTCTAACATGTTGCATCGTATATACCGTTACTCCATGTTCTTTTGCATATTCATGGTACGTGCGGGCATTAGAAAAGTTTCGAATCCCTATTTGCACCAGTTGCTTCCCTGTAATGACATCATTCTCTAATAAACTACGAAACGGTGTCCCGTTTGAAGGTCCGCCATCTTCTAAGTTTCGTAAATCATGATGGGCATCAAATTGGATAATCCCAACTTTCCCTTTGCCTCTTGCAAAACCACTTATACTCGGAAAGCTAATAGAATGGTCTCCGCCAAGAACAACCGGTACCATCTGTGGATTCAACTTTGTAAGATTCTCTAACGTCTTCGCAATGCGAGCATGACTTTCTTTTATATCCGTGACATGCATCGTAATATCACCGCAATCATACAAAACACTATCTTTCATATCATGCTCTTCTGTAATTGCATACGTACTATACGCATCTAACATCGCTCGAATCTTGTTCGGTGCAAAGCATGCTCCTGAATGACTAATGGATGGTTTTGAAAGCGGAGCACCAATTAATGCTGCTCCGAATATTTCTTCACTTTCATCCCAGTTCTTAATCATATCGCTCCATTTCGTTACTTCACGGTCAATAAACTTTGCATTCTTCTTTAAATAGTAGCCTTGCTCCACGCCTTGTCACCTCTTGTATACGCAATATTCCCTTGCTTCCATACTGTATTAACATGACTAACGCCGTAATGGTACGGTACATACGCATAATTGTATGCATCCCATAATACGATATCTGCCTTACGTCCAACGCGGATTTTTCCAGCTACATCACCGCGATTAATTGCATACGCTGAGTTTATTGTTACAGCATTCCACACTTCTTCTGGTGTCATTTTTAACTTTAACATCGCAATACTCATAATGAGTTGAATATTTTCTGTCGGACAGCTACCAGGATTGAAATCAGTCGCTAAAGCTACTGCTACACCATCATCAATCATTTTACGGCCTCGCGCAAAGCTTTCTTTATTTAAATAGAATGTTGTACCTGGCAGCAGTACAGCAACTGTATTTGAATTTGCTAACATTTCAATTCCTTTATCAGATGCCCCGACTAAATGATCCGCCGATGCTGCACCAATCTCAGCAGCCGCTTCCGCACCGCCAAGGGGATCAATTTCGTCCGCATGAATTTTCACATCAAAACCGAGTTCTTTCGCCTTGCGTAAAAATTCTTTTGATTCTTCAACAGAGAATACTCCTGTTTCACAGAAAATATCAACAAACTCTGCTAATTGCTTTTCCTTAATTTCTGGTAATAGATCAAGCATCCATTGTAAAAATTCTTTCGATTTTCCCTTGTATTCTTTTGGCACTGCATGAGCTCCTAAGAACGTTGATACAACATCAATTGGATGCTCCTTCTGAACTTGTGCTGCCGCCTCTAATTGTTTCCACTCTGTTACATCATCTAATCCGTAACCGCTCTTCGCTTCCATAGTTGTTACACCAAAAGATAGCATGCGATCTAAGTGGAATTTTGCCTTTTCAACAAGTTCTTCTGTTGTTGCTTGTTTTGTAGCATTTACAGTGGAAAGAATTCCGCCGCCTTGTTCTAAAATCTCTAAATATGGTACACCTTGTAATTTAAGAGCAATTTCATTTTCACGAGAGCCGCCAAATACAAGGTGTGTATGCGGATCGACAAGACCCGGCGAAACCATTTTCCCTTCGCAATCCACAACTTCTTTTGCAAGTAATTCCTTCGCTTCTTCCATTGTTCCTACGAATGTGATAACACCATTTTCAATACCTACCGCACCGTTTTCAATGACAGGAAGCGTATTCATCGCTTCCCGCCGTAGTAATCCATCTTCTTGATCCATTGTTAATAATTGACCGATATTCGTTAATAAAATGTCTAGCATGGTTTCTCCCCCTTACTTCATCATCGGAATATTAACGCCTTTTTCTTTTGCTGTTTCTATAGCAAGGTCATATCCAGCATCAACGTGACGAACAACACCCATTCCAGGGTCAGAAGTTAAGACGCGCTCAATTCGTTTTGCCGCTGCTTCCGTTCCATCCGCAACAATAACCATTCCCGCATGAAGAGAATATCCCATACCAACACCGCCGCCGTGATGCACAGATACCCAGCTCGCGCCGTTTACACTGTTAATTAACGCATTTAAAATTGGCCAGTCAGCTACAGCATCACTGCCATCTTTCATTGCTTCTGTTTCACGGTTTGGAGAAGCAACAGATCCGCAGTCTAAATGATCACGACCGATAACGATTGGTGCAGATAATTCACCGTTTGCTACCATTTCGTTAATAATACGGCCAAATTTCGCACGCTCTCCGTATCCTAACCAACAAATACGAGATGGAAGTCCTTGGAATTCAACTTGGTCACGTGCCATACGAATCCAATTACATAAATGCTCATTATCAGCAAATTCACGTAAAATAACTTCATCTGTTTTATAAATATCTTCTGGATCACCAGAAAGTGCTACCCAGCGGAATGGCCCTTTTCCTTCACAGAATAGCGGACGAATAAATGCTGGAACAAATCCTGGGAAATCGAATGCATTTTTTAAGCCTTCATCATATGCAACCTGACGAATGTTGTTACCATAATCAAACGTAATTGCACCGTTCTTTTGCATATCAAGCATTGCTTCCACATGCTTTTTCATGCTTTCCTTCGATAATTGTACGTAGCGCTCTGGATCTTCTTGACGAAGCACTGCAGCTTCTTCTAATGAATAACCAACTGGAACATAACCATTTAACGGATCATGTGCAGATGTTTGGTCTGTTACTAGGTCTGGTGTAATGCCGCGTTTTACAAGCTCTGGTAAAATTTCAGCTGCATTACCTAATAATCCAATGGAAATAGGCTCTTTCTTTTCTTTATATTCCTTCGCTACAGCTAATGCTTCTTCAAGAGATTCTGTATACATATCACAATATCTCTTTTCAATACGGCGATCGATGCTACGTTTATCAACATCAATTGCAATCACAACACCGCCGTTCATCGTAACAGCAAGCGGCTGCGCTCCGCCCATACCGCCAAGACCAGCAGTAATTGTTAATGTTCCTTTTAATGAACCATCAAAGTGTTGACGTGCTGCTTCACCAAATGTTTCATACGTTCCTTGTAAAATTCCTTGTGTACCGATATAAATCCAGCTACCTGCTGTCATTTGGCCGTACATCATTAAGCCTTTTTGATCAAGTTCACGGAAATGCTCCCAAGTTGCCCATTTTGGGACTAAGTTTGAGTTTGCTAGAAGAACACGCGGTGCATCTTCATGAGATTTAAAAATTGCCACTGGCTTCCCAGATTGAACTAATAACGTTTCATCACTCTCTAAATTTTTAAGAGATTCTACAATTGCATGATAGCTATCCCAGTTACGAGCAGCACGGCCAATACCACCGTATACAACAAGTTCTTCTGGCTTTTCTGCTACTTCAGGATCAAGATTATTCATAAGCATGCGAAGTGCTGCTTCTTGTACCCAACCTTTTGCATTTAACTCAGTACCTCTTGGCGCGCGAATTGTTTGTTTTACATTTTCCATTATTATCTCTCCCTTATTATAGTGCTGTATCTGCATTAATGCGGTCCATTTTCCAATTTGTTGTTCTTAACCAATGAGCCGTGTTTTCAATATCTGTTGAAAAAATACGATCATTTTTAATAGATGGTACAATTAGGCGAACTTGGTGATAAAACGCTTTCGTTTGCGTGCTCATTTGTTCAATACCACGGTATTCAGCTGCTTGCATCGCACAAATCGTTTCAATCGCTAGTACGCGGCGTACATTTTGAATAATTTGATGCGCATGACGCGACGCAATTGTTCCCATACTTACGTGATCTTCTTGATTTGCTGATGATGGAATAGAGTCTACACTTGCTGGATGAGCTAACGTTTTATTTTCTGAAACAAGTGCTGCTGCTGCATATTGCATAATCATCGCACCAGATTGAAGACCTGGTTCTGGACTTAAAAATGGTGGTAAATCGTTTAACTGCGGATTGACAAGTCTCTCAATACGACGTTCAGAAATATTTGCAAGTTCTGCCATTCCTACCTTTAAGAAGTCCATTGCAAACGCAATTGGCTGTCCGTGGAAGTTACCACCAGAAATTACTTTTTGACCGCCGTCAAAAATAAGTGGATTGTCTGTTGCAGCATTCATTTCAATTTCTAACTTTTCTTTCACATAATTTAACACTTGCCAAGATGCTCCGTGCACTTGTGGAATGCAGCGAAGTGAGTACGCGTCTTGTACACGAAGTTCCCCTTGTTTCGTAACAAGTTTGCTATCATGAAGCACATTACGAATACGATTTGCAACTTCCACTTGCTCTTTATATCCACGTGCAAGATGAACATCTTCATCAAATGCATCAATAATGCCTTGTAATCCTTCAATTGTCATCGAAGCAATTAATTCTGCTTGATAAGCGATTGCTTCTGCTTCTAAATATGCTACAATTCCTTGCGCAGTCATTGCTTGTGTTCCGTTAATAAGTGCTAAACCTTCTTTTGCTTCTAATGTGATTGGTTCTAATCCTTCTTTTGTTAAAGCGATCATCGTATGAACACGCTCACCTTTATAAAACACTTCCCCTTCTCCTAATAAAGCAAGAGCAAGATGAGAAAGCGGTGCTAAATCTCCGCTCGCTCCAAGTGAACCTTGCTGCGGAACAACAGGATGAATTTGACGATTCACAAGTTCAAGAAGCATATTTACAACAAGTGGTCTAACACCAGAGATACCCTTCAACATTGTATTTGCGCGTAACACAAGCATAGCGCGTGACACTTCTTCAGAGAAAGGCTCCCCAACGCCACATGCGTGGGATTGGATTAAATTATGTTGAAGCGCTTTCACATCTTCTTTTTGAATTAGCACATCACTAAACTTTCCAAATCCTGTTGTAATACCGTAAACAACTTTCCCTTCTTCAACAATTTTCTCTACAGCTTGCCTACATTCTGTAACTTTTTTCATGCTATTTGGACAAGCAGTTACCTGCTCTCCTTCAAATAATATTCGCTTCATTTCCTGCAATGTTAACGAATGTCCAGTTAATGTAATCATGATTTTCCTCCTTTATAAGAAAGCAAAAGGGGACCTTATCTTTTTAAGACAGACTAATGTCCTAAAAAGTAAGGCCCCCTCTTAACTAATTAACTATGGGCAGTTTTTTATATGTGATTAATACCTAATCCAATCGCCTCATGCTCTGATCCTTTCACAGGCGCACCTATCGTACCATATAGTGCAACAGCAACCCATTCGCCTTCTTTTTCACCGTCGTATGGTGTGCCGCGCACAATCGCAAATCGAAGCCCTACTGTACGAAGAACGTCTGCTAACTGAATCTGTCCTCTCGTTACTCCGTACAACGCTTCCATAATTGCATGGTAAAGCGCGTGTGTTTCTCTGTAAACGTCTGTTTCAATAACATGGTTACTACGTGCAGCTGTTTCCATTGCAGCAACAACTTTTTGCGAATTCATTGAACCAACTTTGCCCGTACAATATTTCCATCCTTTTGGAAGAGATAAAATCGGACTCTCGTGTTCCTCCGCAAGTGCAAGTAACATCGCCATGCGACCAATTCGTTGTGTTCCATGAAGAAGCATGTGACTCTCTCTTTTCTTTTGAATTGTTTAAATATTTCTTAATTTAAGAATAAATGAAAACGTTTAAATCGTCAATGGTTTACTATAAGAATTTTAATAAAAAATATTTATCACACATTTTTTTACAAAAGCAACCTACAATTGTGTACACAATTTATTTACAGCAAAATTTTACGCATGTTATATTCTCTCTAACGGCTTAGAGGAGGAAGAAAATGGTCAAAAGAAAAGATATTCATTTTAGAATATGTAAAGACTTGCTAGAAAGATTTGATTCAGCTTTGGCATATGAAGGACTTAACAAAACAGAAGTATTAACTCATGCCATTCAAAATTTTTGCATACAAGTTGAATCTCAAAAGTTAAATGATGTAAAACGTCAATATACAGTAAATGACCATCTGCAAGTACGAATCGATACACATCTAAAATATGAAGAAAAACCAGTAGATTTAGATAAAATAGTAATCTCTCAATTGCAATTAACAGGACAAGAAAAAATATTAGATATTGGCTGTGCATCTGGAAAATTTCTTATAACATTACAAAGACTTGGTCACCAAGGTCAGCTTACAGGATTAGATCAATCCTCCACTATGATTCAAAAAGCAAAAAATAATAGTAGCAATAAAAGAACTATTGAATGGGTAATTGGAAACGCGACGAAACTCCCTTTTCCCTATAATTTTTACGATTGGGTTATTGCACGTCACATGTTGTATCATGTAACCGATGTCGAAAAGACTATTCGAGGGTTTAAAAATATTATCCGTCCAGATGGTGGTTTTCTAGCTACAACAAATTCCTATACATCATTACCACGCATAGAAGAAATGTGTAATCGAATGTTACTCACATTTGGATTACCTGAAAAGTCACCTACTGCTAGTCCATTTTGTTTAGAAAACGGTAAAGAACTATTAAGTGCAGTTTTTCCTATTGTTGAGGAAACTGTTATTCACAACTCTCTTCTTTTCCATGAATCTGCACCTATTGTAAATTATATAGCAAGTATGTTTCCATCGCTAAATATTCCAGATGATTTTAGCTTACATACAGAGATGAAAAAATGGTTACAAGTTGAAATAGAACTGAATTTATTACATCATAACGGTATATGGCGCGATCCGAAAGCTGTAGCGATATATCGTTGTAGAAAATAACTAAAATGATACTACACTAACAAAACTGTCTTTTCTAAAAAAGACAGTTTTCTTTTTCTATCAATCTATTACTCTTTCAATATATTTTCCATCATTATATTTCTTTTCCCTCTATAAACATCACATTTATGTTCTGTATGCACCTGAAAGTATTCCGCTATAGCAAGTCCAAATTCTACAAATCCGTGTCCTTGCGCTGTAATAATATTTTGATGACGAACTACTTCTTTATATATAAAATGCTCCTTAGAAAAACAATCTAATTGTCTATAATCTAATGTGATCGTATACGGCACATGTTGTAGAACACCTGATGCAGCCAACACGAATGGTCCTGCACATATCGCAGCAATCAATTTCTTTGCCTTATACATTTGCCGTATAAGTTCAAATAATACTTCTGAATCTTTTACATGCACTACATCGCCACCAGGAATAATAATCCCTTCATAATCATCTATACATATCTCACTTAATTCATAATGTGGTTTCACCTGTAATCCTGTTTCACTTACAACAATCTCTTTTGTTAAGCCAACTGTTTCAACTACATAAGAGTCTTTCAAAGCAGCAGTAGCAACTGTCATTTCAAATTCCGCAAAAGTAGGATAAATCAAGACTAATATTTTTTTCATAATCCCCAACGCCCTCTTTCATTAAAGTTAGATTCCCTCAATCTTCTAAAGATTTATTAACAGCTTCAATGGCATGTATGAAAGTCGTATCAAATAATGGAACTCTAGAATCCTCTGGTTTTACTAATAATCCAATCTCTGTACAACCTAATATAATTCCTTCAGCTCCGTTACAAACTAAGCGTTCAATTACCTTTTTGTAGTAATCTCTTGATTTTTGACACACTTTTCCTAAACACAATTCTTCATGAAAACTCCCGCCACTTATCACCTTCAGACCTTGAAGTGGGGGTTTCTTGTGTATCATCTTCAAGAGATGCTTAACAC
>NZ_NUQE01000095.1 GCF_002582035.1 Bacillus pseudomycoides
ATTGTAATTTTCTTTATTTTTCTTATATTTCCGTTCTTTGTCTAGCAAGGCAGAATTGTAGGTTTGACGACAATATTGTAGCCAACAGTCTAACACTTCTTTTTGTGCTTCTGTTGGAAAGATTTCATATTTTTGATTCAACAACATTGTCATCACCTCCCATTCGTTTTGTCCTTGCGTTTCGGTATTGCTTTAGAATTTCTAATGTTGCACCGCCTACGGTCAGCAAACAATAACTTTGAGATCAAAAGTATTCTTTCTATAATTTCTGTTTCATTTGAGGAAATTCCTTTTTCATTCCTTTGGCTTACGCCAACCAAAATTCATCCCCTCCCTACCCATTGAGCTTTACCTTTCTCATTCCTTGAGGAAGGGGAATTCTTTTGGAAGTATGTTAAATTTTAAAATTATTTAACAAATTCACTCTTCATAAATTCTATACCCTAAATGTTGCATTACCTCTTCATATAGTCATAGAATTATAATTATCCTGTGGCCGAAAGTACATAAGGAGCTGCTATAATGAATCACGGAGAATATGAAGAATAAGGAAAAGAAACGAAGCAAAAGCTAAAAAAATCAGAAAAGGAAAATGGAGAGATGAATTAAATGTTAAAGATTATAAAACATTTAAAACCTTTTACTGCCTCAATCATTGCAGTTATATGTCTTTTAACCGTACAAGCGGTATGTGACCTATCACTGCCAGACTACATGTCTAACATTGTCAATGTAGGTATTCAACAAAAAGGTGTCGAAAACGCAGTACCTGGGGTTATTCGTAAAAGTGAGCTTGATAAACTTAAGCTCTTTATGAATGAAGATGAGAAGAAAAAAGTAGATGACAACTATGTACTTTTAGATAAGAAAGATCTTTCTCAAAGTGAGTTGCAAAAGTACTTAAAAGATTATCCACAGCTTGATAAAGAACCTCTTTATAAGCTAGATACAAAGGATAAAGATACAATTAATGCACTTAACGATATATTCGGGAAACCAATTTTAATTACAGAAGGAATTGAAAAAGGTGATGCATCCGCTGCGCCAGGTGGTGGCAAAACGCAGATGAATCTTCCTCCAAATACAGATCCTTTTACGGTAATTGCTAAACTGCCTCAAAATCAAATCGATGCAATAAAAGATAAGGCAGATGAACAGTTTAAGAAGATGCCAGGCAGCATGGTAACACAGTCAGCTGTTCCATTCATTGAGAATGAGTATAAAACGATCGGTATAGATACAGGTAAGCTTCAAACAAATTACATTCTTACTTCTGGTGGGAAAATGCTTCTTTTATCCTTAGTGAGTATGGCAGCTACTGTTATCGTTAGTTTACTTGCTGCAAAAGTAGCGGCAGGACTCGGCAGAGATCTTAGAAAGAAAGTATTCCGGAAGGTTACAAGCTTCTCGAATGCAGAATTTGATAAGTTTTCTACTGCATCTTTAATCACAAGAAGTACAAATGATATTCAACAAGTACAAACACTTATGGTTATGATGCTTCGAATCGTATTCTATGCACCGATTTTAGGCTTAGGCGGAATTATTAAGGTACTTACTACAGACGTTTCCATGGGATGGATTATCGCAGTTGCAGTTATTGCAATTTTAAGCTTAGTCATTGGTTTATTTAGCGTCGCGATTCCTAAGTTTAAGAGTATCCAAAAGTTAGTTGATAAAATTAACTTAATCACTCGTGAATCTTTAACAGGTATGCTTGTTATTCGTGCTTTTAATAACCAAAAGTATGAAGAGAAGAAATTTGAAAAAGGAAATCAAGATTTAACAAGAACAAATTTATTTGTAAGCCGTTTAATGACATTTATGATGCCAATGATGATGTTTATCATGAATGCCGTTACTGTACTTATTATTTGGGTTGGGGCACACCAAGTGGATATGGGACATATGCAAGTTGGTGATATGATGGCATTTATGCAATATACAATGCAAATCATCATGGCCTTCTTAATGATTTCTATGGTATCCATTATGCTTCCACGTGCTTCTGTATCCGCACAACGTATCGCAGAAGTTATCGATACTGACCTTACCATTCGTGATGCAGAGGAACCAAAACCATTCTCTTCAGACAAGAAAGGTTACGTTGAATTTAAAGATGTTAGCTTTAGATATCCAGGTGCAGAAGAAGATGTGCTTTCAAATATCAACTTTACCGCAAAGCCTGGAGAAACGACCGCTTTCATTGGAAGTACAGGTAGTGGTAAATCAACGCTTATCAACTTAATTCCACGTTTTTACGATGTAACAAGCGGCCAAATATTAGTAGATGGCACTGATATTAGAGAAGTATCTCAAAAGGAATTAAGAGAAAGAATTGGTTATGTACCACAAAAAGGAGTTCTATTCTCAGGTACAATCGAAAGTAACCTGAAATACGGTAAGAAAGAAGCAACTGAAGAAGAACTAGTAAAAGCAGCAGAAATCGCTCAAGCGATGGAGTTTATTAACGCGAAACCTGAAAGCTTCCGTACAGAGATATCACAAGGCGGTACGAACGTTTCAGGTGGTCAAAAACAAAGACTTTCGATTGCGCGTGCTCTTACGAAGAAATCCGAAATATTTATATTTGATGATAGTTTCTCAGCTCTTGACTTTAAGACAGACGCAGCATTGCGTAAAGCTTTGAACAATGAGATTTCAGAAAGTACGATTCTACTTGTTGCACAAAGAATCAGTACAATCATGAATGCAAATAAAATCATTGTACTTGACGAAGGAAAAATAGTGGGAACTGGTACTCATGAAGAGCTTATGGAAAACTGTGAGGTTTATAAGCAAATTGCCTTATCACAACTTTCAAGGGAGGAACTTTCGTCATGAGTGATAAAAAAGTAGAAAATAGAAGACAAGGCGGCCCTGGCCCTGGTGGCGGCGGTCATATGGGCGGCGGCATGAGAAAGATTGAGAAGGCAAAAAACTTTAAGGGAACGATGAATAAGTTACTTCAATACTTAAAGCCGTATAAGTTCTCAATCATCATCGTTATTCTTTTCGCAATAGGTAGTGCAGCCTTTGCAATCGCAGGTCCAAAGATTTTAGGTAAAGCAACAACAAAATTATTCGACGGACTCGTAGACAAAGTAATGGGAGTGCCAGGTGCTGCCATTGACTTTACCTATATCGGAAACATTGTTGTTATACTCCTTGCACTGTATATAGCGAGCGCTGTGTTTGGCATTATCCAAGGCTATATCATTTCTGGGGTAGCACAAAAGGTATCTTATAAATTCAGAAAAGAAATTGATGAAAAGATCAACCGTATGCCGCTTAAGTACTTTGATAAAACGACACACGGAGAAGTATTATCCAGAGTTACAAATGACGTAGATACTGTGAGCCAGACTTTAAACCAAAGTATGTCGCAAATTATCACATCTGTGGTTACAATCATTGGTGTACTCATCATGATGTTCTCAATAAGCTGGCAAATGACATTAGTGGCGCTGTTAATATTGCCAGTATCCATGATGCTCATAATGGGAGTCGTAAAAAGATCACAAAAATACTTCAAATCCCAGCAAGAGTATTTAGGACACGTTAACGGTCAAGTAGAAGAAATTTATAGTGGTCACAATATCGTAAAAGCCTTCAACAAAGAAGAAGAAGAAGTGAAAAAATTCGAAGAGGTCAACGATATCCTTTACCACTCTGCATGGAAGTCTCAATTTTTATCTGGAATGATGATGCCGATTATGACATTTATCGGTAATATTGGTTACGTAGCTGTATCGATTTTAGGCGGATGGCTTGCGGTAAAGAAAGTCATTGCAGTTGGAGATATTTTAGCCTTTGTTCAATATGTGAGAAGTTTTACGCAGCCAATCGCTCAAGTAGCTCAAATCGCGAACGTACTTCAATCCACAGCTGCAGCTGCAGAACGAGTTTTCGAATTTTTAGATGAAGAAGAGGAAGTTCCAGAAGCAGAAAATCCAGTTAAGCTGCAAGATGTTCAAGGAGAAGTTAGCTTCAAGGATGTTCAGTTTGGATATAATCCAGATAAGATCATCATCAATAACTTCTCAGCTAATATTAAACCTGGACAAAAGGTAGCAATCGTAGGACCAACCGGGGCAGGTAAAACAACAATCGTGAAGCTTTTAATGCGTTTCTATGATTTAAATAGCGGTGCGATATGTATAGACGGTCACGATATAAAAGACTTCACGCGAGAAGATTTACGCAATATGTTCGGTATGGTACTTCAAGATACTTGGCTCTTTAACGGCTCTATCATGGAAAACATCCGTTACGGTAGACTTGATGCTACTGACGAAGATGTAATTGAAGCAGCGAAAGCAGCTCACGTTCACAGCTTCGTAAAAGCCTTACCAAATAGATACAATATGGAATTAAACGAAGAAGCAAGCAACGTATCCCAAGGACAAAAGCAGTTATTAACAATTGCTCGTGCCCTTCTAGCGGATCCAAAAATACTAATACTCGACGAAGCAACAAGCTCGATTGACACTCGTACAGAAGTACTGATTCAAAAAGCAATGGAAAACCTCATGGAAGGCAGAACAAGCTTTATTATCGCTCATAGATTATCAACAATACGTGATGCAGATTTAATCCTTGTCATGAAAGAAGGAGATATTGTAGAACAAGGTAATCATGAAGAGTTATTGAAGGCTGATGGTTTCTATGCTTCACTTTATAATAGTCAGTTTGAAAGTGCAGATGCTTCATAAGATTAAATAGAAGAAGCTTTCCTCTTTTAACAAATCGATAAGAAAAAAGAATCGTTCCTTTATTGTGGTGACTTAATCATCTCAAAAAAGGACGGTTCTTTTTTATTTATATGAAAAAACAAGAGGCTGCCCAAAAGTTTCACCTTTTTGGACAGCCTCTTTTGTATGAATAGGTTGTTTTTTATAGGTAAATTGTACTGTCATCGTGTAGAAATATGAAACAAACCATATTCTTCTAGATAACTGTTTTTTCCTCCATGACTGTATTTCTATTCACTAAATTCAAGTAGAAATGCGATATTGTTGTCATGTAATATGGATAGAGCCAAAAAGAAGGGAGGCTCAATGTAAAAATTCCGATAATAGCTGCTAAAATAAACCATCCGATAAAACTTAAACATAGTATGAATAAATCTGATTTATGTCCTTTCATCATTTCTTGGCTCTTTTTAAGCGCTTCACTCGCCGTATATTCTGGATGATCTAACATAATATAGTAAGCCATAGAATAAGAGAAACATTTTATAATACCGGGAACAATTAGCAATAAACTCCATAAAAATACGTATACACCCATTAAGACAGCTAGCTTCATAGATTTAAATACATTCTTTTTTCGAAACCCTTCAAATAAATCATCAATTGTAGAAGATTCTTTTTTTGCTAAACGCAATGTAACATTACAATACCCATAATGCATAATGCTTAGTACAGCTATGAAAGCAAAACATACAATAACGAAAATAAATACAAAAATTAAAGCAAGTACTGCATTTAACGTTTCTTCTTCTACAATCAAAGCGCTAGACTTCATTATTTCAGCCAATACAACTACTCCTAGCAGAAAAATTGGAAGTCCTACAATAAACACACTAACAGCGGACATGACACGATACAAAAGCGATGCCCCTACTCCCAATGCCCATCTGCCTTTTAATGAAGATAAGGCCGCCTTTTTAAGGTCACTGATCATTGTTAATCTCACTCCTCAATTTATTTGTTACTCCTTATATGAATAACAATATTACATAAAAATAATAGCATTTTTTAACAAAATTAACATTATATATATTTCCTTTTATTAATATCCGAATGAAAAACGAAGCTGTCCCAAGTTTTTTCTTTTAAGACAGCTTCGTTTGTTTTTCCATCATAATTTCCTAAAATCTTAATCATACTTAGCAAAGTCCAAAAATGGCCTAAATTATAAAGTTCATATTGTACAATTCTCGTTAATATGAATCAAAATTCTTATGAAGTCGTAAAAGGGGTTTGGAANNTTCCAAACCCCTTTTACGACAAACGCTTTTTCAACAACGTGAAACTACTAGAATTCTAGTAGTTTGTTAGTTCTATCTTTAATTTTTTCTATATATATTAATCGTATCCTCAATTACTTTTTATTTACCATACAATTCTTCTAACTTAACTAAGTGCTTTTTGTGATTTGATAAACCAACCGTGAAACTGTTCGGTTTCATTTCGAGTACCCCTTTGTCCTCTTTTAACTTTACAGTGACATTGGATTTAAGGATACCTCTCTTAACACTTACTTTCTCTACTTCATCTAAGTCTAAGTGAGCAATATTCCCAGTAGCATCACCAGTTGCAGGACTTAACTCTATTAGTAAGATTCTCTTATTTGTGAACCCTACAAGGCAATGTGCGTTTGAGGCAAGTGCACCAACACCAAAAACTAAGTATTGAGAGGGAGATGCCATTTTCATAACGTAAAAGTAATGAACATAAGTCTCACCTTCTACCATTAGTTTGTCGAATATCTTGTCTGCATTTGTATTAGTTAACATCTTTTATTCTCCTTTGTTTTCCCCTTAAATCTTTGAAACAACTATAATTACCATATATTGTACAACTTCACATGTCAATTTGAACATGTAAAAAAGCACTCATTGCCTATAGTAGACAACCAAGTGCTTCAAGTTTATAAGTACATATAAGTTTGTTGTAAGTACAATCATTTTATAGTGACCGTATGTATCTAAAGATGCATGTGTTAGATGAGGTGACTATGGAGTTGGAGGAATAATAGTTTATAAAAAAAGACCGCCTATTACGAGCGGTCGATTTTTACTAAGTATTTTTTAATGCTTGTTTTAACGTTTCAACTGTTTGTTCAAGCCATTCTAATGGTGTTATTTCTAATCCTTCAAAATATATCCCATCTGCAGAATATCGTATGTACTCATTTTTTTCTTTATTACTATAATCGCTTTGAATAAATTCAGTTAAAAAAATAATAGCATCTTGCAAATACTCTTTTGGTGCCTCTTCTAGTAATTCTTGAAGCGCTTCTTCATAGAAAGTATCTTGGTGAAAATTACTCGCTAGAAATTGAAATACTTCATCATCTTCGAGATTGTTTTTTAATAACATAATCTTCCTCCCATTATCAAAATGGATATCCAGTTAAAATAAAACCTCCATTGCTATCTTTTTTTAATACAATTCTTGCGTTTGACATATCTTCAACTGTTGTAGAACCTCTTCTTACACCTCGTCCAATTACTTCAGTACTATTATAACGTAAAATTAATTTATAACTTCTTGGATTATTTAACCAACTTTGAATGCGTACTTGATTACTAGGGTTATTCAAGACGGTAGCCGCTATTTTTTCAGCGGTAGCTCTATCAGTAAAAGTTGATGAACCTGTTATGTTAGGATCCCTTGCTAATCTTTGCAATAATTCTGCATCCGTTTTTCCTACATGTCTTTCTATTAAATGCCCACCTCTAGCTTTATGCGCTAATAGTCCGCCTCCTGGGGCAAGTGAACTACTATCACCAGGTTTTACAGTAGTGACATTTTCACCACTAGCAAATTGATAGGTTGATAGCTTTTCTTCAGCTTCATAAGCAGTAGAATTCAAACTAGACTTTAAGTTAAATTCACCCGTGTCAGCAAAAGCAAGGCCATTTTCTATGTTTAAATCATTGGTTAAATTTGTAAAAGATTGTTGTAAGCGTGGTGCAGTGATTTCAGTTACCTTTGTGAAATTTGTACCTTTTACTAGCGTAGAGACCTTACTAGCGCCTTTATCCCCCAGCCATCCTAATCCAAGTCCCATAAAATTATACGTTATCCATCTTGTACAACTCTCTGCATCGCCATTGATTACATCATTAATAAACGAATCTGATAAGGCATTCCACATAGTAGAAAGCGTCTCTACGGGGTGACCTATAGCATACTTTATGTTCTCTTTTGTTACTGTATCATCTAGTGATTTGAATCCTTCTACAATGTCTCCAACAGCTTGCCCTGAACCATAATAAATCCCATCCCAAACTTTCTTTAACATGGATTTTTCAGAATTACTATCACTCATTTCAGTTTTAAGTTTCTCAGCTTGACGAGCCTTATCCTCTGTAATTTTTTGAATAGACGCCGTCCATCCCATATTCAACCCTTGAGTACTAAATGTACCGCTTGCGGCATTAAAACCTTTCCCGCTTTGAACTTCTGCAAGACCTTGCGCGATGCGGGCAGCTAATTGGAGTGCTGTATCATAATTACTACTAGAAGTATAATTGAATTCATGCAGATGTTCTAACTTTTCTTGAAGCTTTCGTTTCATCGCATCAAAAATGTTCACCATAACTTGCATGCCTGGAAGGGTACTACTAATTACTTCAATTCCTGCTTTCGTTCGCTCAATCTCTCGAATTTGTTCTAGTATTTCTTGTTCGATGACATCTGTCGAAGCGACTTGTGATTGAAAATCGTTCGGAAAGGCATCATTCTGACGAATTAATTCCTCACACAAGCAAATGATTCCTTGGGCTAACGGACGGAATGTTTGTGCAAAGAAGGCTTTTGCACTGTCGTAAGTTTGGCCTTGCAGAACAGCATCGCCTACAAAAGCATCAATTGAATTGATGGCTTGCTCCATGCCTTGAAGTGCATAATTCGAAAAAGAAAACATTTTATGTAAGGGTAAAGTAAATTAATAACAAAAACCTCTACTAGTTTTCTAGTAGAGGTTTTGCTAGTTTTATCTGTAATCTAAAAGGTGTACCTTTCTTATATTCTTAAAATTATAATAATAATTCTTCTACACCGATGCCATCCACTAATAACGATTTCAAAGAAGGTGATATTTTAATTGCTTCTTCGATATCTAAATCTCCAAAATCCACTGTATATAGTCCAAATCCGTCCTTTCCATTTGCATATAATAATACTTTTTCACCTTCATCATCACCAATTGCAAGTGAGTTAGGTATATATTTTTGGATATTATGAGCTTCATTCATTTCCATACAATCCGATGGACTCCAAATACGGATATATATTTCATTATTTACATTAATCTCTGCATTTGTACAATGTTGAATTATCTCTAGATAATCTGAAGGAACATCAATTGATGAAAAATTTTGTAATTCTTGAACCGTTTCTTCAGTTGCTGGAGGTTCTTGTGTTTCTAGTGTAAAAATTGCATTTAAGTTCTCAAGTATACTCATTAATAATCAATCCTTTCATACTTCACTTTTAACTTATCAAGCATTTTATATTGTTGTTCTAAAGTTTCTCTAATGGTTTCTTTAGAAAATCCTGCTTGTTCAAAATCAAAAACCATATTCTTTAATTCATCTTGTAAAGTGGAATTCCATTTTCCATTTCCTAAAGCTACACGTTCATCACGTCTTAAGTTCTGTGCATTAGTAATAATAGTATGGGGTAATCCTTTTCCTGTTTCAATTGTCACTGTTGGTGCAAGTTTTGGATCATATCCATACTGACTTAAATTTCCTTTCGCCCATTGTTGTTGTAGCCCATGATGAGATTGTAAATTCCCTCCATTTGGACCTCTTCCTTTTGGTTTAGGCATTGAATTTATATGTGTTTTATTGAAAAGTACATAATTCGGCTTAGCAGCTTTTACAGTTTTAACAGCACTAGCTGACATTTTTACACCTTTACCAATTTTCACCAATTTTCCAATTGGCGTAATACCGGCTACTACCATGCCTCCAGCCATGACTCTTTCCAAAGTACCGAGTCTTTCTCCGGTAGATGGGTCTACACCATCCCAAGCACGTCGAATATCATATTCTCCACTTACTTCACCTGTAATGTCTCTGGCTAACTTTTTACCATCAAAATCTTCTTTCCCCGATTCTGATGAAGTTTCATCGTTTATTGCTTCTTCTCCAATCAAATCACTATACGCAAGTTTCTCAGCTTCACGAATTTTATCTTCTGTAATTTTTTGAATAGATGCCGTCCACCCCATGTTCAACCCTTGAGTACTAAATGTACCGCTTGCGGCATTAAAACCTTTCCCACTTTGAACTTCCGCAAGACCTTGCGCGACGCTGGCAGCTAGTTGGAGTGCTGTATCATAATTACTACTAGAAGTATAATTGAATTCATGCAGATGTTCTAACTTTTCTTGAAGCTTCCGTTTCATAGTATAATAAATCTGTATCATCGCCTGCGAGCCCGGCATGTATTCACTTATTACTTCCATCGCTACTATTATTCGCTCAATCTCTTGAATTGGATCTCGTATTTCTTGTTCGATGACATCTGTTGTAGCGACTTGTGATTGAAAGTCATTCGGAAAAACATCATTTCAAAACTATCCATACGAGCAATTTTGTCCATGGAAATATAATCACAAAAGAATTAAAACAAAATTAAAAGGAATGAGCCCTGTACAATACAGAACTCATTCCTCATTAGCTACTTAAAATATGTGCCTAACTTTTTGGGTTCATTTCACTGTGTCTAACAATTGGGGTGCAGTTCAATGCTTCTAAGTGCATGATATAGCTGCTTTTTTTAATGTGACATCTATATATATCACAATATGAGAGTGAATCTATTCATCTAAATTCGATTGTATTTAAAATATCATTTTTTCTACAACTTCAACAGATGGTCTTATTGTAGAGTTCGGAAATTTTTGTACTAAACGTTTTAAACACTCCACGTATTCTTTAGTTTTTTCGTCAAAATCTACATCCTCAAATACTTCACTAAGCCATTCTACTTCTTCTTCTGAAGCGTTATCTAAAAATTTAATAGTTTGTTCAATATCTTCGCTTAATAATTCTGCGAGTTCTTCCCAATATTTTTCAATTAAAAAAATATTTTCAGGATGAACTGCCTTTCGTTCCTCTATAATTTTTCTTACTTGTTCTTCAAACATAATTAATTCTCCTTTATTTACATTTTTAAGGTTGTTTTGTTCCATCTGGGAATACGGTTCCAATCTTACCGTTTGTTTTTATTACTCCAACCCTTACGCCTTTATATTCACCAAATATCATATCTCCATCTTTTGCATTTATATTTTCTTGAAGGTTAGCAACATATTCACCAGCTTCTTTTATATCATTTCTAGTCCAGGATTCGGGAAACCATGCTTGACCTGTACCTGTTCGTTTGGGTTTAGATTTATGATCGGGAACATTTCCAACTCTGACGCCGTTCTCATATGTATGTTCAATGTTATATTGAATACCATTTTCTTTCAAGAAATCTATATTTTCTTGTCCATGTCCTCCACTTTTAAATTTATTAATTGTATTTGTCTTAGGATCAAATGTAAAGTCTCCTTTAGATGCGTGATTTAAAGGTTGTTCTTCAACCGAGTGAATAAGTGTAGATTCGACTCCTTTGATTTTATCTAGCTTAGTAGAGTTACTTTCTCCTCTAGCGAACTGATAGGCTGATAGTTTTTCCTCAACTTCAAAAGCAGTAGAATCCATACTAGACCTTAAGTTAAGTCCGTTGGTATCAGCAAAAGCAAGACGATTTTCTAAGCTTAAACTATCAGCTAAATTTGTAAAAGTTTGTTGTATACGTGGTACTTTGACGTCCTTTACTTTTGCAAATTTGACTCCCTTTGCCACTGTTGCGATTTTACCAATACCTTTATCAAAAAGTGCACCTATCGCTAATTGTGTTGCCCCATAACCGAACCATATTACAGCATCTTCAAAATCACCATTTTTTACATTCTTAATATATGAATCTGAAAGGACATTATACATGGTCTTAAGGGTATTAATAGGGTGCAATGCAGCATACGCCATATTTTCCCACGTTTCCTTGTCCCCTAATGCTTTAAGGCCTTCGATTTCGTCTCCAACAGCTCGTCCAGAACCGATTTGCCACCCTTCTTTAAATTGATCTAATGTAGTCTTGTCATTCTTCATGAAATCAGATTGACTTAAAGCTTCACTATCTAGACTAGCAAACCAATCCGCTTCACGCTTTTCTGTAATTTTTTGAATAGATGCCGTCCACCCCATGTTCAACCCTTGAGTACTAAATGTACCGCTTGCGGCATTAAAACCTTTCCCACTTTGAACTTCCGCCAGACCTTGCGTGATGCTGGCAGCTAGTGTGAAGTAACAACAAAGCCGACTCATATCACATTGAGTCGGCTTTGTTTATTACAATTTTATTCTTTACTTTTTATAGCTTCTTTTAGCGTTTCAAGAGTCTGCACTAACCATTCTATAGGTGTTATGTTTAAGCTTTCAAAATGGATTCCATCTGCACAATGCTGAATATAGTTGTTTTTTTCCTTATCCTCATAATCACTTTTAATAAAGTCGGTTAACAAAATGATAGCGTCTTGTAAATATTCCGTGCTTTCTTCTTCTAGTAATTCTTGGAGTGCTTCTTCGTAAAATGTATCTTGATGGAAGGTTCCTGCTAAAAATTAAAAAACTGGATCTTCTGGATTATTTTTTAATAGCATATATTTATTTCCTCCTATTATTAAAATGGATAACCTGTTAAAATGTAATTTCCATTTCCATCTTTTTTTAAGATGATTTTAGCGTTTTTCATATCATGGGCTGTTGTAGACCCTCTCCGTATTCCACGCCTAATGTATGTATTATTTTTCTTTTGCTGAAAATGGGCTATTAACCTAGCAAAAGTCGTAATCATAATTACTATGATTATTACGATTTTTGTAGATTTGAACATAGTAACTTCATTCTCCTCATTTATTTTTTAATATTCTCCCAATAAAGTCTAGTAAGTAAGTAAAACCTAC
Organism: Bacillus pseudomycoides; assembly: GCF_002582035.1. GTDB lineage: Bacteria > Bacillota > Bacilli > Bacillales > Bacillaceae_G > Bacillus_A > Bacillus_A pseudomycoides_B. The sequence continues at coordinate 12,763 of NZ_NUQE01000095.1, forward strand.
TGCTAATCCGCCAAAAATAAGTATATAGAAAAACGTAAGAATACGATCTCCTAATGATTGTGGAAAAAGTAACGAAAGAATAGCAATAATGGGTACTGTTATTAAATATATAGTTCTCATTTGTTTGAACGGACGCATATATTTACTCCTTTTTCTCTGGTTTTACAAAAAACCCAACAACAAAGTCTTTATATAGAGGCGTGTAAAATCTATTTCTAATCATTTTAATAAATAAAATCGTATTATTCCTAATATACAACAAAAGAAGATGACTTCCATCCAAAATTTAAAGCCATCTTGTTGGTATAGATTTAAAAATAGAAATAATTTAAGTGATATAGCAAACACCAAGTTCTCAAAATAATAAATATTTTATATACATATCTTCAAATAGCTTCGGAAAATTATTAATAAAATCTGTTGATACAGTTCTATCTACATTGTCTTTTTTCTTTAAGTCTAAAACATTTTGTAAGTCTCTATTTACTATTTCTGTTGGACTTTTTGACAAAATAGATACTTCATTGTGAAATAATGAAGTAAAGCCGATTCCTGACGAGGAATCGGCTTTATAACTAAGTTAGTTCTTTGTTTTTTCTTCTTCAAACTCTTTTCGTCTATCTAACCAAATATGAATTAAATGTAATAATTCAACTGTTTCTATCTCACAAAATTCGCCCTTACCATCTTCAGCTAAATTGTCTAGGACAGTAGTTGTATCTTTCCGAATTTCTAAACCACAAATATTACCATTGACTTCTCCGTAATCCTTTTCTCCGTTTAAAACACTATGTATTTCTTCTAAAATCCAATCTCCAAAAGCAGATACTTCAACGCCTAAAAAAGTTTCAACAAGTTTAATTTCTTGGGGTAGTCTCATAACTAATTTTCTATTGTTAAGTACTTCAAAACTATATTGATATTTCACTACTATTGTACTCCTTTATGTTAAATATAAAATTTATTCTGATGGGAAAGCAGAAATAATCTTCCCATTTGAATCTAGATACATGGTAATTTCTATACCATCTGAACCTATTCCTTGATACGCATTACCAACTATATGAGCTTTATTATTATATGTTTCATTTATATTATCTACACTTTTTTGTGGGCTTCAATCTTTATGGACGAGGTCGTCCAAAATAGGTATCATTTTCGCAAAGAGGGATGATGATGAAGAAAGAAGTGGCGTTTTTGTATCTAAAGGTGCATGTATTAGATGAGATGACTATGGAGTTGGAGGAATAATAATTTATAAAAAAAGACCGCCCTTGTAGGCGGTTTTCTTTTACACTTCTATATCTTTTCCTTCTGCTATTACTTTATCTCTCCAGAACACTAGTAATTTTCTAAATTCAGAGGTTTCAATTTTACACTGGTTATTTGGGGGGCTCATAAAAAAGTTAATAGCACTTGTATAATTAGATTCGATATAAACAGCTGCTACATTCCCCTCTATTTCATAATGTGGAATTTTTTTGTCTACTACATTATCTAAAATCTGTATATATTCATCTGCCTCATCATCTAAAATATCTTCTAAAAAATGAGAGATAATAGAAATTTCTTTTGGTAAACGTATTCTTAATCCGCCAAGCGCATCACGATAAAATTCATATGTATATTTCATTTTTTACCTCCTTGTATAAATAGGATATGCGGTTATTATCTCATTATTTTGTATAATCATTTCTACTTTAAATCCGTGAGATGTTTGTCCTACATACCTAACTCCATCGACTTGAATCTTATTATTGTATGCTTCCTTGATACAATCAAGTACCTGAATCCTATTCCATTCTTTAGGGAAAAATGAAGAAGCAGCTCTTTTTACTTCGCCATCTACCATTACTTCTGCTCTATATACCCCCATAGAATTTGGTGGATGGGTTATTCTAATTATTTCACCTTTACCCATCATACTTTCATGGTGATAGCCAACGGCTTTTAATCCCCACCATTTTTGTCTTACTTCCCCATGAAAAATGTGTTCCATGAGTGATGGGTCAAATTTATACGGTATGTTCCCGGCATTAGTCCCTCCACCACTAGCAAATTGATAGATTGATAGTTTTTCCTCAGCTTGTTTAAGGGCAGTGCTATCTGAGAAAGAGTCTACAACATTTCCACCTGCATAAGCAAATTGGTTTTTGGGCATTAGAATATTATTCAACCTATCAATAAATTGCTTATACTTATCGGAATTCAATACGTTTTTTACACTTTGTATGAAGTTTACACTTTTACTAACTTTTGAAGCTTTTTCCACCTTCGAAACTGTACCTAATTTTGAAATTTTATCTGCACCTTTTGTTCCTACCAATAATTCACCAACCGCTAACATGGCTTGTGCACTTACATTTCCGACCCATCTCGCTTTACTATTCCAATCTCCATTTACAAAATCTTGATTCCATGAATTAGAAATAGCTAGTTTTACAGCATCGAATGTTTCTTTTGGGTGAAAAAGAGCATACATAGCACTTTCAAAACTATCTATTGGATGTAAGACTGCATTAGCCAATCCTTTGAGTTCATCTATAACAGCTTCACGTTGTCCTTTTCTGTAGTTATGATGAAGTCCGAAAATATTTTCCACCATTTCTCTTTCTTCCTCAACAGCAACCTTAAATATATCAACTAACGATTCATCTTTTTTACTCTCTGCCTCAGCTTGACGAATTTTATCCTCTGTAATCTTTTGAATAGATGCCGTCCACCCCATGTTCAACCCTTGAGTAGTAAATGTACCACTTGCGGCATTAAAACCTTTCCCACTTTGAACTTCCGCAAGACCTTGGGCAATGCTCGCAGCTAGTTGGAGTGCCGTATCATAATTACTACTAGAAGTATAATTGAATTCATGCAGATGTTCTAACTTTTCTTGAAGCTTTCGTTTCATCGCGTCAAAAAGATTCACCATAACTTGCATGCCTGGAAGGGTACTACTAATTACTTCAATACCTGCTTTCGTTCGCTCAATTTCTCGAATTTGCTCTAATATTTCTTGTTCGATGACATCTGTTGAAGCGACTTGTGATTGAAAATCGTTTGGAAAAGCATCATTTTGACGGATTAATTCTTCACACAAGTAAATGATTCCTTGCGCTAAAGGACGGAATGTTTGTGCAAAGAAGGCTTTTGCACTGTCATAAGTTTGCCCTTGCAAAACAGCATCGAATGCAAAAGCATCAATCGAATTGATGACTTGTTCCATACCTTGAATGGTTGCTACGCACAAAGCATTCATACTTTGTGTTTGAGCGCGCACTTCTCCTAGATACATGTTTAAACTCATGCCTTCACCTCCAATGCTAATTTTTGGCGTTGGTGGTGAAGGTCATTTTCTAGATTGCTTAGGTTTTGTTTCTCCTTTAGCAACATTTCCTTTTGGTCTTCCAATTCGTGAGTAAGCTTTCGCTCCATTTGTTGTGCATCTTGACGCAGATTATGAAAAAATTGTCCCAGTTCTCTATCGTTACGCCAAGTTTCTAATATACGGTCAAATAGACGAGAGCTTTGACCTTTCCATTCATAAAAATCTGTTTCCGTTTGTTCTTGTTTTTGGATAGCGTGTTGATTTTTAGATTGTTCTTCAGATAGACTTCTTAATTTATAATTCAGTTGATTAATTTGTTTTTCAATATCTTGACTCATCTTTACCCTCCTACTTTTTCGCATTCGCGTAGGTTGTCATATCGGCTAAAGGGTCTTTCATAAAAGGAGAACCATCAAAATTCTTTTGAAGTTCGTTATCCATACGCTCAAACTCTTGGGCTACAGAATGAATGTTGTTAACCCCTTGTTGAAAGGCGGCATAAAATTGTTTGGTTAAGTCTAAAGCTTGTTGATTCGCTTCTTGTGCTTTGGAGTTAACAGACAACGTTGTACGTTCCGACTTGGTTATAGATCTATTTGTCGCACGTTGAATCGTATCAGCAGCTGTCCCCATTTGCGTCGCGATTTGTTCTGCCGTTTGAAAATTACTTTGAAATTGTCCCATCGCTTGAATCCTCTCTATATTTTTCTGTTCAGTCTTTCAGAATTTGTTCAAAAACCCGTGGACTTCTTCACCATTTAACAAACTATGAAAATTATACCATATTAAAAAATGAGGGCTTCACAAAAAATTTTCAATTTACTGGCAGTCTTTTTCAAAAACTTCATGCTAGTAAGGAATCTTGAGAGAAGAAATGCTTCAATCCATTGGCTTGTATCATATTTTAAATATGATGGCCCCGCTATCCCTTTGGTGTGTGTATACAAAAGAGATAGCGTTTTTGTTATACGATTACAACCTCACCCTATCTGAATTCATGATGTTATATGGTCTTAGCTAGTACATTCATTAATTTAGTTCCGCCAACCAAATGACATAAAACCAACATGCCACGCTAATGTATTTTTTAGAAAATTAAAATTTTTATCATTGTAACAAAAACATACATTATTGTTACAATATAATTACTATTAAAATAAAGAAAAAACTAGATATATATTTAGGAGGAGAAATGCTTTGGAAATAGATAATATAAAGAAGATCCTAAGAAAAAAAGCAACTATATTTCAAACAGGGGGAAAAAGACCCGATTTTTCTATAAATGAAAGTTGGATTGGAAAGATTCCCTATTCATTACCAAATGAAACTTACCCAATCGACCGTTATAAAGACAAAATGTATGCAATCATGATGCTTAATTTAACTCAGATACCTTTTGTTCCAGAAGTATTAAAAGATATGAAAGCTATAGCAGTATTTCTTTCTCCAAACTTTGATAAAGATCTATCCAACCTATCAGGAAATTTTTGTATTAGAGAATATGATTCTTTAGAGGAATTAGTACCGAATGAAATGTCACTTACGTTTCAAAATCTAAAACCTTTTCCGTTAATACCAAAATTAGTCACCGATGAGTTTCCACAATGGGATACGGAGGATTTTCCTAATAACATGCAAGATAGAATTTTAGAACTTGAAGACACGACCGGAATTGAATACTACGATGATATTTTTGAAGAAAATCGTTACATACACAAATTAGGCGGTTATGCTAGCTTCGCGCAATCTGGTATCCAATGGCCTCCGGATTATGAATTTGTTTTTCAAATAACAGAAGATCCAAAAGCACATTTTAGAATTATTCATGGTGGTGGAATTTACTTTGCCAAAAATGTGAAAACAAATGATTGGATAGCACATTGTGATTTCTTGTAGGAATAGAATGTTAAGTGACTGAGTTTTTACTAACCTTTTTAAAAGAGGTGATTATTATTGAGAAAATTTTTAATGGCGTTCGTATATACTTTATTAAGTCTATTAATTTCAATGAATATACTTCAATTATACTTTAATAAGGAGATTTTTGGAGGAGAAGGCTATTTTAATATTATTATTAACATCTTTATTAATGCAATACAAATAACAGTTATTGTTGTATACATTGGATTTCCTATAGTTTTACTTGGGTGTGTTCTCGGAGAGTTATTATTTAGGTATATCATTTTACCTAATAAACTAAATTTTATCATTTCCTTAATACTATATATCCTTCTAGGCACAGGAATCGTATTTGTATTTGAAATTATACTTGGGGCAGTTCCAACGGACATATTTACTATTGAAATGATGCCATATATAGGGCTGACTATTATTTGTTCTATTACATTTTTCGTGAGCAGAACCTCATATGAACGAAAATTAGCAAATGGACTCTCATAGACAACTGCAACAAGACAAATTTTACCCTCTTGAAATAATTAGTTTAAGAATCCTAGATATGTAAGAAGCCAAGAACTAGTCGCAGACATCTCTTAGTTTCTCAAAAATAGTGGAGATGTACCTAAAAAATATGCACAAAAAAAGAAACCGCTCTTGCAGGCGGTTTTACTTTACACTTATATATTTGGTCTAATATCACAATTCATCAATTCTTACACAAGACATACCTCGGCTTGATAGTTCTTTAAAGACATCTTTTAATGCATGAATGGTATTCATAGGAGCATCTTCATCCGCTCCAAAGGTTTTTCCACAATCATGCAAGAGGATGACATCCCCATTTTTTATATCCCGTAATAGTCTTTTTTTAACTTTTTCACTGCCGCCTTTACTACTCCAATCCTCTGCCATTACCGACCATAGGATGATCTTATACTTTTTCATTAGAAAAAAATCGAATACGTTCAATAATCCCCATGGCGGACGATAATAGATGGGACGTTCCCCAGTTATTTTTTCAATGATTGAAGCACTCTTTCTTAAATGCCGTCTTATCGTCCAAGGGGCCATAATCCAATTGGACTTGTGCACGTAATTATGCATTCCTATTAAATGCCCCTCTGCTTGCATTCTTTCAATTAGCTCAGGGTATTGTTCCGCTTTAGAACCAACGACAAAAAATGTCGCTTTAATATTATTTATTTTTAACAAGTCCAATAGCTGAGGAGTATAAATAGGATTTGGACCGTCATCAAAAGTAAAAGCAATTTTTGGAGAAGAATCTTTCCTTTTTAATACCCCGATACCAAAACCGGTAGTAAGAATATATGGAACAAACCAATATAATGCCAGTAAGAATAACACCAGTAAAATAACCTTGACCATTTCCTACACTATCCCCTTTCTATAATTTCTGTTCTTGCAGTGTTTCATTTTAAAAGTACTTGATAAGAGCCTTAATCCATTTTTCTTCGTAGGACAATACTTAAGATAAAAGACAAGATAAAAAGTCCGCCACCAAGTATAAAAGGAATGAATCTTCCATAACGCACCCCTGCAAATAGGCTGCTTACCGATATGGTATAAGGCAATATCCCTAAGGCGGTCGTCCATATGAAAGCCCTTCTGTTTACGCCCAATATCCCTGCCGTATAGTTGATGAAATGATAAGGAACTAACGGTACAAAACGCAGAATCAAAAGCCCTGTAATTCCTTGTTTTTGTAGCCAACGATCTATTTTTACCAGATAAGGTTTAGCCAATGATTCAATGATTGGACGAGCGAACCATTTGGATAGCTGATACGCAAGGACTGCCCCTAAGATTCCGCCAATCCATGAATAGAATCCACCTGCAACTGCACCGTATATTTCTATAAGAAAAAGAGAAACAAATTCGCCAGGCACAGGTATTACATTGACAACCGTTTGAATCAAAATACCTAACAATATCCCGAAAACACCGAGATGACGAATAGATTCAAGCCATACTTTTGCCGATCCTGTATGAAGAAAATACAAATATATTCCTGTAAGAAGCAAAAAGATAATCAAACTTCCAATAGATAGAGAGCGAGCTACTGGTTTCTTGAACTTATATGACGCAAACCTTGAAATTCCCATATTTCACCTTATTAACTAATCATGAACTAAACGAACACATTAGGTCATGTACATTGTAATTGTTTTCTTTTGTATTCATAATTACTTCTACTGATGCAAACGCAGATTCTTTAGGATGAAATTGTTTCGAATTCTCCCTCATCTGTTGAAGTAGTTCTACATTGCTTAGTAATTTGGATAAATGATCCGTTAAATCCCGATCCGTTTTTGCTTGAATCGCCACGCCTGAACGAACTAAAAATTTAGCATTATCCTGTTCTTGACCAGGAATAGGTTTATAAAGAAGTATAGGCAATTCCATGGCAATCGCCTCAAAAGTAGTGACTCCTCCTGGTTTTGTAATCATGAGATCGGAAATAGCCATTAACTCATGAACGTAATTGATATAACCAGTGAGATGGATGTGATGTTTGGAATCCTTTAACTTTTCCTTTAATTGCATACGGAGTTTTTCATTATGTCCACAAACAATGATGAATTGAATAGGCTGCGATAACGCATCAAACTCTTGAAAGGTGGAACTTCCATCACCAATCATGCCATAGCCGCCCCCCATTACTAACACTGTAGGAATATGAGGATCTAAACCATATTTCTCGAAAATTTCCTCTCGTTCAAAGGACTGAGAAAATTGCTGTCGAATGGGAATCCCTGTATGAGCAATCCGATTCTCTTTCACGCCTAAGTGAATCAGAGAATCGCGAACAATACTTGAGCCGACGATATATTGATCCGTAAAAGGATAAATCCAGCAACTATGATCTGTATGATCTGTAATGGTAGTTACAGTAGGAATATCGGTTAAACCATAGGATTTCAACTTTGACATCACAGCTGCTGACAAAGGAAACGTACTGACTACGACGGTCGGCTGCACCTCTTCAATCAATTTTAGCGATCGTCTGAGACCTGTAGAGAAAACCGTCTTTATCAAATTGGATAAAGTATTCGCTCTCCGTGTTTTTTGATAAATATACCCATACACCTGAGGGAATTTTTTTACCCCTTGGAGGAAAAGGAAACGGCTTACATGATTAGAATAAGGATGGACCCATTGCATAAAATCAAAAATCACCGGTTCTAACGTCGGAAATCGAATTTGTATCGCTTCATGTAGAGCTTGCGCTACTTGAATATGACCATCCCCATAATTTCCGGTAAGGATTAAAATTTTTTCTTTACTTACTACCTCCATTGATCTCTGCTCCTTTAAAGTCTTCATGTGACTTTTATCTATGAGTTTCGAGTGCCCCACATGATCCAGTGGTTCATCTCAACACTAATGGCTAAACTGAAAAAGATTTCTTGGCAACATGTTTTACTGTACGGTTCAGTAATAACAACCACCTATACACAAGCTCTACCATTTTCAATAAACATTCAACCAATACAATGACGGTTACAACATCCATAATGACATGTTGTTTTATAAATAAAAACCATCTAATCTAACAACTAGATGGCTTTTTCTGAACGTAATTATCTTATGTTACTTTTAATGGTATCGTTCTTTCTTCACATTCTTTTTTAGTATCTTGCTTGTCGCATTTTTAGGCAGAGAATCTACTGATAGTAAGTAAAAAGATGTAAAGGTTCATTCGTGAACTTTTAGAATTTAAAAAACAAAAGTACCTTCTCATTTGGACCCTCCCCTGAATAACGAGAAATCACCTACTATTCAGGGAACCACATCTTAGTTACAGAGAAAAACTAGCTAAATAAATTAAAATCAACAACAAAAAAGAAACCGCCCTTGTAGGCGGTTTTACTTTACGCTTATACGTTTACTTTCTCTAATTCCATTGCCATGTGGAAAATTAATGAAATACCCCTTCTAAAAGAACGTAAGTTCGTATATAATAAGAACAAATGTTCCATTCACTAGGAGTGATTACTTTGTATGACTATTCCTTATTACCAAACCGTCACATCTTATGCGTAGACTTACGAAGTTTTTACGCTAGTGTGTCCTGCGTCAAAATGGGACTCGATCCATTGCGTACTAAACTAGCTGTTGTTGGCGATGTGAATAGGCAAGGTTCGATTGTGTTAGCTGCCACTCCGCCATTAAAAGCTCTAGGAGTTAAAAAGATGAGTCGGCTTTATGAAATCCCGCGACGACCAGACATACTTATTGTCAATCCGATCATGGAAACATATATAAGATGTTCGAATTACATAACAAAATTAGCTCTACAATACGTTGCTTTTGAGGATTTTCACCAGTATTCCATTGACGAATTCTTTATGGACGTTACAGCAAGTTTACATCTGTTCGCACAAAATCCATACGAATTTGCTTTGAAGTTCAAAAGAGAAATATATCATAAGACACATATTGATAGCACAATTGGAATTGGTCCTAATTTATTAATGAGTAAAGTTGCCCTTGATGTGGAAGCGAAAAAGAACGCTGACGGGATCGCATATTGGAGTTATGAAGATGTACCGGAAAAACTATGGCCAATCCGTCCACTCAGCAAATTTTGGGGAATATCAAGTAAAACAGAAGCAAAGTTAAATCGAAAGGGTATCCATACAATCGGTGATCTGGCCCATTATCCTATCAAGTACCTAAAGGAATCATTCGGTATCATTGGAGAAGAACTTCATTTACATAGTAATGGCATTGATTTTAGTCTTATTTCTGAAAAGTATATACCGAATGAAACTTCAATCGGTAAAAGTCAAATACTCATGCGAGATTATACAATAGATGAAGTTCAGCCAGTTCTCTTAGAACATACCGAAGAAGTTTGTTATAGATTGAGGCAAAAAAGAAAATTAGCAAGGACTATACAGTTTTCCATTAGCTATAGCAAAGACTATCCAGGCGGATTCAAAAAAACTTGTACATTAGAACGACCTACAAATTTAACTTTAGATATATATCGTGTTTGTTTAATGTTTTTAAAGCAACTCCATACAGGGGAACCGATTCGTACAATAAACATTGCACTAACCAATTTAGTGAACGAAGGTGAAGAACAAATCAGTCTTTTTGATGACATACGAATGAGAGAAAGAGAAATTATACTAGCTAGAACGATGGATGAAATACGAACACGGTTCGGTAAGAATAGCATTTTACGAGGTGTATCTTATACTTCTGCCGCAACAGGAAGATACAGAAATACACTTATTGGAGGACATAAATCATGAACAATACAGGAGTACCGAAAATGAAAGGTCGTGGGATGGTGAAATGGCAGCCATTTGCATCAATACCGGAGCAATTTGCTGGTATAAAACAAATCGTTGAAGAACAGACGAAAATACCACGCCCTATTATTACACAAGATGCGAAAGAAGAAATCGAACGAGCACTACTTGAATCAATGAAATTACAAAAAACAATTATGATTTCTTATTACCAAGATGGACAGATTCTACATGAGACAGTCGTTACAAAAGTGATTGCATGCCAAACAAGAATGGTGTTTTTTCAAGACTTGTTTGGGTTTACATTACGGTTAAGGTTTGATGATATTGTTGGTGTTGATTAGGATCTGGTGTATATACGCATCGCTCGAGACATTACTTAGAATTCGTTCTACTATATAACAAAAGAATGAAGATAAAACTAAAAGGCATGAGCCCGGTATAGTACCGAACTCATGCCCAACAAATTACCTAATGAAATAGCCATGTCTAACGATTTTGGGTCGTTTCATTTCGGCATTGCTATTTTTCTTTCAAAATATGTATGAAGGCGGTATTCGCAAATCTCTTGTGTCCATCTAAACAAGGGATCTTCATCTTCTTTTCGAATATCCATGTTTAAAGAAAAAGAAGTTTCATCAAATGACAATAACCCTTTTGAACTGCCGCTCCATTTCGTCATTGGCATTGTCGCAATTAATTTACTAATCTTTTCTTCATCGTATTCCCACATACGCTGCGCTTGCTTATCGCTAAAATCAATCCGCTTGCGATATTCTTTTTCCATTAAGAAATGATGGAAGAAAGGTGCTACTTCTTGCGGTGCAATTGGGTGATACCACTTCTCTTCTCCTCGTTGTAACATCGCCGATAGCAACAACATTTTATAACTTTTCGCCATTCCTGCTTTTTCTACTTCTTGCAGCCATGCTTCATATCGCATAAATACTTCTTTTTCTTTCTCTGTTAACTCATCGCTCCACGCTAAAAAGCCAACATACGATTTAAACTCTTGACGATATTCTTTACTCTCTTCTGTGCCAAGCTTGTGCAATTCTAAATACGTTGCTCTGCGCCCTAATTCCATTTTTACAGTTTGATAGCTATGCAGCAATTTTTCTTTTCGCGGCATTCTTTTTTTCATCAGTTCATCTAATAACTGTTTTGCCTCTAATTCAAACTCTACTACACAACCAGTTGGTAAAATGTTTTCCGGGCCGCCGCCCTTAGTAGTGCTTCCATCCACACGAAGCATTTGCATTTTCACATCTGCATTTCGATAATTGGCAATTAAATCGATAACGACACAATACTCTTTTTTCTCATGTAATCGTAATCCACGTCCAATTTGCTGTGTAAAAATCGTTAAGGACTCCGTTGGCCGAACAAATAAAAGCGTATCAACAGAAGGAATATCCACACCTTCATTAAATAAATCAACGGTAAAGATCGCATCGAGTTCCCCGTTATCTAATAAAGCAATCGCCCCTTCTCTTGATACATCTTTCTTTCCAGAATGAAGAGAAATTGTTTGATACTCATGACGATTAAAATATGATGATAAGAAATCAGCCTGACGAATGCTAGAACAGAACACAATCGTTCTTGTTTTCTTATGTTTTTTCCAAGCTTCTAAAATATTGTCAGCTAACTCCTCTTTTAACTGTACTTGAGCTAACTCTTCACTATCATACTTATTACCAAGCCACCGTACATCTGAATAGTCTGTATCATCATACACACCGTAATAATGAAACGGAGACAACCAACCGCGCTGAATCGCTTCCATAAAATCAATCCGATACGCAACGTTCCCATCACAAATCGAATAAATATCACGAAAATCATTACGATCCGGTGTAGCAGTTATTCCTAATAAAAAATTAGGAGTAAAATAATCTAACACCTTTTGATAACTATTTGCTGCCGCATGGTGAAATTCATCAACAATAATGAGATCAAAGTCATCAGGAGAAAAGTTTTCTAAATGGCGCTTCCTGCTTAACGTTTGAATGGATGCAAAAACCACGTCTCTCTCGCCTTCTTTTTTTCTCCCGTTATAAATACCCGTTGTCTTATCTTGTATCACACGTCGAAAAGATTTTTCCGCTTGATTCAAAATTTCTTCTAAATGCGCAATAAACAAAACCCGCTTAAAACGCTGCGCGAAAAAAGCAGCCAAATACGTTTTTCCAAGACCGGTTGCCATCACAACCATTGCCTTGTTATAACCTTCTTCAAGCGTATTTTCTAATTGTTCTAAAGCAGGAACTTGTGCAAAGCGCGGTGCAATTCGCGTTTCATATGGAGCAGCTGACTCCACTTCGATTTGTGCCCCTGATTTTATCTCATATTCCTCTTTCCCAGAAGGAATCATCATCTCAATCTCCTCTTGCTTCGTCCATGTTCGAACTAAATCTGGATGCTTTTGATGAAACTCCTCATACTCTTGTCGGTACTGTTTAACCGTTTCTACATTTACCATAATCGTAGATTCATGTGTATGAACATTTAAAAACTGATCAATTGACTCGGAAAATGTATCCTCATCTACACTTTCTCTTACAAGTAAACTCCACTCCACACCACTTGTTAATGCTGACTTCGACATATTTGAAGAACCAACAATCATCACGCCATCTGTCTCATGCTCAAACAAATACGCCTTTGGATGAAAAGACTTCCCTGCACTTTTCCACAAGCGGATTTCAATATTTGGGTGAATCTCATATAATTTCTCTAGCGCGTCGGGCTGTGTAATATACAAATAGTCGCCTGTACAGATCTTAATATCGACACCCTGCTCTGCTGCTTTTCGTAATGGCTCTACCAGAACATTCACACCAGATTTCATTACAAACGAAGTTAAAATATAAATTGCTTTCGCTTCATCTATGTATCTCTCTAACTTATGTAATAAATTGCTCGTAATAAGCTGAACATTAGTCATCATTTACCTCAATTAAAAAGATTCGCTCTTGAAACCCGCCGCGTTTTTTTGCTTTTTGTTTACGTATTTTTTCCACGTCTTCTAGCGTTACACCTTCATATTGTGCTAATGCATTTACAAGTTCTAATAGATCCGCTAGCTCTTCAACTTTATGTTCTTTACTTTCAGCTTCTAAATACTCCGCTAGTTCCTCTTGTGTCTTCTTACTTACTTCTTCTATGTATTCTTTTTCATCTAATATTCTAGTTGTGAATGTTTTTCCGTTATTTCCGATGATTTCTGGGATTCGATCTCGTACTAGTTTGTTGTAGGTTGGCATTTGAATTCCTCCAAATTGAAATTTTATTTAATTATAACATGGAGCCTACTTTTCTATACGCATCCATACAACATTCCTAGAATTTGAAAAGGCCTCTAACAAATNNATTTGTTAGAGGCCTTTTCATCAATTAAATATTAACAAGACCTTCTCACCATACACTCTCATACTACTTAAATTCAATTTGAAATATGTCCTTCCTTAATATAAGAATAAAGCTTATTATCAACAGCATGCTCCATAACCATATCCATCGTAACAACAGGTAATTCTTTTCCATTCTTGTCTTGCATTTCAGTTTGTTGCACACTCTTTTTATCAGGAATTGCCTTACCTAAATAGTAAAAATCACTTCCCTCATCATTATCCTTTTTCACAAAGATATGAATGTCAATGTTGTTTTCTCCTGCTTCAATAATTGTTTGAACTTCTCCCGATTTCAATGTTCTATTACTTCTGGTATACCATTTAAGAACTTCTTGATTGAGAAACTCATCACCATAATTCACACTAGACTCTACCTCATCATTTTTGTGGTACGTGATAAATATTGGACAAGTATGATGTTTGGTTTTATAACCATACATCGTTGAGTTTTCATCATTATCCCAATTTAATAACCTACAAGCATCTTTTCTGGAATATTTTCTGTATAAGGTAAGCGGTTTGTTAGATTCATATAATTTACTCTTCACTTTTGCACTTCGAACAATGTCAATAACCATATCTTTAAAATAATTATTTTGCTTTAAACTTTCACAAATTGAATCATTAAACATATAATCCTTATGTTCGGAACAAGTAACAATTGGCTTTTCTCCATATTTTTTCTTGCCATTTTGCATGAAGAATGACAAATCAAAAATACGTTGAACAGAAGCCATCGTAGCATCATCGGTTTTACAATTAGATTCCATTAAATAATTAAGGTACTCATCATGGTTAACCTTTTCTTGGCGTAATAACAAATCTAGCAAAATAATTTCATGTTTGCGTTTTCCATTCAATACTTCTAATGAGAGCATTGTTAAAACCTTATTCTCATAATCTGTTATCACTGGAACTTCTTCTTTCATTTTTAATAAAAATTGATAGTAATTCGAATGTCTTTCAGCAAGCACAACAGGATCAATAGAATGATTTAATATAAAATCGTACAAATATGGAACTCTTCCTATTCTATTTTTCAGTTCAACAAAAGCTTCTTTTAAGATTTTCATTTCTGTTAAATTACTATTATTAATCGCTTTAAAGATTTGTTTTTTCGCTATTTCTTCAAAGTTAACCGTCGAAATACCTTTAATATAACTTGTGTCATTTGTACGTCTACGTATATTGTCTTTGTTTTGTGATTTGTCTCCTGAAAGAGCTATTGGAATTAAGTAGTTATTTTTATAATTACCAATGAAATCAATAATCGTAACGAAATCTTTCGAATCATGCTTACGCAGTCCTCTTCCAAGCTGTTGAATAAAGATAATACTCGATTGCGTTTGTCTTAACATTACTACTTGATTAATACTCGGGATATCAATTCCTTCATTAAAGATATCTACAGTTAAAATATAATCAAGCATACCGTTTTCTAATTGGTTTACTCGAAGCGCTCTTTCTTCTTGAGAGTGATCACCTGTTAATGCCACTGTGCGGAAACCTTTTTCATTTAGTGCACGTGATAGTTGTTCTGCTTCCTCTTTTCGACTGCAAAACATCAATCCCATTACTTTTCCGCCAGAAAAACCATAATATTGAACCTTTTCAATTATATGATTTACACGTTCTTCAGTAACAAGATTCGATAAAACTGTAGCATCATCTATCGTTTTTCCATTATATTCAAAATCTGTCACTCCAAAGTAATGAAAAGGACAGAGCATATCTTCTTCAAGTGCTTCTTGCAAACGAATTTCATAAGCAACATTGTAATCAAACAGCTCATAAATATTGAAATTATCGGTCCGTTCAGGTGTAGCGGTCATTCCCATTAAAAATTTAGGTTTGAAATAATCAATTACATTCTGATAAGATTTTGCCCCCGCTTTATGAACTTCATCTATTAAAATGTAGTCAAATACCTCAGGATCAAATTGGGATAAATTTTCTTCTTTTGAAATGGTCTGAATGGTAGCAAATAAATATTTAGCATCCACTTGCTTATTCGAACCTGACAGGATCCCAAAATCTTCCTCAATTCCACCAAGAATTTTTTTGAAATCTGATTTTGCTTTATGTAATATTTGCTCACGATGAACAATAAATAGCATGCGCTTAGGAGCAAAACGTCTCACATCGAATGCTGAAAGATATGTTTTCCCCGTTCCTGTTGCTGAAATAATTAATCCCTTTTCTTTTCCAGCATCTCTAACAGCTTGTATTTCTTGCAGTGCTGCCTGTTGCATTTTATTTGGAACAATTTTCAAAGCATCCTCAATAGGATTATTATATTGGCTAGGTAATTCTATAACTTGATCTGCTACTTTATTATCAACTTGCTTGTAAGTTTTTTCGTAATTGTTAATCCACTCTTCAGTTAATGTTTGAGCATCTTTCCACACTTCTTCAAACTGGCCTTTGAAATGATGGACAATCTCTCCATCTTCATGCGATGTTAACTTCACATTCCATTCATAGTTTATCTTTAGTGCATGTGCTGTTAGATTAGAACTTCCAACAATCAACGAATAGTGAGTTTTGTGGTTAAATATGTATCCTTTCGAATGAAAACCCGCTAGATTTGTTAATCTTACTTCTACATTTTCAATTTTCATTAATTCTCTAAATACTTTTGGTTGGTTAAAATTTAAAAATGTTGATGTTAATATACGTCCTTTAACCCCTTTTCGCTTAAGATCAAGAAAATGAGATTTTAGAGTTGCAAGACCGCTTTCCGTAATAAAAGCGACTGAAAAAATAAAAGACGTACTATTTTCAAGCTCTTCCAACAATGAACTTAAAACATTTTCATTTTTTTTCGTATTGTTTACTAATAGCTTAGGTTTATAATTTCCAGACTGACTATATTTTTGATCGATAAACCCCTTATATAAAGAGGCTTCTAATTTTTGAACAAAATTCTCCATATGATCACCATTTTTGACAATTTTTTATACTAATTGTATTACTCACTGTTTTAGAGCGCAAATTTATTATGAAATTTAAAAAACTATTCACATATGGTGAATAGCTTAATATGCTTGTTAACAACATTAATTTACAAAAGATTCCTTTGATAACTTCTCAATAGTCGGAATATCAGCAGGTGCCCAATCTAAAGATGCAAGTTCATTTGGACGTAACCATTTGATTGATACATGTTCAGTTAAAACAGGAGTTCCTTCAATAAGCTTGCAGTAAAAAGTCTTCAAATGAACAATACCAAAATCATACTCATAAGCTGTATAATCAATTTGCTCACCAATCTGTACTTTACAATGCATTTCTTCATTAATTTCACGTTTTAATGCTTCTTGAGGCGACTCTCCATCTTCTATTTTCCCACCTGGAAATTCCCATTTAAGAGGCAATGATTTAGTTAGTCCTCTTTGTGCGCATAAAATTTTCTCATTTTCAACAATCACTGCTCCAACAACATAAATATTCTTTTTCATTACGTCCTCCTTAATTTAACAGAAACTCTGTAATACACGTTTTTCATATTTAGTAAAATACAAAAGATACCTTCTATATATTTTAACGACTAATATGTTTTTTAATCAGTGTGGTCAAATCTTTATAGGCATTATTGTCTCACTCATTATCTTAGATCAATTAGCCCACTATTCTTATATCTTTTATACTAATAGAAACGGCTACAGAATGAAAGAGTGATTGGCTATGAAGACTAGATAAGTAAAGCAAATTTAGTTACCACTCCAACCCAATTATCCATCCAAAAGAACGTTATTCATCCAATGAATAGCCTTTCATATTAAGCAGAAATCCACAATAGTTTAATGGGTTGGAATCTCCCTTTTTACTATTCAAAACCTAACATTTCTATTACAAAAAACACATGAACATAAGTTAGCGTAGAAAATACCCACTTAAAACAGATATACAGTATCTTTCTCTTAAACAAAAAGACGTTTACCATTATTAGTAAACGTCTCTCAATAGCCTATCCAATTCATATCTCCAAGAATTTTTCGAAATTACACAAATTGTTAGGTTTGCACCATTCAGTTACTTACCACTTTTACCGTGTACGGACTATAGTTTCCTGCACTATCCTTTACTACTACTCCAATTCTAGTTCCTGCTTTTTGTACAGGAATTGTAACTGAAAACTTTCCTGCTGCTTCTGTCTTTCCTCTGCCGATAATTGTTGATCCTACTTTCACATACACATACGTATTCGCTTCCGCTGTTCCTGTTACTTCTGTAGTCTTGCCCGTAATGACATTCACCTTTGGAGCCAATGGCGCTGTCTTATCTTGTACCGTTACTGTTGTGTATGGGCTATAATTTCCGGCACTATCCTTTAC
>NZ_NUQE01000096.1 GCF_002582035.1 Bacillus pseudomycoides
CTTAATTGCGACTCCCTTATATTAACATCTTTGTTTTTCAATGTCAACTAAGTTTTTCATTTCGTTTTCGCTTTCTGCTCTGTTGCATCAGCGACTCTTACTATATTACATACTTCTCTCTACAGAGTCAATGTTTTTTTGAAATCTTTTTTAAAATAACTTTCTCTTCTAATAAACAAACTCTAAATCATTAACGCAACTTTACATTTCCTTATAAAGAGCTATTTTTCAAGTCAGGAACCTCCTCAATATTACATATCAAGTAGATTCCCTAATTATTAAATACCTTTACCAAAATAACCACACTTTCCAAACACCTAACACTACTCCCTCTGATCTATCAAGTAGTGAACTATCATTAATGCGGGATCACGTTGTTATTTTATAAGGGCATTTTAAAAATTCTTTAATTTCACGAATCAAGTCCTGAGTATGGTCAAACATCATAGTATGAGACGTTTCAGGAATTACAACTGTTTTACTTTTACTTAATTTAGATTCAAATAAGTATTAATTTTTATTTACTTATACTTAATACTGATCGAAATAACATTTTAAACTTTTCTTGATCTGCCCAGATAATTGCTAACAAAACAAGTCCCCCGCCCACAACAATTCTCCAAGTTATAACTTCCTCTAATAAAATGACAGATGCTATCATACTAACTAATGGAAGAATATTTAAATACATCCCACCAACAGCTGCTGAAACTTCTTCCAATGCCTTGTTCCACAGTAAGTAGGCAAGAATAGTAGGGCCGATAATCAAATAGGCTAAACTTCCCCATGCCTGCCACGTTATTACATCCGGGATTCCACGATACGATACTTCAAAGATGGTAAAAGGTAAAACTATAATAGCCCCTACAAGTAAAGTTAATGTAGTAAATGCTCCACTCGATAAATTTGCTTCTTCCTTCGGTTGTTTTAACAGGATATTATAAAAAGCAAACAAAATTGTACTAGCTAAAATTAGTAAATCTCCAATAAGCGATGATGTACTCTCTCGCTCATTTAACGGAATCGTTATTAGTAGTACACCGCACATCCCTAATAACATGCCAATCCAATATTTCCAATTAATTTTTTCTTTAAGAAAAAAAGCAGAAAACATAATAGTAAATAAAGGTAACGTAGCATCAATAATACTTACATGCATTCCACTTGTAAGCGAAATTCCATATGAAGTAAACATAAAGTATCCCGCTACACCTGTGAAAGATAAAACTATGATTCTATTCCACGGAATATATGTCTGTCGTATTTCTTTCCAGTGAAAGGGAAAGAATAAGCAACTGGCTAAGGATAAACGCAAAAAAAGTAAAATAAAAGGCGGGAACGAATGTAATGCCCATTTTGTTGGTGCAATAGCAATTCCCCATAATATAATCGCTATTATTAGCATAAAAGTGCCTCTCATATGCATTTCACATCCGTTTCAATTACAATTGTTAAGTTAAGTTAAGTAATAGATTGCATCCAAATCTACAGTCAAAAAAGTTAAGAATAACAGTAACCATCTATCAAAAGTGACTGTTAGATGGTTACTAAAGACATTTAAAAACCATAGTATTTCTTACATTCTATGATTTTTTAGAAATCATAAAGTTGTTTAATTACGGAAGACAAATCGTTAAGAATAGCCCCTTACTTTTTAAAAATCGTTGTATTTTCAATACGAATTGAATTAACTTCACCACAATTTAAACAAAATGTGTAAATCTTATTAGAACCTTTAAATGAGCTTTTACTTGGCTTTACAGGCATATAATCTGTAGCTTCTGTAAATTTATCATTTCCACATTTCTCACATTTTTTATTTTCCAATTAAAATCCCCCTAATTACATTTAAAGAATATCGAAATATTGATACTTTTATTATACAAAAACACAATAAACGGTGGGATAAAATCCCAATTTTACTCCATCTTTTCAAATAACTTTATCTGTTTTTAAACGACTTTATTGTCTCCGTACACTTTAAATATAGAACTTTTTATATTTTAATAGATTTTACCAAATGTATAGTTGAATAAATTTCGTAATTCTAATTATTTACTACATAGAACTTTTCCCAATATAAAAAAGGAATCCCTCTTCAAGTTAACGAATTTGTTAGTTGCAATCTAAAACAAAAAGACTGAAGGTGACAGAATGGCAATTTATATCGCGCTGTTGCGAGGCATTAACGTAAGCGGACATAATAAGATCAAAATGGCTGAATTGAGGCATATGCTAGAAACGATGGGTCTCAGCCGAGTACAAACATATATTCAAACTGGCAATGTCCTATTTGAATCAGCGGAGGATATAGAGTCATTGCGCTTCCGAATTGAGGATGAAATTAAAACAGCTTTTGGAATTTCAATTACCGTTGTCTTAAGAACATCCACGGAATTTGAGGGCATCATTGAGCAGTGCCCATATACAGATGTACTCTTAGCCAAAGGAGAAAGTGTTCATGTTTCCATCTTGACTGAAGAGCCTCCGCAAAAGGTGGTCGAACTGTTATCGGACAGTGAGCGTGATAATGATGAATACTATATCCATGGACGCGAAATTTACTTCTTGTTCCGTCAAAGCATGCTGGATTCCAAGTTAGCGAAGAATCTACAGAAACTCGGAAATACAGCAACAACACGCAACTGGAATACAATCAATAAGCTAGCTGCGCTATTGAAAGCGATGTAAGTTTAATAGGAAAAAATATTCTGAGGGAGGAACAATAAAAAACTGAAATTTCATGAAGACATTCATATCTTTTTGCTATTGTTCTTCCTTAAAAATCAAAGGAATGATGAAATTTGTACATCCTCCAATTTCCAGACTCCTTTCTTCATAAGTTTGATAAATTCATCCATTAAATTGATATGTAGGACATCCTCTTATGTTCATTTTTATTCGAAATACTCCACCAGCACTCGAATCTGTACTATGCATTCTTGCCGTTGTAATATATAACTCATTTAAATCACTACCTCCAAATGTACAAGAGGTTACATACAAAGCAGGTATAGAAATAGTTAGTAATTGTTCTCCATTTATGGGATTCCACCTGGATACTTTAGAACCTCCCCAGTGAGCAATCCATAGCATTCCTTCTTCATCAATAGTCATTCCATCAGGAAGTCCTTCCTCTTTTGGTATGACAATAACATCTTGTGGGTCTTTAATATGCCCTGTATTGATATCATAATCAAAACGAACCACTTTTCTTGTAGGTGTATCTATGAAATACATGTAGTTATGATTAGGTGACCATGCTAAACCATTAGAAGTACTCACTTGTTCTAGTTTCTTTTTGATAGTTAAATCGGTATCTAAGCAGTAAAGGGCTCCCTCTCCACTTATACCAACTGAGTCTGTAGTACCTGCCCAAAAACGACCTGCTGGATCACATTTTCCATCATTAAAACGATTGTCTTGTAAATGGCTTTCAGGATCATAAATAGCTTGTGGTTCTTCCGTATCCGGATTTAACGAATGAAAACCGTTCTCTAAAGCAAGGATCATGTTACCAGATTCACTAGGAACCACTGATCCAACCATCTGTTCAAGAAAAATTGTTTTATTTTCATTTGTAATTGGATTATAGCTATGAACCTTCTTCTCTAAAATGTCGACCCAATATAATAACTTCTTTTTATAATCCCAACAAGGTCCTTCTCCAAGAGTGGCCTTAGCATCAATCACTAATTCTAATTCACTTAACAAATTAACGTCTCCTTTCCGAAAGAATATTCCGTCTATTTATAGTAACATGTATGAGTATCTCTATTAAAGCTTGGAGATGCTAATATCTTCCCTTCAGGTGTTATATACATCATAGTTATTACAATATGAAAGCACAAAAAAGACGAGTCATACTGACTCGTCTTAGATTGCC
>NZ_NUQE01000097.1 GCF_002582035.1 Bacillus pseudomycoides
CAATTTATATGATTCAAGATTATTTGTACCTAGTCTATGAAGCTATACAAAAAGATACCCAAGAAATATCAAAGATTTTCCTTCATCTGTTTGATCTCTTACAGAAAAACGGACGGAAATCTCATCGATATGAGAAAAAGACCGTCTTTGATATTTTAGGTGTCGTTTATCAGTACACTGTATCCAATACCGAGCAGAAAACTGCATAATCTAAAAAAATACACCTTATCAAGGTTTATTTGGTATGCGTATTTTTAAAAACAAATAAATAAAAATTCAATCATGTAGGTAACAAGGACGGAAGTTTATAGAAAACTCAAACTTAGCTTGATGGACATGTATAGTGACCCCTATTAAGCAAAGGCAAGCTGAAGGAATTGCATTAGCTAAAAAACAAGGAAAACGTTTGGGGCGTCCTCCAGTTGAAATTACAGAAAATTTCATTTTAGCATATAAAGAATGGAAGTCCGGTTCTCTTACAGCTGTGAAAGCAATGAGTAAATATCAAATAAAAAAATCTTCATTTTATAAGTTAGTAAAAAAATATGAAAGCGAAAATAAAATCAATTAACAATTTGTGATTATAGGGGTCCCGCCACATCACTATCAAGCTAAAAAAACAAAATACCCCCTAAAATGAAAAAATACGCTATTCTTTCTGTAGAATCATAGGAAAAGATGGCGTTTTTATTTTGAAATGTTTAAGTAGGTGATACACGGTAAGCATCACCCTCCCTTCTTCAACTAAACGGCAGGTTAGTATAATACGATGTTTATTTTATCATTTAACCAAAGTGATAGATGATAAAACAAACAGCAGTAATAAAGAAGTGCCATTCCAAATGTGGACTGGCACTTTGTAAGATACAAAATTCATTGTTTAATTTCGGCTGAGGAATTTGATTCATCTATTTTGTGTTTACTTTTAGTCTTGCAGTTGTTCCCATTCTTCCAGGAATTGTTCTAGTTGCATTTGTTTTGTTTCCTTGTTCGTTGTAATCTCACTAGCACGTTCGTAGTCAGCATACACTTCTGGTAAGCAAAGCTCGGCTTCTAATGCATTAATACTTTCCTCAAGTTCAGCAATTTTCGTTTCTAATTCCTCAATTTTACGTAAACGCTAACGCTCTAGTTTTTTTCGTCCTTTTTCCTCAAGGTAGTTTAATTTCTCTTGTGCAACCTGCTTATGAACGGGTTCATCCACTTCTGTAGATTCAAGTTTAGCGCGTTCTAACATTTCATTTTTCTTTTCCTTTGAAGGTAAGATATATCGTTCTCCCTTTTCATATAGGGCGAGTAATTTTGGTAAGAAGGATAGTTTGGGTGCGAATCGATAAAGCAATAATGCTGAAAAGATTCCTATTAAGGCACCTACTGCCACATCGACAGGATAATGAACCCCTACCCAAATACGAGAGATACCTACACATGTTGCAAGCACAGGCCATAGCCACCATTCTTTTCTACGAACAAACCAAAATGAAAAGCAAATTGAGAAAAACAGAATCGTATGGTCACTTGGGAATGAATTATCTATCTCATGATTAACAAGCTTATTGACGTCAGGAAGTACTGCAAATGGCTGATAATGCGAATGAAACTGCCCCACTATTTTCCCAATTACTTCAGCAATAACGAAAGCAAGCATGGCATGAATCACCATCATTCTATTTTTATCAGACCGAGTGAACCAATAAAAAACAATAATTAGCGCTAACAAATACACTGTATATTCCGCCACAAATACCATAGTTGGATTTAAGAACTGATACTGTTTACCTAAATCATTGATTGTTCGAAAAGCATCAATGTTTAATTGTGAAAAAGACATTTTTTAAAATCCTCCAAACTTCACTGAATCTCTAATTGTTAAAGTAAATAATTGCTGCTATTAATCCGATGACAGGTGTCACTAAATATTTGTTCCTAGCATATTCACCTATATACATCATCATTTTTCATGATAAGCACATTATCCTAATCCGTTATATTTATTAGATCTACCCTTAACTATCTAAATACCTTACACTTACTTATGGTTCATGAATATCCACTCCTTTTTTAATTGTATGGTTGGTTTCAGTTTACATGGAACGGTATGCTGAAAACATCGAATTGTCTAACAGTTAACTTACATTTTTGTAAGTTAAGAAGGAAGCGTGATTTAGCTTCCTTTCTCTATGAATGTGATGAATCAAACATGTACGTTCCCGTTCACGAATGTACATGTAACACGAGGACGATTCCTACCATATATATTTTTAGGGTTTTATAAAGAAATATATATGGTTCTGGTGCAAAAAGTTCAACACACTTGCAAGTAATCTCTAAATCTTGGACATACTGATACTATTATTCTAAAAAAGGGACGTGATCAGTATGGAAAACCAACATTTATTCAAATGGAAACATTATCAGCCTGACATTATTTTGCTAACTGTAAGATGGTACCTACGGTACAACCTCAGTTTTCGTGATTTGGTGGAAATGATGGAGGAACGTGGCTTATCGATGGCTCACACAACTATCATGCGTTGGGTACATCAATATGGTCCTGAACTAGACAAGAGAGTTCGCCGTTACCTTAAGAAAACAAAAGATTCTTGGCGAGTAGATGAGACGTATATCAAGGTAAAAGGTCAATGGATGTATTTATATCGTGCATGAGTATAATGGATTTGGAAAACAAAAGAAAGCTACATAATCTTTAAAAATAATACCTACCTAGGTTTATTTGGCATGTACATTTTTAAGGATATATGCGGTTTTAAAAGTTTTTTAGTTTATTTGAACGAAAGTTCATTCTGTTTTCATCCTTAAGTTGATGGATGTGGGGTACAGACCCATGCCCATCAAGCTAAGATTATATAGATGTACCGACCGTATATCTCGAATTTTTCCAAAATGCTGGATGGTACCCCAGATATCACAAAATGATGAGAAAAATGACAAAACTGTAAGATAACGAACCGTTTTGTCAGGGAAATCACTTGTTTCATTCGCCAATTGTTTCTATAGTAAAGATAAGAAGAAAACAAATAGAGGGATATGAAAATGAGTGTTCTTGAAGTAAAAGGTTTAACGAAAGTTTACCAATCAAAAGGTGCGGTTGCGACAACTGCTTTACGTGATATTAATTTCAAAATTGAAGAAGGTGAGTTCGTTGGGATTATGGGACCGTCTGGAAGCGGGAAAACGACGCTGTTAAATTTACTTGCAACGATCGATAAGCCAACATCAGGTCATGTCTATATGAACAACGAAGAAATTAATCAAATGCGTGCGGCGAAACTTGCGGCGTTTCGTCGGACACATTTAGGATTCATTTTCCAAGACTTTAACTTACTTGATACGTTATCAATTAAAGAAAATATTATTTTACCGCTTGTCATGGCAAAGCGTTCTGTAAAAGAAATTGATGAAAAGGTGTTAGAGATTGCAGAGTTTTTAAATATTGAAGGTGTGTTAAATAAAAAAGTGTACGAAGTGTCGGGTGGTCAGCAGCAACGTGCAGCGGCAGCGAGGGCAATCATTCACGATCCAACGTTAATTTTAGCGGATGAGCCGACAGGGAACTTAGATTCTAAGTCAGCAAAATCATTAATGGATGCGCTTCAAGATTTACATGAGCAAAAAAAAGTAACAATTGCCATGGTAACGCACGATCCGGTTGCTGCTAGCTATTGTGAACGTATTCTCTTTATTCGTGATGGGGAAATTTTTACAGAAATTCATAAAGGAAATACGAAGCAAGCCTTTTTCCAAGAAATATTAGACGTACTTGCGATGTTAGGAGGAGAGCACCATGAACTTTCGCCAGCTCGCGTTCAATAATATAAAAGGGAATTGGCGGAACTACAAAGCGTTTTTAGTTAGTAGTTGCCTATCAATTATCGTCTTTTTTATGTACGCATCGTTTATTTACCATCCAGATGTCGTGAATGGTAACATCAGCCAAAAGATGCATGTAGAAGAAGGATTAGAAGCAATGAATTATATCGTTGTTATCTTCTCAGGAATGTTTATTTTATATTCAAACTCTATCTTTTTACGCTCTCGTAAAAAAGAGTTAGGGCTACTTACGTTAATTGGAGCAATGAAAGGGCAATTAGGAAGAATGCTCATGATGGAACAAATGATACTTGGGTGCATTTCCATTGTCATTGGTATTGCTCTTGGTATGCTTGGCTCACCGCTCTTTTTTAAAGCTATAAGTGCAACTGTCGGAATTGAAACATCACTTCCATTCGTGTGGAATCTGAAACCAATAGGGCTTACTGCCGCTGTATATATTGCTCTCTTTTTCGTACTATCACTATTTGGATTATGGACGATATGGAGATTACAAATTATTGATTTACTGCGCGATGCAAGAAAACAAAGAGTTGAGCCGTTTTCGTTCACATGGTTATTCTTGCTAGGATCATTATGTATCGTGGTCGCATACGTCCTTTGTTTCCAAGTTACGTTCGCAAATTTCATTGCGCATTTTTTACCGATTGTTGGATTAACAATTGTCGGAACATACTTTTTATTCACGCAAGGAAGCGTCGTGTTATTAAAAGCATTGCAAAAAAGAAAGTCACTGTTTTACAAACAGCCGAACTTGTTTGTATTAAGTAACTTAATTTATAAAATGAAAGATAATGCCCGCTTTTTATTTATCATCTCTATTATTACCGCAGTTGTTGCGTCAGCATCCGGTACGCTATACGTCTTCTTTGAAGATATGAGTTCGAAAGCTGTATACCAACATCCGCACGCTGTTTCCTATGTGGAAAATGGTATTGGGTCAAATAAAATTATTGATGAAAAAAGATGAACGAATTATTACAGAAACATAAGTTTGAAGATGCACGAAAAGCTACGCTTGAAATTGTACCTGGGACAATGAAATTAAATATGATGGGTCAAGAAATAGAAGGCGATGTGCAGATTATATCCCAAAAAGAATTTAATAAAGAAGCAAAAAAACAGAAAAAAGAGGAGATTTATAACGAGGTCGGAACTGGTACTCTTGTTATAGAAGGTACGGCGACGAACTTTATAGATTTTGGTAAAACGGTGCAGTTCACTGTTCAAAATGAAGCACATACTCTTAAGTTAAATAACCTGTATGCAGAGTCCGTATTTAATGGAATGGGATTTTTAGTAGTAAACGATGAAGATTATGTAAAGTATGCAAGCGTAGTTCCAGATACTGAAAAACAAATGTATTACGGATATTATATAAAAGACTGGAAAGCGACTGAAGGGCTTGCAAAAGATATGGAAAAGCTTATTCCTGAGGAGAAGCAAGGTCAATTCTTAAGTTCTAGTTTAATGTATACACAAATAAAAGAAGCGAGCTCCATTACAATGTTCATCGGTTTCTTTGTTAAAATTCTGTTCTTCTTCTTTGCTTGCAGTATGACATACTTTAAATGGTTTAATGATAAAGAGCAAGATCGCATTCAGTTTAAATCGTTAAAACGAATCGGGATGACAGATAAAGAGATTCGCACTATTGCAGTTCGACAAATGGGCGCAGTGTTTTTTATCCCAATTTTAGTCGGTATTGTGCATAGCATTTTTGCAATATATACGTTAGGAAATATGCTGTACATAGACTTATTGAAATCCGGAATCATGATTATAACAGTGTATTTAATCGCTTCAGCAATTTACTTTATGATTGCGCAAAGAGGATATTTAAAACACGTAAAAAGCTAGGATTTTTCCTAACTTTTTACGTATGTAATGGGGGTTAGGAAGGGTGAAAAGATGAACTTTTATAATCTTGCACTGCAAAACGTGAAGGGGAATTGGCGTAGTTATAAATTATTTTTCTTAAGCAGCTGCTTTTCTATATTTGCGTTCTTTATGTATACAACTATCATTTTGCATCCTGAAATGCAAAATGATATGTTGTCCAAAGGGATACAAGGTGGTCTCATTTTTTGTGATGTGGTTGTATTAACGTTTTCGGTCGTATTCATTTTGTATTCTAGCTCGATTTTTATACAATCTCGTAAAAAGGAATTTGGACTGCTCGTCTTAATGGGAGCCACAAAGATAAATATTATCTGTATTTTAATGATCGAACAAATGGTAATAGGATTTGTGGCCAGCGCTGTTGGCATTGGGATTGGCATATTATTTTTAAAACTATTTTTTATGATTTTCAGTTTGTTACTAAATATGCAGAATGAAATGCCATTTGTATTTAGCACGAAAGCTGTCTTTTTTACAGTAATCGTGTACGGAGTACTGTTTAGCCTGTTGTCAGTTGTAAATGCATTTCGCATATGGAAAATAGAGATTATTCATTTGTTAAAAGAAATACAAGCAGGGAAAAATGAACCGAAAAGTAAAAGGTGGTTAGCTTTGTTTGGAATCGTCTGTATCATAGCCGCTTATGTGTTAGCGATGCAAGCAACGATGTTTTACATGGTGTTTTACTTCTTTCTTGTTGTATTGCTCACGACAGTCGGAACATATTTTGTATGTGCACATGGCATGATTGGTGCGTTGCAGCGGCTGAAAAGAAAGAAAAAGATCATGTATCAACATCCGTATTTATTTGTCGTGAATCAGCTATTATACCGTATAAAAGATAACCGGCGTTTTTTCTTTATGCTAACGATGATGACGACATTTGTTGTGACAGCGACAGGCACTGTTTGTTTATTTTTTTTCGGTATGAAAGAAATATTACGTTACGATCAGCCACATGCGTTCTCCTATGTAGAAAAAGGAATTAATTCTAATGAAGTAATTGAGAAGGAAACGGTTGAGAGCTTGTTTCGTAAGCATGGGGTCGATGAATTTCGCTACATAACCTTTTCTGGAATACCGGCTACAATTCAGCTAGAAGAGGTGGAATATGTAACGATTATTAGTGAAGATGAGTATAATCGCGAAGCAAAGCGACAGTCAAAACAACAGTTTCATCCGAAAGAAGGAACTGTTACATATGTGTATGATGATAGCCGTTACAGGAAGCCAAGTTATAACCAAAAACATATTCAATTTGAAGTACAAGGGGAAAAAGTTAGTTTCGCATATAACGGAGCTTATGCCGGGAATGTGTTCAATAGTGATGTAAATGAAAGAAGTGGAAAATTCCTCATTATGAACGAGGAAGATTTCCAAAAGATTTCTCAAAAAATTCCAGATAATGAGAGGTACATATATAATGGTTATGAGCTAAAAGATTGGGAGAACATGGAGGAGCTAGGGAGGGAATTAAATGCTCATATTGCAGATGAGGTAGTTGGAGTTACAAGTAATAGTATATTTTATTATATAGCGAATGTAGATACTGGGAGACTTACTTTGTTCGTTGGTTCATTTATTAGTATTCTCTTTTTTCTTGCTTCTTGTAGTACAGTGTATTTTAAATGGTTTTACAATATTGAATATGACCGAAAACAATATCAAGCTCTTACGAAATTAGGGATGACAAAGGAAGAAGTGCAGAAAATATTACGCTGGCAATTAGCTATTCCATTTTTCTTCCCAGTTGTACTTGGAGGAATTCATAGCGGAGTGGCTCTATATACATTTAGCAGCGTGTATATGATGTTAGGAGTAGGAATAGTAATTGTAATTGTTACAGGCTATATTCTCGCATGTACGATCTATTTTTTCTTTGCACAAAGAGAATATATGAAACATATAGACTAGTGTATGCTAGTCTTTTTATTTGTTGAGAAAATATAGAATAATAAAACTATTTGTGTTATAAGGGGTCCCACCCCATGCCCATCAAGCTAAGATTTTAAGACACCCCCATAACGAGAATTTTACTTTTTTACAGTTATTTATGAAAATTCCGCTTGTTTTTTTCATTTTTGGGGTGCTAAACTTAAAACTTCAGCAAGAAGCACAGACTAAAACACCTAGTTTTCACGATATAATTCTCAGCTAAATTCGCAAAAAAGAGCTTGAATTCCCAAGCTCTTTTAAATATCACTTAATAACTTTATAACCACCATTTTTCCTGTGGAATTAAAACTGTTTCAATATCAAAGTTATTCTCAAACCATTCCTTCATCAATGTTTTATGGACAAGATATTCTGATGCAGAATGGGAAACGCCGATTAAAGACATCGAAGTATTAGAAACATAATCCATCATTTGTTTGTATCTTTGTTTACCATATTCGTTATCAATATGGCAATGGATTTCGCCAGTGATATAAGCTTGAACTCCTCTTTTTTCAGCTTCCTCCATCCAACTTACTTTGTCGCCACAACCTGCAACGATAGCTATTTTCTTTACGTTATTTATGTTCTTACCTTCAAAATCAACATATGGAATATCGAATATTTCTTTTAAGTGAGAAGTTAGTTCACTTGTACTCTTTTCTTCAATGTTACAAATTAGAACTAGGTCTTCATTATTTATAGAACTTGTTAAAAACCCATCAATAATTTCTGCATTTAATTGTTTAGCAATAGCTACACTTGTACCTAAATTGGCATGATAATCCATCGGTACATGGCATGTATAGAATGATAATTCCTTTTCTTTTATTTGTTTAATGTATTTTTCTTTTATAGGAACAAAGCCTTTGCCCCATGCTCCTTTTGGATCTCCACATTCCATCAATAAGGGATGGTGCATAAAAAGTAAGTCTCCGCTATTACTTTCTTCTATAAAACGTTCCAACACTTCATCTGTAGGGAAAACGGCAAGAAAAATTTTCTTTACATTTGCATCCCCTTTTAACATTAGACCATTAAATAATTCCACAAAGTCTTTTTCAAAAACTGATTTCCAGTCAAACTTTAAAGGTTCATAGACCATTGGTATGAATTGACTGAAAGCAGAATCCTTCCCAAATGATTTTATATCAAGTTCAATGTCCAGTTTAGACACTATTTCACTTAGTTTAACCATAAAATTATTCCCCCAAAAATTTTATAATTCAATACAAACGGTTAGAAAAATAACAATTATTATATTCTTTTAAATATTTTAACATAAAAATTCATTTTTCCTCATGAAAAAATCACTCCTGTTGTTTAAAGTGGTCCCTCCACATTCCCATCAAGCAAAGTTAAAATCATACCTTCAAAATGAAAAAACGCTATGCTTATTGTAAACAGTTTATAAGAAAGGATGGCGTTTTGATGAATCCTATCATTTCAAATAGATTGAATCTTTTCGCTCAAGAGCTACAATACTTTTTATCTCCAGTGGCCCTACAAGATATTGCCAAACAAGTTGGCTTTGTACAGCGATCTAGTAAGTATCAAGCAAAAGAACTCATTGCCCTTTGCGTATGGCTTAGTCAAGAAATTGCTAGCACATCACTTACACAATTGTGCAGTCAGTTAGAAGTTTCCACTGGGGTACTTATGAGCTCAGAAGGACTGAATCAACGCTTTAATCCAGCAGCCGTCGCATTTCTTCGAGAAGTCTTTACTTCCCTTCTCACACAAAAACTCTGTTCAAATCACTCGCTTTCTGCACAAATGATCTCTATTTTCAATCGTATCCGTATTTTAGATGCGACAGTGTTTCAACTGCCTGATCATTTCGCCACTAACTATCAAGGTTCAGGCGGGAGTAGTAATACGGCAGGCGTGAAAATCCAATTGGAATATGATTTACTTAGTGGTCAATTTCTTAACGTGCAGCTTGGACCAGGAAAGAATAATGATAAAACATACGGTACCATCTGCCTTGAAACCGTAGAGGCGGGCGATTTATGTTTACGTGATCTTGGTTACTTCGATTTAGGAGACTTACAAACTATTCATGAGAAAGAGGCTTACTATATCTCGCGGTTGAAGCTCAATACACGCATTTATATCAAGAACCCTGAGCCACAATACTTCAACAACGGCACGTTAAAAAAGCAAACAGAATACATCCAGCTTGATATGACACAAATGATGTCGGGTCTAATCCCAGGTGAAACGATAGAAATCCCTGAGGCATACATTGGCCAAAATCAGAAGCTTCCAGCACGTGTCATTATCCATCGTTTAACCGATGATCAAACGCAAACACGTCTGAAAAACCAAGCGATACGTGAAAAGAAAAAAGGCATTGTCATGAAGGATAAAAGTAAACGTTTAATGGGTATGAATGTATATATCACGAACACGTCTCTAGAAGGAGTACCAACGAACTACGTGCACTCATTGTATTCACTTCGTTGGCAGATTGAAATTTTGTTTAAAACGTGGAAATCATTTTTTGAAATTGATGAATGTAAAAATATTAAAAGAGAACGCCTAGAGTGCCATTTATATGGACAACTTATCGGCATTCTCCTCTGTTCTTCTACGATGTTTCAAATGCGACAGTTTCTGCTTGAAAAGACAAAGCAGGAGCTGAGTGAATACAAAGCAATTTATATGATTAAAGATTACTTTCCGTTACTGTTTCAAGCGATAGCCGTTGGCACAGAAGAACTTTTAAAAATTCTGCATCGTCTTTATCTGCTACTCAAAAAGAACGGTCGTAAATGTCATCGGTATAAGAAGATGACCGTCTTTGATATTCTAGGGATTGTGTATAAAACGATAGTGAAGCATAGACAAGCTGCCTAGCGAAAAAATCACGTTTTAATAGGCTTCTTTAGCATGCCTACTTTTCTATCAATTACTAGTTTTGAACCAAGGATCGTTTCATATCTAGTAAGTTACTTGTTTAGCTTGATGGACATGTGGCGATACCCCTTTAATAATAATCAAATTTAGCAATTATCACAAAAAATACAAACCCGTTTACAAAGGTATACCTTTACAAACAGGTAAGTATATCCTATAAAATGTTGGAATATCAAGTTTATAAAGGTTATCGGAATAACATTATAAACGTTTATATTCCCACGACACCTTTATAAACAAAAATGATATAATTGTGGTAACAAATGTAAGGAGACTATTTCATATGGCAATATTTATGGATATATACGTGTAAGTACAAAAGATCAAAATGTACAGCGCCAGTTACATAAAATGATGGAACGTGGTGTGGAAGCTCGGAGAATTTTTGTTGATAAAGCAAGTGGACGAAATTTTGATCGCCCTCAATATCAATTGTTAAGAAAAATATTGAGTCAAGGTGATATTGTCTATATAGATGCTTTAGATCGTATGGGACGTAATTATGATGAAGTAATTTCGGAGTGGAAATACATCACCAGGGCATTACAAGCTGATATTGTTGTTTTAGAAAACGAAACTCTGTTTGATAGTCGTAAATTTCGTGAGATGGGTGATATGGGAAGATTAATGGAAGACCAATTCTTATCTTTGCTTTCCTATGTTGCAGATCAAGAGCGTAAAAAAATTCATCAGCGACAAGCAGAAGGTATCGCTGTAGCTAAATCTCAAGGAAAACATTTAGGTCGTCCTCAGGTGAATCTTTCTACGTTAAATAAACACCAAATAAATATAATAGAAGAAACTTATTCTAAATGGAAAAGTGGAGAAATAACAGCTATTATGTTTATGGAAATGTTAGAGCTAAAGAAAAATACGTTTTATAAAATAATGAAGGAATATGAGGAAACAAAGTAGCATCTTTCCTATGAGAAATACTATTTTTTTCTGATTGTAAGAATCTTGGAGTTTTTGCACCAGAACAGTATTATGTATATCGAGAAAAAATAATAGACAACTCTAATTAAGAGTTGTCTATTTGTGTAATAAGGTTTTTAAAAATACCATTAATCTTTTAAGTTTTTACTACCAATAACAAAATTAGAAAGTAGTGAAAACGTAATAAAGATTAATTGTTTATCAATCTTTATTATAAAACGATTCTTTATGGGCATGCACCTTTTTATAATCACCAAGATTTACAACATGAAGAGTATCTTCAACCATGAATGTTATTCTCTATTTGCTGAGGATAGTTTTTTTATTTAGGCTAAGCAACATATCGTATGCCTCAAACCCTTTTTATAAAAAGGACAATATATGTAACGGTTTCTCTTTTGATACGAAAAAATTATATAGAAATAAAGCGTTCTTAAAGAGTTTTGTTATGTTTGACTTAAAAAAAGGAAAGAAATATTTATTTGTAGAAAAATTTTAAGGATAAAAATGAATGTAAAAATAGAATGACTATCTATGATAAGAAAAGGGGGCACTTATATGCTAACAAATGATTTAGATTTCCGATTAGAACCACGTTTAAAAGAGCTGTATGAACAACATAAAATAAGAGCGCAAAAGATAGACTGGGGTTATCATGAGTTTTTACCTTGGGATAAGGGAATGGACTTTAAAAGAGTTCCTTGGGATGAAAGTCAAGTTACTCTTCCTTTTGGTGTAATTACAGCCATTGAAACAGCTTTATTAACAGAAGTGAATTTACCATGGTTTACAACGTATTTATCTGCGACTTTTAAAGGTTCCCTTTCTGTTATTACAGACTTTATTCATACTTGGACTTCAGAAGAGGATCAACATTCGAATTTGTTGGAGACATATTTACTACTCACTCGAAGTGTGAATCCCAAACGATTACATGAATTAAGAAAGTCAGTCGTTGAGGGTGGATTTGAGCCTGATTTTCACACACCAATCGAAGCAATGACATATACGACGCTACAAGAACTTGCAACGATGGTGTTTTACAATAATGTAGCTAAGGTTGCAAGTAAGCACGATCCAGATCTTGCTACATTATTACGCCGTCTTGCAAAAGATGAAACTCTTCATTATGCGTTTTATCGAGACGTCATTCGAACACATTTGGAATTGGAACCTAATTATTGCTATCATATTGCCAATGTGATTAGGAATTTTAAAATGCCAGGTGCTGTCATGCCTGATTTTGAAAATAGAATGGCTGTGATTGCAAAAGAAGCTAACTATGGACCACTACAATATTTTGATCAAGTACTTGATGTAGTGATTGATTATTGGGGGTTAAAAGACTTACGACCAATTGCACCTCTAGCTGAAAAAGCAAGAATTGAGATTTTGGAGTACCACACAAGATTGAAAAAAATACGTGATCGATTTGGTCGTTTTCAAGGGACAACTGATCTACGTTAATGAGTAGAGGTTTCAGAATATACGCGGGGAAATTACCCTCACCTTTATTGGAAATCTGGCACGCTCCCTATTATTTTGGCGCTGTTTTACTTAAATTAATTTTTGAAGAAAAAAAGTAATTGACACCAAAAATTAATTTATGATATTATTAAATATTTGATAAAAAATCACATATATGGTATCCTTAAGAAGGTTACCATATATGGAGGTGGATTATATGTTTCAAATTGGCGATTGCATTGTTTATCCAATGCACGGAGCAGGTATAATTGAAGCCATAGAAGAAAAAGAATTCTTAGGGAAAAAACAACAGTATTATGTCATAAAAATGTCAATCAGTAATATGCAAGTCATGATTCCTACGGGTAAAATATTGAGTTCGAATATACGCCCAGTTACTGATATACTTGTATTAAAGCACATTATACACATTTTTCAGCATGAAGAAGCAGGTAGATTACTGCCGTGGAAACAAAGGCATAAAGTGAACACGGACAAAATAAAAACGGGTGAAATACAAGAAGGTGCTGAAGTTGTACGTGATTTAATGCGTATGAAGAAAGAAAAAGCACTGAATACAAGCGAAAAAAAATTGTTGGATGATGCATATGAATTTTTGGTCAGTGAACTAGAATTAATTAAAGGAATCACTGAAAATCAAATAAAAAGTTTCTGTTAAGGTTCATTATAGATAATGTATTACATCCCCCGAAAACATCCTGAATTTTTCGGGAATATGATGAGTATTAAAAGTAAATCATTTCAAAGACATTCAACTTCTTCAACTCACTTTTAGAGTAGGAACCTCTTTTGATATTACTTCAATCTAATCCATTTTTATTTTAAAATTTCATTTACGAACGTTCGAAGTTTCATCAAATAACTCGATCAAATAGTCACTTGATTTTTGCAATCCTGATTCACACTGGCACGGACAAGGAGCCGTAAGGATGAAAGAGAGGTAGGGCTTTCATTGTTTTAGGTAATATAATCTAAGTCATTATTTCTAGAAGAAAAAACAATCAATCTCACCGCTATATTTAAGAATTTCTTACATCTACTGAGATAGTAAATAGTAATTGTTTATCTTCTTTTCATAAAAGATATACGCGAGTTGGTAACATCTAAATATATGGTCAACGATAAAAAATGATGGAATTTCTAGAACTAGAAACCATTTTTATAATTCATTTAACATAATAAGATTAAATGAAACAATAAGAAGGAGTGAAGATATGAAACACATGCCAACGCAAGAATTAAGTAACGAGTTAAAGACGCGGAAAGGGATTACTTCTATTAAGGTTGAGTCTTATGAAAAAATTGAAGTTGGTGGAATTCTTGTAGATGGACCGGCTGTTATTTTAATTAATCAAGAATACTTAAAAATTGTTGAATGAACGAAGAAAAGGATGATCCTTTACTAAAAGGGATGATCCTTTTTGTTTGCTACAGCTAATATGGGATATACATAACTTTTATCTGATGTGTTGGGGTTAAAAGGAAGGAGAGGGTCGGGATTATCATGGTGGAAAGCTTAATATTGGTAGGATTTCTTTTTACGTTATATAAATTAGTTGATAAAAAAACAAACTAATTACTTAAAACGATATATTGTTTCCTTTTTAAGGGCAAGATTTATTTGAGAGTGAAATGGATAATTTAAAGGGGGAATTTAGATGGATGCAAGGAAAGAACGCATAAAATACGAGAAGATGTCAAAGAATTATGATCGTATTTATTTAGTTTCGTTTATCCTATTAATTGTACTTGTTTGTAGTAGTGTGATTATCATAGGAGCTACAGGAGGAAAATATGGAGTGTTTTTATTGTTAGCAATTTTACTTAACGCACGTATTACGAAAGAATCTCAAAAAAAGCATGAGCAGTATGCTAACAAAGGGCGTATTTAAAATGACACATATCTTGAAAAGAACAACCTGAATGTACATTCAAAATATCCCTATATCATCACCTATTAACTAACAAAAGTAACCGTATATAAATAATTTTTTAGTAATCTAGGAATAGAAAAAGTACCTTATTAAAATGTTATTTTTGTTCCTATAATGAATTATCCTTCTAGCATATTTAAAAGATTTATATCATATATTAAGAGAAAGAATGTAGGTTAGAAAGGAGTTTTATAGATTGAGTTATTTGGAGGGAAATGACTTGAGTGAACAAAATATGGTAAGTGTACCGAATCCCTACGTATATCAGACATTACAATCGGTAATTGGTAAACATGTGGTTATTGAAACTGTAAGAGGTAATGTAAGAGGAAAGTTAAAGGATGTGAAACCAGATCATTTGCTAATTGAAGATACGGTACCGTATATTGTACGAATTCAACAAATTGTATGGATTATGCCAAAACAATGATTAAATTACATCTAATTTGATTTATAACAAATTGGTTTCATAGACGTCCAAATAAAAACACAGGGTTTTATCTCTGTGTTTCTTCAAATTTTCTTTTTTGGATATATGCTTGAGCATGGATAATTTCTTTCTGAAGTTCTTTTAATTCTTCCGTAGATCCTGATTCAATCCTCATGTACGTAGTAACTAGACTAATCATCATATCCATCTTCTCTACTATATTTTGAATGACCTGTTCAGATTGCTCTTTTTTAGGGTGTTGTA
Organism: Bacillus pseudomycoides; assembly: GCF_002582035.1. Lineage (GTDB taxonomy): Bacteria > Bacillota > Bacilli > Bacillales > Bacillaceae_G > Bacillus_A > Bacillus_A pseudomycoides_B. The sequence continues at coordinate 15,664 of NZ_NUQE01000097.1, forward strand.
TCGCTGTTAATACATCTTCCATATAATTGTTCTTTCTTTGCTGGATATCATAAATAAACTGTTTTGTGTTTGAGTTCATTTGTTTTCCCTCCGTTTTGGATATATTTCCATTCTATCATATTTGAATAGAAAATATTGGATTCCCCTACATTTACACCTGTCTCGTACATCTCCTAAAATATACAAACTAATTTCTTAACGTACAGGGAACATATCAAAATGTGTCAATTTTATGTCTAAACGTACAATTTTCTTTTTTTGATATGGTGACCCCTATAACGTTCTTGATTTAATTTTCCGTTTCACTATCTTCGTCAGAATATGATATGAACGATTCCATCTCACTTGTCGCTTCGCCGTCTAATTGGTGTGATACACCAAACGTTTTACCTTTCCCGTCATTATTAATTGCAACGTTTATGTCATTTAACAACTTGGTCATATATTCATATGTTTTGCGCATGCTTTTACTGGTAGGTTTCCATTGCCCAACGAATTCTGTTTTCTCCACAGCTTTCCCCTCGGGATCAATGTTAGCAGTTCGAACAAATTGTTCATGCTCAATCCGGCCCGCAAGTGCTCGTAAGTTTTCAAAGTCTTTTTCAAGGTCTACGCCTTTAACTCGAATGTATCTGCCCATAACATATGAAACAGACTTCGCTTTCAGATAGTAATCGTATCCTTCATCAAAATTTGCATCGGCACCTTTCGGGTCTGGTTTTGAAAATTTATCGACTTCATATGCAATCCAACCTTTCGCATTTGTAGGAAAATCGACCGCAGCTCCATCACTATTCATTGATAAATCCTTCCATTCTTTATTCGGATCAGCAACGTTTTTAACCGCTTCTACTTTTGGGCTTGATTTCACCTTTTCATCCGATTTCGTCACTGCGCAAGCTGTTAATACGCTTCCTCCAACGACCATCGTTCCAATAGTGAGTAATATTTTAGATTTCATTTTGGCTCCTTCGCTTTCTCTCATAATCTTTTCTCATTTAACCGTAATATGTTAATAATTCTATCATTTGAGGATGTATTATACACTCTTATTTCGCAGTAAATTATAGAAAAATACAAAAAATCAAAAAACCTTACGTTCAGTATACTTGACAACATAAAAAGATGATATGAATACCCAATTTCATATCATCTTTTTAAATAACTATTTTATTTGTTAAAGGACTTTATTATTTTTTAACTACTTTATTATTCGTACACATTACTCATTTAGTATAAAATTACACTTATATAAGAAAGGGGTGTAACCAAATGGCTTTTGAATCACTTCCTACTTGGTTTTGGAGTGTTTATTATATTTTTCTATTGTTAGCTTTTGTAACAGCTCTGTACAGCTTATTTAAGAAAAAAGAGAAGTGGTTGTCTGCTTCTGTTGTTTTGACTACCCTTCTTGTTCCATTTGTTTCCCTGCTTTATAGCATAGGACGACCCGAAGGAAAGAATGAAGCAGAACATTTGATTGACGAACTCAAAAGAGGAGAACCTTGGTCTATACTTGTCATTGTAGGTTATATGCTCATTCTCTTCTGGTTTATTCGTCCACTCATTAACAAAGGGAACCAACTGAAAAATAGCGAGATGTGAAGCGAAAAACGGATTTTCGATAATGAGACGTTATGTTAACCGAACATGAATACCATATACAGCCTACTTGTCACGTTTGCTGTGTTCATAATTAAAATCCTGTAAAGGCAAACTAACCTAAAAAAACTTTGGAGGAACTTATGAGACAGTTTATCGTGACATTAGTAATATGTATGACCATTGTTGTAAGCCCGTATCAAGCACAAGCAAGTGCATCAGCATCCCTACCATGCAGTGTTATACTAAATCCACTCAACAAAGCAGACAAGAATGCCAAAGGGGTTGCTTTGGTCTATAAGGTCAAGTTAACACCGAGTTTTCCACGAACAAATATAAGCATTCTGGTTGTACACCTACCTGACCCAAGCACTTTGGGTAATTACGATACATACGAAGGTTTTGCCTTCATTCCAGAGGAAATTAGTTGGCGATTCAAACTGTATCCTTCTAAAGAAGATGATGATCCTACTTGGGCGGGGAGAATTGACATTATTACGGCAGAAATGAAAGGGGTACAGATTCAAGTACGCCCATCCAATTCCAAGACGGAGAAATTAGGATTACCTGTTTTAACAAATAGTATCAAAGCCTGTAAATGAAGAACAGTCCATACAACTTCCAATAACGAGAATTATGTAAATGAGCTGTCCATATGGGCAGCTTATTGTATTTTTTTGCTTAGCGTGGTTTTTTTTAAAAAAATGCTGACGGTATCCCATGCCCATCAAGCTAATATTTTAGAGTATCCCCAAAACGAAGATTTTATCTCTTTATAGCTATCCGTGGGAATTTAGTTCATTTTTTTGTTTTGGAGAACAATGCATTTCTTAGCTTGATGGGTGCGTTAGGGTCTTAAGAATTCGTTGAATATAAGCACCCATTTGTGAACTAAAGGGAAGTGTCCAAACGAATGGTCTCGTCTTTGAATCTAGTTCCATCCTCAGCTTTTCTATACACATCAATTAATACTACGTTGTCGTCTTGCCACTTAACCTCGAAGTTATCGACGGTCATTAAATCAAACCCTTCAAAATCCTTATAATTCTCCAACTTATTTCCGTAATCCCCGTAATAAATTCGGAAGGAAGTGTTTCCCCAGGATATCTTCTTATCCTTTTCATCTATAACTCCAGTGCTAACTTCCTGAAGGTCGATGATATGCACTTGGTTTGGAGAAGGACTTGTTAAAAAGGAATTTCCTGATACAAGAGAAGATTCAGAAACTTCACCTTCCCATTCATCTGTTGTTGAACAGCCACAAAAGATGGCTAATATTCCTATTGAAATCATCCAATATTTAAGCAGTAAGCTTACCTTCATTTCTTATCTACTCCTCATTCTCGTCTCCTGTAATATGAGACTTATTCTCCAACTAACTCTGCCCAGTTAGTGCAAAATGCCTCTTTACTAATTTTACCATACAATTACTCGTAAAAATGCTAAAAGGGGGAGTACCACATTCCCATCAAGTTAAGAAATCCATTCTTCCCCAAAACGAAAAAAATGAATTGAATGCTCATAAATAACCGTAGGGATATAAAATTTTCGTTTTGGAGATATTTCAAAATCTTAGCTTGATGGCGATGTGGCGATACCCCATCGCTATCAACCTAACAAAAATAAACTATCCCAAAACGATAAAATTAAGAAATTTTCATTTTTTGTTTTGGGGTAATTCTAAATTCTTAAGTTGATGGACATGTATGGTGACTCCATTAGAAAAAATTGCATCTCTAAAAACACCCTTTATATGTCCACTAAGATCAATAGTCAATTCATAGAGTTGAAACTACTTTTTTGCATTTTAAATTGATCAAAAAATGTGTATCCCGAGAATCTACGTATAATAAACATGTAATAAGAGTCTTTTTGTAAAATTAAAGAAAAAGAATTATGCCAAGTCGTAATTCTTTCAATACAACACATTCCACTATATAACTGAAAGGGGGATTCGAGTGCAGGACTAACAAACACAGGATTAATAATAACTAACGGAGGGATTTCAGTGATCTATTTAATTACTGGACCGATGGCAAGCGGCAAATCTACTGTTGCAGAATTGATGGCAAAAAAATTTGAGAAGTCAGTACACTTACGTGGGGATATCTTTCGTAAAATGATTGTTTCTGGCCGAAAAGAAATGAGCGGAAATTCTAGTGAAGAAGCTGAAAATCAACTAGATTTGCGCTATCAACTAACAGCAGAAGTTGCAAAAGGTTACAGCAATGCGGGTTTTACTGTTATTGTGCAAGATAATTACTATGGTGAAAAACTTCCGTATATTCTAGAATTAATGGCTCCTGAGAAAGTGGAATCTATTGTTTTAATTCCTAATGCTAATGTTATCCGAGAAAGAGAACGTAATAGAGGCAAGGCTGGTTATATTGGCTTTAACGTTGATGGTTTACGAGAAGAGTTTTTAAAAACTACTCCGCATATTGGACTATGGATTGATAATAGTGTAGAACAACCGCATGAAACAGTTGATCACATTATGAATGAGTTAGGAATGAAATCAAACTAAAAATCCTCATAATAGGTGATAAAAAGATAATTTCAAATATATTAGCAAAAGTAGCCGATAATTCAAAATATATTCCTGGTGTACAAGCAATTGTTTTAGGATGTTCAAAAGCTACTAGGAGTACTGTCCCATCGCCATCAAGTTAAGAAGTTCTCTTTTCCACAAAACGAAAAAATAAGATGACACCTTATAATTAACTAATTGTAGAGAAGTGGAGTTTTTGTTTAGGTGGGGCTTCAAAGTCTTAAGTTGATGGACATGGGGCGGGCCCCCACATCCATCAACTTAAGAAATTAGTGTTCCACAAAACGAATAATTATGATAAGTAATATTCCGATACTTACTAGGTAAAGGGATATTTTTTTGATTGAATTAAATTCACTAAATTTAATCTTTAGTAAATTAATAATTAATATAGTAAAATAAAAGTCTAAAAATAAAAAGAGGTGTTTTTCTTGCGTACAATGCAACAATTATTACAAACACGAGCAACACAATCACCAAGTATTGAAGCACTTGTTGGTGGAGGGGAAAGATATTCATTTAAAGAATATAATGAACGAGTAAATCAGCTTGCGCATTACTTGTTAAACAGCGGTGTGCAAAAAGGAGATCGTATCGGTGTTTTATGTAAAAATAATCATCCGTTTCCAACGATTATGATGGCAAGTTTAAAAATCGGTGCCGTACTAATACCTTTTAATCATCAACTTACTGTTTATGAATTAGAAACGATTGTAAAAGAAGCGAAGCTAAAGGTATTATTTCATGATGCTGAATTTAACGAAGTTGTATCTGAAATTGAAGCAGTAAAAGAAATTCAATATGTACTAGAAACCGGAAAAAGGATGAAAGTATCAAATTCATTTGAATTACGATTACAAGACCAGCCGAAAATGGAACCAATGGTAGAAGTTCATGAAGATGACGATGCGATTTTCTTATTTACTTCTGGAACAACCGGAAATGCGAAAGCATGTGTCATTGGTCATAGAAATTTGCATTATTATTTTACGGAAATTGTAGGCCAAAGGGAGATTCCAGTAGGCAGACGTTTTCTTTCCGTACATCCACTTTTTCATATGAGCGGTGTACTTTCTATATTAAATTGTATTTATCACGGTACTACGATGATTTTTCTATCTGATTCAAACCCTAGTCTCATTTGGGATACGATTGAAAAAGAGAAGATTACAACTATGCTTGCGTTTCCAGCTGTGTACAGTTATATGCTTGATGAATTCAATAAAAAAGAACGGAATATTTCTTCTTTCAAAGTAGCACAAAGCGGTGGAACAAAAGTACCTGAAAGTCTGATACAAAAGTATGCGGAGAAAGGAATATTTATGGCACAAGCATATGGAAGTACAGAAGGCTGGATTGTAAGTGCATGGAGACCAGATATGGGGAAAGAAAAAGTATCTTCTGTAGGAAAACCTATTAAGCATGTAGAGGTAAAGATTATTCATCCAAAGACAGGAGAAGAATTACCTGCGAATGAAGTTGGAGAGATTATTGTAAAAAGTCCATATATGTTTAAAGGGTATTGGAATAACGAACAGGCAACAAGAAAAGTAGTAAAGAATAATTGGTTTTACATGGGTGATGCGGGGATGCTAGATGAAGACGGATTCTTATATATAATGGGAAGATACAAAGATGTCATTGTACATGGTGGTGATAATGTATATCCAGATCAAGTAGAAGAAGTAATTCATGAAATAAGTGGTGTGTTAGAAGTTGCAGTAGTTGGAATTCCAGATGATTTTTGGGGAGAAATTCCAAGAGCTTATATCGTGAAAGACATCCACACATCATTATCAGAAGAAAATATCATTGAGCACTGTAAGCTAAAATTAGCGAGCTATAAAATACCAGAAGTAATATTCGTTGAGGAATTACCAAAAAATGCTTTAGGAAAGGTATTAAAAAGAGAGTTAAAGAGTGCCACCCTAGTAAAAAATGATTAAAGGAGTTACCTATTTTAAGTGATAAGTCCGGTTATGTTTTATACATAACTGGACTTTTTACTTGTTTTAATGATTTACTAGATTTTGTATAAGATGATAAAGAATATTCACTCAATAATTAGAGATGTTGAAAGTATATAGGTCTAGTGACAGGATTCCTGATCTAGTCCGCAGTAAGATTTTCATAATAGGGGTCACATATGGTGGGTTTATTATTTAAGTATTTTTAGAAATTAGATCTTGATACGAAATAAACTCTTAGGAGGGGAAAAACATGTGTGTACTTGTTATGAATTTACGGACAAAATTCCTCATATCATGCAGTCCTTGCAAAGTTTGTCTTCTTCTTAAAGAAGGAAAGGTGAAGATTCTGTAGCATACACCGTTTACTATTCAACTTCAATATGTGACTGACGAAACGATGAAACTTGTTACTAATAATAACCAAAAGACATTTGACAATAATCAATTTTCTGATTATTATAAATGCTATTAATAATAGGAAATAGTAATAGCGATGAAGAGAAGAGTAATTAAGAAATGCTATGTGACAGAGAACTCCAGTAGCTGAGAAGGAGAGATAGCGTTTTTAATGAAAAAAGACTTGGAGCTTCGTAAGGAACTAAGATGATTAGGGATAATGCGACGGGTTCTCCCGTTATAGAGATAGGGTATACGCAATTTGTCGTACCCGAAGAGGTTGATATGGTGACGTATCGATAAACTGAGGTGGTACCACGATGAGCACAACTCTCGTCCTCAAGATTCATAATCTTGGGGGTGGGAGTTTTTTATTTTTTAAATTGAGAAAGTTTATAAAAGGAGAGGGTATTGTAATGAATCCAATATTATTAGATGTTCCATCGCAAATAGAAACAGAAAGACTCATACTACGAGCACCCTTACAATCTGGGGATGGAAGTATTGTAAATATAGCAATAAAAAATTCCTTTAATGAATTAAAAGCTTGGTTGCCTTTTGCACAGAACATTCCTGCTGTTGAAGAAACAGAAATCAACTTGAGAGAAGCTCATATTAAGTTTTTAAAAAGGGAGAGTTTTCGTTTTCTTATTTTTCATAAAGATACTAATGATTTTATTGGAACAGTAAGCCTTCAAGGAATAAACTGGGACATTCCTAAATGTGAAATTGGATACTGGATTAACACAACATTTAGTGGAAATGGATATATGGTAGAAGCAGTAAAAGAATTAACCGACTTTGGGTTAAACCAAATTCAATTTAAAAGAATTGAAATTAGGTGTGAATCCACAAACCTTAAAAGTCGCTCTATCCCTGAAAAGTTAGGGTTTGAGTTAGAAGGGATACTAAAGAATGAAGATTTATCGGCAGATGGAAAGACATTAACTAACACTTGTATTTATGCAATAAGCTAATTAGGTGCTAATTGGATAATGCATTGATAGTTTTGGTAGTAGTCAGTTTAATAAATGGAACTGTTATGGTTTGTTAATAAGCAATAAAAGAAGGATTCTATATTTTATTCATAGAACAAGTAGTATGTCTAAGAGAGAATATAAGAAACTAAAAGTTAACATAATATAATTATGTTAATCTATAAACTTATAAACATTTTAACAGGGAGAATTATAATTGAAGTATATTGAGTTTGGAATCGGTAATAAGTGGTTTGTCAGAACGGAGGTAGAATATGAGGATGGAACTGAAACGGAGCAGCGTGGTATTGTGAAACCCATTCATTTTGAATCAGCGTATGTGAGGTGCTGGGTAGGAAAAACTTGTTTCATTATAGATACAAAAGAAGGGCTTAAGAAAACGAAAAAGAACCGTAACGAATTTAAAGTTATTTTGGGAATTGTAAGTAGGAGATAAGTAGAGAATGAGAGGAATCAAAAGGGTACGGTATGTAACTTTTTGATTCCTTTCATTTTTATCGGTGTCCTTGTTTTCTTGCTTCTGTAAATCCATAGTATGCACAAGCACCATTTTGAGAAAGATCTTTTACTTCAAATCCGCATTTTTTATAAAAATCAAAGTTATTTGCTGAGGTATTCGCAAACCAATCACCGTGGGGAAGTTTTTGTAAACATAACTCTACAAGCTTTTTACCGATCCCTTGTCCTCTATAGTCACTTTTTACGACTACATCCATAATCATAGCAGCCATAATTTGGTCTGATATGACTCGTATCATCGCAATCATTTCCTCATGATCCCATACTGTAAAAGCCCAAGTAGAGTTTTCGAATATTAAAGTGAAGCGTTCATCTTGCCATGTAGGAGTATGATTTCCAACCCAACCAGCATCTTGAAACAAACTCTTCACAGCAGAAGCTGGTATTCCTTTCGTTCCTTCACGAATAATGAATCCATTATGATAGATGTACATATATATAAAGCCTCCTTTTATCATTTATTTCGTTATGAATCAGTAACTTCCTGCAAGGTAGTTTATAAGTGAAAAAAGATGATGACAAAAGATAAAATCAAAATTGTAGGATGGGGACTTATGAAAAAAAGAGATTACTTATTTCATAAAAAAAGAGATTACTTATTTCATAAAAAAAGATATTTTTTATTTATCTGAATGTTTGTTAGAATTGTCGTTAGAGTCATAACTAAAAAGGGAAAGACTATGAATATAGAGTTAGTAAAAACCAAATTAGAAGAAGCGGAAGAATGATTATGTATTCAAAAAGAGAAAGCTTGTTTTCCCGCATGTTTAGGAATATAGAACTTCTAGTTTAGAGATTTGTTTATGTGAGATTGCTAGGCTTTCGAATCTTTACAAATAACAGTTCACTTATAACACCTATCCCAATACCTATTGCATAAGCCAATAAGTCACTCCATAAAAAGCCATATCCTAATACTAATCCACCTAAAGTTGTTTCTCGAATATGGTCGATCCAACTAGCATGATACAATTGGCTGAATTCAATGATATAACAAAATGATATTGCAAATAACGCAACGGTTTTTGTATGAGCTCTTTTGAAAATAAAACCAAAACCAACAAAAATCATTAAAGCCCACAGCGCATCGCCTAAATATGTATTTAAAATATGTGGTAACATGTGAGCTATCTTTCTTGAGCATAGCCCTAATATCATTACAATGATGGTCATTATTGCGTACAGTAATCGATTTCGTTTATAAGTCATATGTGAATTTCTCCTCAAAGTGTTCTTTTAAAAAATGAAAGAACAGATATTTTGTATTTTTACTGATTAAGATATTAAAGCTGGCTTCAAAGGTGCTTTCGAAGTAATTTTATAAATTTTTAATTATTGTTTCAATAACTTGCTTGTTCTTTTGAGTATAAAAATTTAAAAAATATACATGATTAGAGGGGATATAGGAAATGAACCATCAAAAAGAATACTGGAATGAAGTAGCGAATGAAAAACAATTTACAACACCTTTTCAATTTGAGTGGTTTTCAAAATATGTGAACAAAGAAGCCGCTATATTAGATTATGGATGTGGATATGGAAGAACGTTGCTTGAGCTAAAACAAAACCAATTCATGAATTTGTATGGTGTAGATTTTTCAGAGGAAATGATAAAACGCGCTAAGTTACACAATAAAGACATCCATTTTGAGGTTATTGAGAGTGGAAAGCTTCCTTTTCCTGATCATTCTTTTGATGCGGTACTATTATTTGCGGTATTAACTTGTGTCTATAACGATCAAGAACAGGAAAATATTTTGCAAGAAGTAAAAAGAGTATTAAAGCCTGAAGGAATTGTTTATATTAACGATTTCTTACTGAACGATGATGAAAGAAATAAAAATCGTTATGCAGAGTACTATGAAAAATATAACATATACGGTGTATTTGAGTTAGCTGATGGAGCTATTTTGCGCCATCATAGTGAGGAACGGGTGAAAGAATGGACAAGTGATTTCCAGCAGTTAGAATACGAAAGAGTAGAATATGTAACGATGAATGGAAATCGCTCTAACGGAATGGTGTATATGGGAAGATTGAAATAATATATTAATAGTTTAGTTACTGGAATTTTCTATAGTAAAGGGATGAATCAATTGAATACAGTAAAAGTTTATCATTATGATGCATTTAGCAATAAACCAAATAAGGGAAATCCAGCAGGCGTTGTTTTACGTGCTGACAAACTAACAGATGATGAGATGCAAAATATCGCTTATAAAGTTGGATTTAATGAGACTGCTTTTTTAATGAAATCAAGTGTAGCGGATTGGGAGATTCGTTACTTTACGCCAGGGTATGAAATGGATCTTTGTGGTCACGGTACTGTAGCAGCTGTTTATGCATTACAAACTAGAGGTTTAATAGAAAAGAAAGGAAAGTTCACGATTGAAACGAAAGCAGGAATTTTACCAATACAAGTAGAGAAAGACTTGAACAATGGACCATATATAACAATGAAACAAGCAAATCCACAGTTTCAAGAATTTCATGGCTCAAGAGAAGAGTTAGCGGCTTCCATAGGTCTGCATGAGAATAATTTAGAAGAAAACTTGCCAATTGTATATGGAAGCACAGGAAATTGGACTTTGTTAGTTCCAGTGAAAAAACTTGAATCATTTAAAAGGATGAAATCAAACAACAAACTATTTCCAACTATTTTAAAAGAAATGCCCCGAGCTTCCATTCATCCTTTCTGTTTAGAAACATATGATTCAAATGCACACATGCATGCACGTCATTTTTCATCACCGTATGCTGGTACAATAGAAGATCCGGTAACTGGCACAGCTTCTGGAGTTATGGGAGCATATTACGTTACGTTTATTGAGGATGAATTCAAAGATAGAAGAGAATTTTTAATAGAGCAGGGTCATGAAATAGGGAAAGATGGACGGGTGAGAGTAAAAGTGAGAAAAGAAAGTGATGATACTTTAGAAGTTGATATTTCGGGAAGTGCGGTGTACGTGGATGAGTTTGAAGTTGTTTTATAAAAATGAATCATTGGATTTATAAGAATGGAGGAATTCTAATTTTGAACGCATTATTAGGAATTTCAGAAATTGATGAAAACAAAGTTAAGATAAACTACAGAGAAGCTGTTAGAGCTATTATTATTCAAGATAATAAGATTCTTCTCGTTCATTCTAACATGGGAGATTATAAATTTCCTGGAGGTAGAGTTGAAAAGAATGAAAGCCATGCTGAAGGGTTAATGAGAGAGGTGGCTGAAGAGACAGGTTATCTTAACTGTGCAATTAGAAATAAAATGGGGCATGTTATTGAAAGGTATATAGATGAATATGATGAGAATGCTATATTTCAAATGACTTCACACTATTATTTTTGTGAAGTGAACGGTGAGAAAACCGCTCAAAAATTAGATGATTACGAGCTTGAACAAGAATTTGCACCTCAATGGGTGAGGCTTGGTGATGCGGTTAATCAAAATGAAAAAATTATTAACCAATGTGAACAGAATAGGTGGATACATCGAGAAAATTTTGTTTTAAAGGAACTGAAAAAAATTTATGAATGAGTTAGGTAAAATAAGAATTCAAGGAGAGAGAAAAATGAATGAAGAATGTTTTAGCAAACATTTTAGCCTTGAAAAAGTTAGTGAAGGGATATACGTTGCAATAGCAAAAGAAGGTGGTGGAGCCGTAGCAAATGCAGGTTTTATTGATTTAGGAGATAAAACAATAGTTTTTGATACATTTAACACACAACAAGCTGCGGAAGATTTAAAGTATATTGCAGAAAAAATAACGAATCGATCAGTTACATGGGTTATAAATAGTCATTGGCACGGAGACCATATTCGAGGTAACCAAACGTTTAAGGATAGTAGTATTATTTCAAGTCAAATTACATACGAAAAAATGAAGGATATTCATCCAGCAAGAATTAATAAGCAGAAAAATGATATACAAGGTCTAAGAAATTATATTCATTCCTTAAAAGACCAAGTAAATCAAACTAATGATACAAAGTTAGAACACCAAATAAACTTTTTAAGCGAATTGGAAGTTTCATTGCCAACTCTTGAATTAGTATTACCGCACCAAACATTTATAGATGAAATAACTTTTCATGGGAGTAAGCGTAGTGCAAAGCTCTTCACATTAGGCGGAGGACATTCATTCTGTGATGCAATTCTCTATATCCCAGAAGAGAAAGTGATATTCATGGGTGATTTATTATTTGTTGATTGTCATCCAACATTTTTTGAAGAATCGAATTTAGAGAATTGGATTCATATTTTGAAAAAAATTGGAGAAATGGATATTAACATAGCGGTTCCAGGACATGGTTTAATTGGAACAAAAACAAATCTTTCAAAAGTAATAGACTATATATTGGATTTAACTGTAATTGCACGAGAGAACAATGACATCGTAAATATTAAATTACCTCATGACTACAAAAATTGGGATTCGCCAGAGATTTTTCAACAAAATTTTAAAATGTTAAAAGAAATATTGAATTGTTGAATCAAAAAAGAAGTTTTCCGAATAATTTCACTTGGACAATCTCTTTTAAGTATTTAAATATCTAATTTAAGTTACAATCTAGTTTTTTGCAGCTACTTGTGGAATGGGATGAAGTATACAAATTAGAAGAACGACGAGAACCTGTGCTATTAAACGAAAGGTACAGGATACTTCAACAATACCTATAAAGAACAGTTGCTAAATAGAAACGGGAATTTGAGGTGAATAGTGATGAGAAGTGAAAAAGAAATGTTTGATTTAATTTTAGAAGTAGCTAAAAAAGATGAACGAATTCGAGCAGTCTATATGAATGGTTCGAGAGCAAATCCTAATGCTCCAAAAGATATCTTTCAGGACTACGATATTGTTTATGTAGTGACTGAAACAGCATCTTTTATAAAAGATGCGGAATGGATTCATACTTTTGGAGATTTACTTATGATACAAGAGCCTGATAAAAATAATGAATCAGTTGGTATGGATACGGACTTTGATAGATTTTATGGATATTTAATGTTATTTACAGATGGAAATCGAATAGACCTTCATATCGAAACGAAAGATACAATGATTGAGGGATATATCAATGATAGACTTACAGTTCCATTATTAGATAAAGATAATATTCTACCACTCATTTCTGCTCCTACAGATATTGATTATCATGTAAAAAAGGCAACAGAACCTATGTTTATGAGTTGTTGTAGTGATTTTTGGTGGTGCCTGCAAAATGTTGCAAAAGGAATTTGGCGTGATGAATTGCCATATGCAAAGCAAATGTTTGAACATGTAATACGAGTTAGATTGGATGAGATGGTTTCTTGGTGGGTCGGCATAAAAAACGAATTCCAAGTTTCGACGGGAAAAATGGGGAAGTATTTAAAAGATTATCTTCCTGAATCATATTGGGAGATGTATGAGAAAACTTATTCTGACAGCAACTATGAGAATTTTTGGGATTCTATATTTGTCACTTGTGAATTGTTTAGAACTTTAGCAGAAGATGTGGCAGGTCACTTATTGTTCACGTATCAAATTGATGATGATATAAATATGATGAAATATCTTAAACATGTGAGAAATTTACCTTCTGATGCAAAGGAAATACTTTAAGTAATCTATATGTAAGTTATAAATTTTTCAGAAAAACTATTTAACTAATGGCGGCTTTTCTTAAATAAGCAATGACTTTTTATTCATTTCTCTAAGTCTATTAAAGAATCATTTAATTTACATATTACTAGTTTGGTTCTAGAGGAAAATATGTTCAAATATTTAAAAAGGCAGTAATAGGGAGGATTTAAAGTGTTAGAACGTTCAATGGAGAATATAAGGGAATTAGAAAAAGGAAAGGGAGTGGTTTAAGGAAGAGCTTCATTTTGCCAATAGCTCTTCTTAATAAAAAGAAAAGAGGAGTGTTAAAATGAACAAAAATTAAAGTGTAATTAGTGATGGATTTGAGTTGAATTACTGTATAAAAGGGCATGGAAAGCCGATATTGGTGGTGGGAAGCAGCATGTATTATCCTCGCTTGTTCTCGGAAAATCTATATGAAAAGTTTCAGTTTATTTTCTTAGATCATAGAGGTTTTGTAAAGGTTACTCGAGCTTAAGGACCAGAAGATTATACATTGGATAAAGTATTAGAGGATATAGAAACAGCAAGACAATTCCTTAATCTTAACGATTTTATCATATTGGGACATTCTGGACATGCTTTTATGGCTTTGGAATATGCTAAAAAATACCCTAGAAATGTTCAGAAAGTTATTTTATTAAATTCGGCACCTACAAATAGCGAAGACAGACAGCGGCAAAGTTTTTCATTTTTTCATGAGACTGCAAGTTTAGAGAGAAAGAAGCATTTTGAAAAAGATATTGTTTTATTAGAGAATGATATCAAGAAAGATCCCACAAGCCGATTTGTTCATATGTGTATTCGTATGGGAGCCCAAAGTTTTTGCGATTATACATTTAATGGAGCTTACATGTGGGATGGTGTATATGCAAATATGAAAATTATTGATCATCTATGGGGAGAAGCATTCGCAAAGCTTAATCTAATACAATCGTTAGCTAATTTTAAAAAACCAGTATTTATTGGTTTAGGGAGATATGATTATTTGGTTGCACCGGTTTCACTGTGGGATCATATCGATGGCAGATGTAGGGACGTGAAGAAAGTCGTTTTTGAACATAGTGGACATAATCCTATGTTTGAAGAACCTCATTCTTTTGATAGAGAATTGGTCGAATGGATTAATGAAGACAAGTAGGAGCTTCAACTATATACTTTAACGCAGAAAAACGCTTAGCAAATTAGTGCTTAGCGTTTTTTGTGTATGGGGGTAGTTAACATCATCATCAAGCTAAGAGTGTCCAGAGAGTATATGTAAGTGTGACTTTTTGAAATTTCTATGACTATACTAAAGTTTAGGGTAGGTTCGATAATGAGACGTAATGGTAAATTGACTTGAAAAGGATAACTTATAATGTAGTTTATTGTTTTTTACGTTTGTTAGTTAGTGAACAATATCACAATGTGTTATATAAGAGGAGAGTTTGGATTATGGCGGGACTGAAAGAACTAGAAAAAAGCCTTAAAAAATTTTGTTAATGAGTTTGCAAGATGTCGGCGAATCCTTTTATAAATAAAGACTTAAAAGAAATGGAGAAGATATTTAATGAAAGGGTGTATACACTTAATATGCTTAAACATGGTAGGGAAAGCAAGATAACTATGGTGGTCACTTGTAAAAGGAACCTATTTAAGGGGACAGATAAAAATTCAAAAGGTGGAGAGTTAATGGAAGTATTAATAAAGCTTTAGAATGAGACTCTATATGAAATTAAACTCGTGAATAATTGTATAATGCTTGATTTGTTCTCTGAAGGATTTCTCAATTAAGTATAGTTCATCTGACCTTACTTTAAATGATCGTATATTTAGATATCATTTTTGTGAGTCATTTATCTTGTAAAATAGTTTTTTTCTTCCTATAAATTTACAACAATTATGATCTATCATAGCAGTGGTGGTGTTAAATACATTGATAAACTTGAGAAACTGTGATAAATTAGTATAGAAACACAATTTTATATTAAATAAGAATATACTATCCCAATTATTATTTTATAACAAATATCCTATTTAGTCAACCATCATTTTCAATTTTTTTTAAGGAGTGCATGATATGAACACAGAACTTCGTCAGGAACAAGAACGATTGGACAGCGTAATGGAGACAATCACGGAGCAAATCAGCAAGATAGAAGACGAAACTAGCCAGCGTCGAAAAGAAGTAATCAATATCCGTAAACACTTTTGGGATGACGTCAAAGTTAATATAGATACTTTTGACGATTATCTCGAGACGATCATCGGCTTAAGACAACAGGCTCAAGCCCTGTCAGTAAGCCAAAGCACCCATAGGCACGCCTTCAATCGGCTGTCCGTACTGCATCGAATGCAGGAAGTACCTTATTTTGGTCGAATTGATTTCATCGAAAAAGGAACTTCCGAAGTGGAAAGTATCTATATCGGAGTCTCTACACTTATGGATACAACAGGAGAGAATTTCCTAATCTACGACTGGCGGGCACCGATATCGAGCGTCTACTACGATTACCCGCCCGGTCCAGCTGAATACGTTACACCAGAAGGAGTAGTTCATGGATTGTTAGATCAAAAGTGGCAATATATCATCCGCAGCGGCGTTATCAAATCAATGTTCGATACGAGTCTCACCATTGGAGATGAGATTTTACAGCAGGTGCTTGGCGAAGGCACAGACAAACATATGCACAGCATAGTAGCCACCATTCAAAGGGAGCAGAACCGGATCATTCGGCACGATCGCGGGCGGCTGCTTATTGTTCAAGGCGCCGCTGGCAGCGGCAAGACATCGGCCGCCCTGCAGCGGATTGCTTACTTGCTCTACAAGTATCGAGATAGACTGAAAGCCGATCAAATCATTCTATTTTCGCCTAACTCGATGTTTAATAGCTACGTATCTAATGTGTTGCCCGAACTCGGTGAAGAGAATATGCAGCAGGCCACATTCCAGGAATACTTGGACCATCGGCTGAGCAATGCATTTCAAGTCGAGGGTCCCTATGAGCAATTGGAATATGTGTTGACTGCATCGGATGACCCTTCCTGTCGAACTAGGACTGCGAGCATCCGATTTAAGGCATCGACCCGTTTTTTTGAGACGATCAAAACATACAGGCAGTCGCTAGAATTATCCGGCATGTTATTCAAAGGAATTAAATTCAGAGGAAAACCGGTTGTCTCAGCCAAACAAATCGCGGAAAGGTTTTATAGCAGCGACACCTCGCTTCGCTTTCACAACAGGATTGAGAAGCTGATAGAATGGCTAAACGAGCGAGTAGATGAAATCGAAAAACTCGAGTTGACCAAGTCATGGGTACAGGAAGAAATCGAGTTGCTTAGCAAAGATGAGTATCAAAAGGCTTATACCTACTTACAGAAAAAACGCGGCTTTACGGAAGACTCGCTTGACGATTATGAGAGAGAGATCAAGGTGCTCGGGCGTATGATGGTTCGCAAGAAGTTGAAGCCGTTGCGCAAATGGGTCCGAACGCTTCGTTTCGTCGATTTTACGGGAATATACAAGCAGCTTTTCGCCGATCCAGCACGGATCAAACTGTGGATTGCCGGGGAAACACCTGAGGAGTGGGAGGATATTTGCTTATTGACGATGAAAATGCTAGGTGAAGGAAAACTGTTTTACGAAGATGCTACTCCGTTTTTACTATTAAAAGAGCTGATTCAAGGGTTTCAGACAAACGTCTCAATCAAACATGTGCTTGTAGACGAAGCACAAGATTATTCTCCGTTTCAATTCGAATTTTTGAAACGTTTATTTCCTTCGGCAAAGATGACCGTGCTTGGAGACTTTAACCAGGCGATATTCGCCCATGCCAGCGAAATGGTCGATTTCTACACACTTACTGACTTATATGGACCGGATGAAACGAATGCGATCAACTTGACCCGCAGCTACAGATCCACAAGACCAATCACCGAATTTACACGCGGACTCATATCTGGCGGCGAACGGATTACCGCTTTTGAACGCGACGGCGAGAAGCCTGTGCTGACGCAGTTGTCTGATCGTGCCGAACTGCACCGCTGCATCGCTTCCAAAGTCGCAGACTTGCGGAAACGGCAGTATAATACAATCGCGATTATATGCAAATCTGCTGGGGAAAGCATCGATGCATACGAGGCCCTTAGCAACGTCGATAAAATTAAACTTGTGAAGAGCGGCTCGATTGAATATGAACAAGGCGTTGTCGTCATACCGGCGTATTTAGCCAAAGGCATCGAATTTGACGCCGTTATCATTTATGATGCATCGGCACAAGTATACGGTGATGAGAGCTTGCGCAGATTGTTCTACACCGCCTGCACCCGGGCTATGCATCACTTACAGATTTACAGTGTAGGCGAACTGAGCCCCTTTTTGCTCGACGTTACGCCGGAAAGTTTACTTCTAAGCTTGACTTAACAAGGGACTGGTCGCGGATTCTTACTTTAATGTACCACTGTAAATAAAAATAGAAATGTGGTTTTGTCATTATTAAATTGAATAATCCCAATTTCTCATTTATATCACTGAGAGATTGGGATTTTAATACGGGAATAGCCTTACCGTTGTAAATCCGCGTGTTGCTGGTGGTACCCATCGCTATCAAGCTAAGATATTGAAATACACCCAAAATGAAAATTTTTTCTCCCTACATTTATTTATGAAAATTAAGTTCATTTTTTTGTTTTGAGGAACAACAAATTTTTAGCTTGATGGGCATGTGGTATGTTAATGAATTAACCATTTCTAGTCCTCACAACCAACGAAAGCTATTCTAGACCAATTCTTAATAAGTTCAATGACGTTGTTTGCGATTTTTTCGAAGGAGAACTTTCAATAATATCTCAGTTTCTTGATATGATAAAGAAAACTAAATATGAATATCACTATCTTTTTCTTCATCTAAAAAGGAAAAGAAGGGCAAGAGCATACCGGATAAAGCGGGAATAATAATAAAGCTACCAATCAAGATATACAAAAGACGGATGCCGGAGATTTCAACAAGTTGTCTCGCAAATAAAATACCTAAAGGCATAGTAGCCCGAATTAGAAAGAGACGAACAGAAAATACTTGTCCCATAAAGTGAGAAGGAACAGTTTTTTGAAGGAGACTCGTTTGATGAATATTAAAAAACGGAAAACAAACACCTCCTAGAAATTCGCACAAAAGGGCAAAGGGAAAGGATGTTACAAAGCCAAGTAAGAAAAAAGATAACCCGCCCATGAATAGACCTGAAAGCATGATATATCTTAGCGACCACTTATTTCTCCATTTACCTACTAAAAAAGAACCGACCACATATCCTAAAGGAAAGCTGCCCATAAATAGGCCGTATGAAAAAGATGTTCCTTTGAATTCTTCTATTATATAAGGAACATTGATTACCATTGTTACCCCGACACTAAATTGGACTAAAGAAGTAAAGAATCCAAGCCATATGAGCGGACGTTGCTTGAAAAAATATTGATATCCGGAAATGATTTGTTTTAACCAAGTAGCCTTTTTACTATCGTGTATAACCGAAGGCTCATGGAGATAAGAAATGCTTCCTGCACTTATAAGAAATAAAACTCCTACCACTATGTAAGTAGGCAAAGTTCCTATGTAAGCTATTATAAGTCCTCCTAAAGTAGGAGCTAAGAAACTCATGGTACGCATTGTTCCATCAATCCAGGCGTTGGCTTGTGTTAATCTGTCCTGTTGTACAATCGTAGGAAGCAGGGCTGATGCAGCTGGAACATAAAGAGGCTGTAGAATTCCAAGTACAACTTGAATAACAAACAAACTCCAAATCTCAATCTGCCCTAAGAACATAAGAAGAGCGGGTAAGAAGAACACAATTCCTCTTAAAATTTGAGAACATAACATAATATATTTTCGGCTTATCCGGTCAATGAAAGGGCCGATAAAGAGTTGAAGAATTAAAGATGGGATAAAATACGTTAACCATAGCGTTCCCATAGCTGATTTTGATCCGGTAATTTCGTACAATAACAGCGAATTACATAGAGCACCTATCGCTCCTCCAAGTTCAGAAATGGTTTCCCCAAGCCATAAACATAAAAAGGAACGATTGGTAAATACAGATTGACTTTTCTCCATCTCTTCACTCCTTTCCTAAAAAACGCTGTAATTTTTCTTGAAGGGAAGTTAAGTGGTCAAGCTGTATATAATACCGAGAACCTTTGCCGTTAATAATCCGAGCTGCCCGGAGTAAAGACAAATGATGATGAAGGGTTGTTTTGGGAATTTTGAGCTTCTCAGTTAACTCCTGAAGTGAATGATCCCTTTCAGTTAGTAATTTTATAATTTTTAATCGTGTTTCATCTCCAAGTGCCTTATAACTATGAACTAATGTAGAAGGAGGGGAATAAGGGTCTTCTACTAAACTTACATTATCGTCTGAAATGGGATAATAAAATACTTTAATCCCTGGTAAAGTCGTTTCTATGTTCCAAGGCCTGTACACATATTGCGGGATAAGTATGACTTGATGAATAGAAGGTTCAGGTTGATAGGCGCTGCCTGTTATATATTTGACAAGTTCCTCTGGGTGATAAGTTGATTGAAGTATACGTTTTTGCTGGGCATCGCGCTCAAGCATGCTAGTAAACTCTATGCAGTTAGGTTGTATCACTGTTTCATACCAGCCTTTAGAGATAATTTTCAAGTGTCGTTTAAGTACGGAAGTATCGACAGATGAAATATGTTTGATGTATGCCGGGAAAAATTTGTGATGTTGACAAGCCTTTATGAAGGAAGATATAGCTGTTGCTTCTTTACGAGATGTTTTTCTTCGATTGTCTTCATGCTGCAATCCGATATAAGGCAAACAACGCCAACGTAATTCCTCTTCAGTTAGTTCGTCAAGAAAATGAAAAAAGCTTTCAAGAGAATCAAAAGAACGGGAGTGAAGTAGCTGTAACAAAGCGAACCATGTGTTGTGCTTGTGCGTGTATTGTAGTTCTTCTTGAACAGCAGCAGGTAATTTTTTCTCAATGTCTTTCCAATACTCTATAGGCTTTTCAAAAGTATGGTGAAAATCGTAATACGTATAAGCAGCAATACCTAGTCCTATTTCAAATAAAATCGAATGTTTAATCTGAACAGAATAAGTTTCTCTTGTCACATTTAAATTCATAACTTTCATTGTTCATCCTCCTTTTTAGTTTATTCTATATTTTTAGAATTATATTTTCAATAAATTTTGAATAATTTTAATAATATATATAAAGCATGAGAACTAAAGGAAGGTTTTTTAAGAACAGTGAAGAATTTGTATATGATTAAAATATATTAAACATATAGGGATGAGAAAAATATGAACATACAACAATTCAAGGTAAATATTGAAGAAATATTTGGAGAACATTTACATAAGTACGGAGATCAGTTTGGTATAACAAATGTAAGCAATGAAAAGTTTAATAGAATAGGTTATGCAACAAATTTAACGCTCGAAACGATTGAAGAAGCAAAGAAAGAGAAAGTAGATATGATGATTACACACCACGCTGCATGGGAGTTCTTATATGGAATGGAAGAAGCTTGTATAAGTAAACTCAAAGAATACAATATTAATCACTTCTGGATACATTCACCATTAGATTTCGTTGAATTTGGAACGTGTACATCGTTGTTTCATACAATCGAAATTGATGAAATTATAACGTATTCTTCTTGTGATGATGAAGAATTACCCGGCGTTGGCGAATATACAGATCCAATCCCATTTTCGAAGCTAGTTGAAAGAGTAGAGAGTAAGCTTGGTGAAAAGGTGAAGGCGTGGAAAAATAATGCTAAGGAAGTAAAACGAGTTGGTATTATTACAGGTGCAGGGCATTCGACTGACCATATTCAAGCAGCGTTGGACAGTGGTTGTGATACATACATAACAGGGGAAAAGACGTTATATACAGTGCAATATGCGCAGTTTAAAAATATTAATCTCATCGCAGGTAGTCATACATTTACTGAAATTTTTGGCGTGGAAAGTTTAGTGAAAAGGCTGCAGGAGTTGGATAACTCTATTGAGATCATTCAATTGTATGAAGGGCATATAGAGTAATAGATTATTAGAAGCTTATTTGTTCTTATATGAACTAGATTTGTATGAAATATACATGTTACTTTCTACATTTATAGCATGATAAAGTGGAGGAGGGGAGAATGGATTGGAGATTAAAATATATAAATTAAATGTTTTCACTAAAGATGAAAAAGGTGGGAATTTAGCAGGGGGTGTTTTAGATACAAAAGGTCTTACAACAGAAACTATCAAACTTTCAAAGGAAAATAAAAAATACAGTATTTATCTTAAAAGAAGGGGGTGCTGCTTCTCTTTTTATAAAAAAGGGGGGAACCAATGGCTGAACAAGTTAAACATGACGATTTTAAAGAGTTATTAGTTGGACTAACAAGGGGGGAAATAAAACTGATTACCAAAAATAAAAGGTTCTAACATATTAGTTATATATACTATGTTAGGACCTTTATATTTTAAGTTTTTTTGAATTTAGATCATCTGTTTTATCTATCCTTTTCTTCGTTTTGCGTTGTAATAGAAACATTGATACAACAACATCATGGTGTAGGATAAAACATGTTTTGGCTAACTTGCAATTTCTTTTGTATTATAAACTTCTATTTTGGATCCCATGCTGAATGTTGACAAGGAATTCGTCAAATAATACAGCTTTAGATTGTTGTTCTCCATATTTTCGAATGTTTACTTCGTTACGCGCGGCTTCTTGATTGCCAACAACAAGGACATATGGGATTTTTTGAACTTGCGCTTCTCGCATTTTATAACCGAGTTTTTCATTGCGAAGATCAAGTTCAACTCGTATACCAGCATGTTTTAGCTTTTCTTCTATTTCCTTTGCGTATTGTTCATGTGCTTCAACTGATACAGGAATAATCTTTGCTTGTACGGGAGCTAGCCATGTTGGAAATGCTCCGGCAAAATGTTCAATTAATATTCCGAAGAATCGATCAAGTGAACCGAATACAGCACGGTGAATGACGACAGGACGTTGCTTTTCATTTTTTTCATTAATATAGCTTAAGTTAAATTTCTCCGGCATTTGGAAGTCGAGTTGTACAGTTGCACATTGATGACTTCTGTTTAAAGCATCTTTAATGTGGAAGTCAATCTTCGGACCGTAAAATGCGCCGTCACCTTCGTTGATTCTATAGCGGAAATTTAGTTGTTCTAGTACATTTCGTAGAGAACCTTCCGCCTTGTTCCATAGTTCGTCGTCTCCCATTGAATTTTCAGGCCTTGTAGAGAGCTCAACTTCATATTGAAAACCGAATGTACGATATACATAATCGATTAAATCAATTACTTCTTTTATTTCATTTTCAATTTGTTCAGGTGTTACAAAAATATGAGCATCATCCTGACAGAATGTACGAACCCTGAGAAGTCCATTTAGAGCACCGCTAAATTCATGGCGATGGACTTGCCCAAATTCAGCCATTCGAACTGGTAAATCGCGATAAGAGTGCAGCTTATTTCTAAACATCAGCATGTGGCCAGGGCAGTTCATTGGCTTTAAGGCAAATTTTCCATGATCAACTTCTGTGAAGTACATATTGTCTTTATAATGGTCCCAATGACCGGAGTTCTCCCAAAGTTTTTGATTCATGATAAAAGGAGTGCGGACTTCTTGATAATTACGCTTTTGTTGAATTCCTCTTAAGAAAGCTTCCATTTCATTTCGTACGATTTGTCCTTTCGGTAAATAAAACGGCATTCCGGGAGCTTCTTCAGAGAACATAAACAGTTCTAATTCATTGCCCAATTTACGATGATTACGTTTTGCAGCTTCTTCTAAAAAGATTACATACTCATCTAGTTCCTTCTTAGTAGGGAAGGCAACGCCGTATATACGTTGAAGTACTTGGTTGTTACTGTTACCACGCCAGTATGCTCCTGACACATTTGTTAATTTAAAAGCTTTCATAAATCCAGTAGACGGTAAATGTGGTCCGCGGCATAAGTCGAGAAATTCACCTTGTTTGTAAAGAGTTATGTTTTGATCAGCAGGAATATCTTGTAATAACTCTAGTTTTAAATGGTCACCAAGTTCTTCGAATATTTGCTTTGCTTCATCGCGGCTTACTTCTATCCGTTGAATTTTTAAATTTTCATCAATAATTTTTTGCATTTCTTGTTCAATATGAACTAACTCTTCAACCACAATACTATTTGGAAGATCCATATCATAATAAAATCCATTTTCAATGACAGGACCAACTCCTAAATTGATGTGACCGTGTATTCTTTTGACAGCTTGTGCTAATATATGGGCTGCTGTATGTCGTAATACGTCTAAGCCTTCTTTTGATTCTAAAGTTAAAATTTCTATTTCTGCATCTTCCTGTATACTTCTACGTAAATCAAATAGTTGATGATTCACTTTACCTGCAATAGCTTTCTTTTTTAATCCAGGGCTAATAGATTCTACAATTGCTTCTAACGTAATTCCTTTCACGTATTCCTGTTCACGACCATTTGGAAAACGAATTTGAATCATTTTTTCACTCATCATTATCACTCCATTTTATAAATATAAAAAAACGCACTCATCCCTAAAACAGGGACGAGTGCGTTAAAACCCGTGGTTCCACCCAGATTCCCATCGCACTTCATAAAAAGCGTCGATGGCTCCATGCACTGTAACGTAGTGTCTACGGTATTGGATACTATAATTCCCC
>NZ_NUQE01000098.1 GCF_002582035.1 Bacillus pseudomycoides
CTCTCTGCCTTTGGCTCCAACACCCTGCGATTCTGAGCGAGCCGCTTCCGCTTTTCTAAAGAAGTTAGGCGGGAGATAAACTGCCCGTAAAAGCCCGATTGGTTCAACTAACCTTTTGGAGAAGAGCGCTCCAAAAGGAAGTTTCACTTTATATCATTAAAGTTCTTTATGTATTTATAAAGGGCTTTTTTTGTGTTATCAAATATAAAAAAATTGTATATTACTGTACTAATAAACGGAATTTCATGTAGAGGATTAATAAAGTATTATTTGGTGTTTAAATAGTGTGAAGAATTATCGTTACAAATTCTTTATATTTTGTTATGATAGTGTAACGAAAACGTTTGCATTAATTTATGCAAAAGGAGAGAAGGAATTATGAATAAAACATGGTGGAAAGAAGCGGTAGCTTATCAAATTTATCCGCGCAGCTTTATGGATTCAAATGGCGATGGTATTGGAGATCTGCAAGGCATTATTTCCAAACTAAATTATTTAAAAGAACTCGGCATAGATGTAATTTGGATTTGTCCAATGTATAAATCGCCAAATGACGATAATGGTTACGACATTAGTGATTATCAAGCTATTATGGATGAATTCGGAACGATGGCTGATTTTGATGAACTATTAGCAGAAGTGCATAAACGTGATATGAAGCTTATTATTGATCTAGTTATTAATCATACAAGTGATGAACATCCGTGGTTTATTAAATCGCGTTCTTCTAAGGATAATTCGAAACGTGATTGGTATATTTGGCATGACGGAAAGAATGGGAAAGAACCGAATAACTGGGAAAGTATTTTTAACGGCTCTGCTTGGGAATATGATGAAGCAACAGATCAATATTATTTACACCTGTTTTCACGTAAGCAACCAGATTTAAATTGGGAAAATGAAGAAGTACGTGAGGTGTTGTATGATACCGTCAATTGGTGGCTTGATAAAGGAATTGATGGCTTCCGTGTTGATGCAATTAGTCATATTAAAAAAGAAGAAGGATTTAAAGACATGCCGAATCCAAAAGGGTTAAAGTATGTACCTTCTTTTGATAAACATATGAATGTTGACGGCATTCAACCGCTTTTAGAAGAATTAAAAACGAAAACGTTCTCAAAATATGATATTATGACTGTTGGCGAAGCAAATGGTGTGAAAGTTGAAGATGCCGAGCTTTGGGTTGGAGAAGAACAGGGAAAGTTTAATATGGTATTCCAATTTGAGCATTTAAACTTATGGGATGCAGAAAAGAAAAAAGAACTCGATGTTACAGGGCTTAAAAAAGTTTTAACAAAGTGGCAAAAGGGTTTAGAAAATAAAGGGTGGAATGCGCTGTATATTGAAAATCATGATAAACCTCGTATTGTTTCTACTTGGGGAGATGATAAACAGTATTGGCGCGAAAGTGCAACAGCTTTAGGGGCGATGTATTTCTTTATGCAAGGGACACCGTTCATATATCAAGGTCAAGAGATTGGAATGACAAATGTTCAGTTTCCACATATTGAAGATTATGATGATGTGGCAATTAAGAATTTATATCGTCAAAAAATTGAAGAGGGGATACCTCACCAAGAAATTATGGAGATTATTTGGGCATCTTGCCGTGATAACTCACGGACACCGATGCAGTGGAGCAACGAAGAAAATGCTGGTTTTACAACAGGTACGCCTTGGTTTGGAATGAATCCAAATTATAAAGAAATTAATGTAGAGGTGCAGCAAACAGACTCAAATTCTATTTTGAATTTCTATAAAAAGATGGTTACTCTGAAAAAAGAACATGAAGTATTTACTTATGGCACGTACGATTTACTTTTAGAAGATCATTCGCAAATTTATGCGTATACACGTACGTTAAATGATGAAAAAGTTGTTGTAATTAGCAATTTATCAAAGAGTGAAGCTGTATATGTTGAGGATACGTTACCTATAAAACGCAATCGTTTGCTTTTAAATAACTATGAAGTAGAAGATCATGATGCAGTGACAACAATAACTTTAAAACCATATGAAACAAGGATTTATTATATTGATTAATAGGAAAAGATGCTTATATAGCATCTTTTTTTATATAAAAATTTGTATTTTTTATAAAATTATTATTGCAATATGAAAACGCTTTTATTAAAATTAATTTATGAAAACGATTGCGTAGAAAAGGTTTTCGTAAGGGGATAAGCAATTATTATTTATACATGAGGGATTGTAATTTAGAAAAAGGAGGAACAAAGAAATGAAGAAGCTTGCGTCTTTTGATTTTTGGCAAAAGTTTGGGAAAGCTTTGATAGTAGTAGTTGCAGTTATGCCAGCTGCTGGTTTAATGATTTCCATTGGTAAGCTAATCGGTATGTCTGCGGGTGATATGTCTGTAGTACAAACGATTGCTAGAGTTATGGAAGATATCGGTTGGGGAATTATTGGAAACTTAAATATTTTATTTGCTGTAGCAATTGGGGGATCTTGGGCAAAGGATCGTGCAGGCGGTGCGTTCGCAGCCTTGCTGGCATTCATTTTAACAAACCGAATTACAGGAGCAATTTTTGGTGTAAACGCTGTAATGTTAGCGGATTCAAAAGCGAAAGTTTCTTCCTTCTTAGCGGGAAATTTACTTGTTAAAGATTACTTCACTTCTGTTCTTGGTGCGCCAGCACTTAACATGGGAGTATTCGTAGGTATTATTTCAGGTTTTTTAGGAGCTGTGCTATACAATAAATATTATAACTATAATAAATTACCACAAGCATTAGCATTCTTTAACGGAAAACGTTTTGTACCATTCGTAGTAATTGTTGGTTCTACAATCACTGCCATTATTTTATCGTTAGTATGGCCGTTCATTCAAAGTGGATTAAATGAATTTGGGCGTTGGATAGCAGCTTCAAAGGATAGCGCGCCAGTTGTTGCACCATTTGTATATGGAACACTAGAACGTTTATTATTACCATTTGGATTACATCATATGTTAACGATTCCAATGAACTATACAGAGCTTGGCGGCACATACACGATATTAACAGGTGCCAAGGCAGGACAAGTAGTAGCTGGTCAAGATCCATTATGGCTTGCATGGATTACAGACTTAAATAATTTACTAGCGAATGGTGATACGAAAGCATATCAGGATTTATTACATAATGTGGTCCCAGCACGTTTTAAAGTAGGACAAGTTATCGGTTCCACAGCATCATTAATCGGTATCGCATTTGCGATGTACCGCAACGTAGATAAAGAAAAACGTCATAAATATAAACCGATGTTCTTATCTGCAGCATTAGCTGTATTCTTAACAGGTGTAACAGAGCCAATTGAATTTATGTTTATGTTTGTCGCTCCGGTATTATATGTTGTTTATGCAGTTATCACTGGTTTAGCATTCGCATTAGCAGATGTTATTCACTTACGTATTCATGCATTTGGTTTTATCGAGTTATTAACTCGTACACCAATGATTATAAAGGGCGGATTAACAAGAGACCTTATTAACTTCTTTGTTGTATCAGGTATATTCTTTGTATTAAACTATACAGTATTTAATTTCTTAATTAAAAAATTCAACATCCCGACACCAGGACGTGCTGGTAACTACATTGAAAATGAAGAAGAAACTGAAGGATCAGCAGCAAATGTAAAAGAAGGTTTATTAGCAACAGCAATTATTGGATTATTAGGCGGAAAAGATAACATTGCGGATGTAGATGCTTGTATGACACGTTTACGTGTAACAGTAAAAGACTTAGACATTGTTGCAGAAGAAGCAAAATGGAAGAAAAACGGGGCACTTGGATTAATTGTAAAAGATAAAGGAGTACAAGCTGTTTACGGTCCAAAAGCTGACGTGTTAAAGTCAGACATTCAAGATATTTTAGGTGCATAACAAATGAAATTATTAACTTTAAATTGTCATTCATGGCAAGAAGAAGAGCAACTTGCAAAGATTCATTATTTAGCAAAAACAATCCAAGAAAATGACTATGACGTTATTGCGCTACAAGAGGTAAGCCAGTCGATTACAGCGAAAAATGTATGCGGTAACATGAAAGAAGATAATTTTGTACGCTTATTACAAGCGGAGTTAGAAGAGCTAGGAGCAGTGAAATATGATGTTGTATGGGACTTTGCTCATATCGGGTATGAGGTGTATGAAGAAGGCTTGGCAATTTTGACAAAGCATTCCATTACAAAGAGCAATTCGTTTTTCGTATCAGATAGTACAGATACAACATACTGGAAAACACGAAAAATTGTAAGAGCAACAGTTTCTTATAACAATCAGCCGGTGACAATTTATTCTTGCCATCTTGGCTGGTGGATTGATGAAGAAGAGCCGTTTAAGAAGCAAGTAGATCATTTATTGAATCATGTAGATCATAATGAGTTGTCGTTCTTAATGGGTGACTTCAACAACAATGCACGCATACAGAATGAGGGGTATGACTATCTCATGAAAAATGGTCTATACGACACGTATGAATTAGCAGAAAGAAAAGACGAAGGAACAACTGTGCAAGGAAAGATCGCTGGTTGGGATGAGAACAAGAAAAGTTTACGCATCGATCTCATTTTAAGTAATCAGCCTGTGCAAGTTGTTTCTTCTCGAGTAGTTTTTAATGATGTGAACCGAAATGTAATATCAGATCATTTTGGTGTTGAAGTTCAAATTAATATGTAATGAAAAAGGCAACCGCCGTGTAAAATACGGATGGGTTGCTTTTTTATTACATTTCGTACATAATCTTTATTATTGAACGTAAAACCAAATTGGTCATTTCGTGTAGGAATCGACATGTATTCATTATATAATGACGTATACAGTTAATCCCGCATTAACGGGCAGTAAAGGATAGAGAAGAACTGGGAAGAAAACTGCCCGTAAAAGCCCGATTGGTTCAACTAACCATCAGTGAGAAAAGCGTCACTGATGGAAGTTTCACTTTATCCCGCTATTCGCGGGCAGTAAAGGCTGGAGAAGAGCGGGGAAGAAAACTGCCCGTAAAAGCCCGATGGGGCGGGCTTTCCATCATTGGGGAATGAAGAAAACCCTTACTGATGGAAGTTTCACTTTATTAGGAAAGTATAGATATTTTAATTTAAAATTTTTGGTAAACAATGCTATAATGGCAAAATGTATGTATGAATTTGGGAAAAAGAAAAAACATATGATTAGGTGATTAAAAATATGAAACAAATATGGCGTATTTATACGACAGACATACGGAATGTGGCAAAACATTGGGCTGCAATTGTTATAATATTGGGGCTTACAATTTTACCATCACTATATGCGTGGTTTAATATTCAAGCCTCGTGGGATCCTTATGGAAATACGAAAGATATTCCCATTGCAGTATCTAATGAAGACACTGGTACAACTTTACGCGGGAAAGATATTAATATAGGGAAAGAGGTTGTTGATTCTTTAAAAAAGGACAAAAACCTTGGTTGGAAGTTTGTTGATGAGAAGCAGGCCATAGATGGTGTAAAGCATGGTGATTATTACGCAAGTATTACCATCCCAAAAGATTTCTCCGAAAAAATTGCAACGGTATTAAGTGATAATCCGCAAAAACCAGAACTTCAATATTATGTGAATGAAAAAGTTAATGCGATTGCACCAAAGATTACGTCATCAGGTGCATCAGGTGTTGTACAGGAGATAGGTAAAAACTTCGTAAAAACAGCAAATGGTGAGATTTTTAAAATTTTTAATGAACTTGGGATTGATTTAGAAACGAATTTGCCAAGTATTGAAAAAGTAACAGAACTTGTTTTTAAATTAGAAGCGCAGTTCCCGGAGATTAACAATTTGGTTGATACGGCATTAACGGATGCTGATACAGCACAACAACTTGTGAAAACAGCGCAAGACACATTGCCGACGGTTGAGAATGTTATTCGAGATGGACAAGAAATGACGAAGGATTTAGATGCATTTTTTGCACAGAATACGAAAACGTTAGAAGCTGCACCAGAAGCAATAAAAAACAATCTAACATTTCTAAAACAGTCTGCAGATGGTGCCGTACAAATTACAGAGTTCCTGAAAAATCCAGCAGGGAATTTAGATTTAGCAAATATTAACGAACAAACATTAAATGAATCATCAAAAACTGTAAAAAGCTTTTTAGCATCTACTCGACAAGTGTTAGTATCTACACAACAAATGGCAGATGCTATGAAACAAAATAATGTTGTTGATCCTGAAACGACAAAACAAAATCTTCAAATCATTAAAAATCAAATTGATGTTAAAAGCAAACAAGTTGATTCGATCATTTCATTATTACAAACTCTTAATGAAACATTTAACACAACAATCTTCAATGATAATATTGACCGACTGAAAGGCTTAAAAACTGTATTAGATAATACAAGTAAGAAGATTGATAATATGATTAAAGCTATAGATCAAGGACAACAGCCGTCGCAAGATGCGATTAATGCACTAGATCAAGCTGCTAAAGATGGAATTGCTATTATCGACGGTATTTTGGGAGCATGGCCTGATTTGGATCAATTAAAACAACCGGGCGTAAATTTAGACCCAGCCAAAAACGGATTGAATTCTTTAAAATCAAGTTTAACAGCTGGGATCCAAGTGATAGACGGGATTATTCCGGTATTAAATGATGTAGATAAAATTGCTGGAGATTTAAATAAAACAACAAATATACCAAATACAATTAATCAATTGAACAAAGTAAAAGGCGATTTCCAAAAAGGAATCAACGGGGCGAATTTAGCATTAGATGCAATGAATAAAGGTCAGAAACCTGCAAAGGATGTAGTTGATGGTATAAATGCTGCAACTAAAAGTGCTTCAGGGGCATTAGGTGACATTTTAGGAAAGTATGATTCCGAAATTGTTCCAAGTTTCAACGATGCTATTGCACGTACGAAACAAATGTCAGAAGATACATCAAAAATCTTAAATGAAGCAAATAAAAGTCTTCCTGATGTGCAAAAAGTATTAGAAGATGCATCGAAAGGTTTAACTCTTGGCAAAGATGAAGTTGAAAAGATAAAAGCTGAACTTCCTGATGCACAGAAGAAAATTACAGACATTGCTAATAAAATTCGCGACTTTAAATCACAAGAAGATATAAATGACGTCATTCGTTTGTTAAAGCATGATGTAGAAAAACAAAGTGATTATTTCGCAAACCCAGTAAACTTAAAAGAGAATAAATTATACCCAATACCGAACTACGGTTCAGCGATGTCACCGTTCTATACAGTGTTAGCGTTATGGGTAGGGGCATTACTGATGGTTTCATTGTTAACGGTAGAAGTACATGAGGAAGGTGCCGATTATAGAAGTTATCACATTTACTTTGGGCGTTTTTTAACGTTCTTAACGGTTGGCCTTGCACAGGCGTTTATCGTAGCGATGGGCGATATGTTCTTGCTCGGTACTTATGTAGTAGATAAATTCTGGTTTGTCCTATTTAGTATGTTGATTAGTGGGGTATTCGTCTGCATTGTTTACTCGCTCGTTTCTGTATTTGGAAACATCGGGAAGTCATTTGCGGTCATTTTACTCGTACTACAAGTTGCCGGTTCAGGTGGAACATTCCCAATTCAGATGACGCCGAAATTCTTCCAAGCTCTTTATCCATTTTTACCGTTTACGTATGCGATTAGTTTGATTCGCGAAACAGTTGGCGGTATGCTGTGGGATATTGTATGGAAGGATCTTCTCGCATTGGGTATATGGGTCGTTGTTATGCTTATTATTGCACTGCTATTGAAAAAGCCAATTAATAAATCCAGCAGTAAGTTTGTAGAAAACGCAAAAGGAAGTAAGTTAATTCATTAATAGAAAAGGGTTCCTGCCAGTTATGGCAGGAACCTTTTGTTTATGAAAAACTCGAGATACTCTTACCTGTTTTCGGGATATTCAAATGTCAAAAAACACTTTACTGATAAAGAAATGAAAAACTATCCGATAATCCGAATGCTATATCTGTAAGTTCAAAGGGCAGAAGGTATTTGGAGAATTTAAATATGGCGTATAGTTGGAAAAATTGCTCTTCAAACATGATATGCAGTTTGAAGAGCAAGCAATACGCTGTTTACTTTAACGAGAACGCAATCTATGAAAAGAGATGGATCGAGCAGGATGCACAGGCGTTTGCGAAGCAAATGATAACCAAATATAATCCTATGCAGAATCGAGTGCAAGAACAATGCAAAGCAGTATAAACGGCAACCTAATTCAAACAGAAATAAAGCTGTTTATTTTTTGTATATTTCTTACATACATTTTCTTGAAATATTAATTTAGCTAGGAAGAATTCAGATTTCTACTTGAAATTGAGTAAGAAAATGAATTGTATGCAATTTCTAATTGACAATAATTATCAATATCATTATAGTGTAATAGTATATGAGGAAAAGCAAGCATAATATATTAGAGCAGACTGGTATCTTCTTTTGTAGGAGTGCATTTGGGAACTGCTCATTAAAAATAAAAGGAGAAATCATGATGCCTAACTTAGCTACTGAAAATCTTGATATCTCGTATGGAAACATCAATATCGTAGAAGGACTTAACTTACAAATTCCTAAAGGTAAGATTACTACAATTATCGGTCCGAACGGTTGCGGAAAGTCAACCACGTTAAAAGCAATGGCACGTATTTTACATCCCAAAAAGGGGATTATCTATTTAGATGGTGAAGCCATCAGCAAACAGTCAACAAAGGAAATTGCGAAAAAGATGGCTATTTTGCCGCAGGCACCGGATGCGCCATCGGGTCTCAATGTTTCTGAATTAGTAACATTCGGGCGTTTCCCTCATCAAAGTGGTTTTGGAAAAGTCACGGCGGAAGATAGGAGAATTGTAGATTGGTCATTAACTGTCACAGGAATGATTCAATTTAAAAATCGCCCGATAGATGCATTATCAGGAGGGCAAAGACAACGTGTTTGGATTGCGATGGCTCTTGCACAACAAACGGATCTAATCTTATTGGATGAACCTACGACGTATTTAGATTTAGCACATCAATTGGAAGTTCTTGAGCTTCTTAAGGAATTAAACAAGAATCAAGGCCGTACCGTTGTAATGGTTTTACATGATTTGAATCATGCAGCGAGATTTGCGGATTATATAGTGGCTATGCGTGATGGAAAAATCGTAAGTGAGGGAGAACCGGAGAAGGTCATCACGTCAGAAATATTAAAAAAGGTGTTTCAGATTGATGCGGAAATTGTACAAGACCCTAGAACAAAAAGACCTGTATGCCTTACTTACGATTTATTAAAAGATAAAAATCATGCAGATCGAACAGCTGTGGGTGTCTAAAAAATTAGGATACAAATAGGGGATAATGTGATGATATCAACAATTGAATCTACAATTGTTTCAAGAAGAACCATTCGAGTAACGAAACAAACTCCAATTCCTTTGCAAGAAGTTGAAGATTTATTGGAAAAGGCTGCTTATGCGCCGTTTCACAGTAAAGTAGAACCATGGTCTGTAACAATCGTTTCTACTGAGGAAGAGAAAAAGTACTTTTTAGATTGCGTAATGAAAAGCTATGAACGAACCGGGGTATTTTCTTCGTATTCGGAAGAGCAATTGAACAAGGTAAGAGGTGCCTATGAGAAGTATTCTGAAGCAACTCCCCTTACCTTGCTTGTAGTGACAGATCGGTTTGAAGATGAGCATAAATACTTTGAATCGGTAGGGGCAACATGCGCATTTATTCAAAACCTTCAACTACTATGCTGGGAGAAAAATATAGGCGCTGTATGGAGAACAAATTCTTATATACATGATCCTATATTTGCCAATGAGTTAGGCATACCTTCTTCTAAGAAAATAATTGGTTCCATCGACCTAGGATATATAGATGAAGAGAAAGTGCCTAGAGCAAAGCAAAGAAGACCGGTGAATGAGTGGGTGAATTCTCTTTCTATTCATCCAAAAGAGTAACGCAGCATAATTACTCGTTTAATGTATTCTTTATATTCTGTTTATTTGAATTCTACGCGAACAATACATAAACGGAGTCGGGAGATTCATTTACTGCCGTGAAGTATAAGGCTGAGTTGTGCTTTGAGTATATAGTTATAAACCAGTTTTCAATGTGTACTAATCAAATCATAAATTAATTTGTAGAAGCTTCAGGAGGAACGAACAATGAAAAGAAGAAAGTCTTTAGCACTTATCATAGCAACTTTACTTTTAGTGACTATCTTTGCCGGATGCTCAAATAAAAAGGAAGAAGCGAAAGCGGAGAATGAAACAAGAGTAGTCAACTCGCTGAAAGGTGATGTTAAAATCCCTGCGAATCCTAAGCGTATTGCTGATATCTCAGGAGCAAGCGAAGATCTGATTATTTTAGGCCATACTCCAGTTGCTACAGCAAACGGCGATGCATACCATACAAAAGAATTTCCAAGCTATTTGCAAGATAAAATGGGCAAGGCAAAAATTGTAGGTTATAACATGTCCGATACAATGGATGTGGAAGCAATATTAAATACCAATCCAGACTTGATTATCATGAGTGAAAGACAAGAAAAAATTTATGACCAATTGAAAGAGATAGCGCCAGTTGTTGTGATGAAAGACTATGGGAATGACTGGAAAGCAAGAATGCTGGATGTCGCGAAGTTATTCGGACAAGAAGATGATGCTAAAAAATGGTTAAGTGATTATGATAACAAAGCTCAAGCAGCAGGAAAAGAAATTGCTGAAAAAAATGGAGATCAAACGTATTTATCATTATTGGCAAGCGGTGGTCAATTTTATGTGTTGGCGGATGCTGGTATAGGCGGAGTTCTCTATAACGATATGAAGCTGGCGAAACCTGCCAAATTGCCGAAGCAAGAAGGAATCAGCTTACCGGTTGTGACGATTGAAGGGCTATCTGAGATTGATGCTGACCACATCATCGTTATTGCTACAGATGCTGATAAAAAAGAGTTGGAAAACAATTCCGTATGGCAATCGATGAGAGCCGTAAAGGAAGGAAACGCAACGATTCTCAATAGTACCCCATACTTTACGCAAGGATATCAGCCAATAGGAAAAGAATTGCTATTGAATGATATCACAAAGGAACTTACAAAAAAATAAGATGATGATGCAGGGTTGGCGAAAAGGGTAAAACTTACCTTTCTGTCAACCCATATTGCTTTTTAGGTGAAGGAGAAAAGTAACAATGGATGAATCGAAATATGTACACGATGAAAAAAGAATGTCGCGAATGATTATTGCTTCTTCAGTAATTATCATTGGACTGATTCTGTTAAGTTTGGGTATTGGATTATCGATTTCATTAGGGGCTAAAGACATAAGCTTATCGACCGTATTCAGCAGTATTTTTACAGGAAACGATGCTATGGATTCCCAAATCGTACGGGATGTAAGATTGCCTAGAGCGATTGCTGCTGCTTTAGTAGGAGCATTCCTAGCTGTATCGGGTGCAATCATGCAAGGGATCACTAGGAACCCCATTGCGGATCCTTCCATCATGGGAATTACGCAAGGCGCCACGCTTGCTATATCAATCGCTTTTGCTATGCAAGCGGGAGTCGGCAGTGTGGGTCTCATGGCTTTTGCTTTTATTGGTGCAAGCGTCAGCGGATTATTAGTTTATTTTTTAAGCTCCAAATCTATAAAAAGGGTGGATCCAATTAAGCTGGTGTTGGCAGGCACAGCCCTTGGGACTTTATTCATATCGATCGCGACGGCCATAGCTATGTATTTCAATTTATCCCAGCAATTGAGCTTTTGGATTGCGGGAGGATTGACGACAGCAAAATGGTCAGGTGTGCAATTGTTGTCCGTTGTAGGTATTCCCGGCGTGATTGCCGCCATTATTATAGCTCCTAAGATTACGATATTGAGTTTAGGGGAAGAAGTGGCTATTGGTTTGGGAAAAAAAACCAATGTAATAAGAATTATAGGAATATTGATCGTTATATTGTTAAGCAGTAGTTCAGTAGCAGTAGCGGGCAACATCGCTTTCATAGGGCTTATCGTTCCGCAAATAGTAAGAGGGTTAGTGGGACCGGATTATAGGTATATCATTCCTTGCTCCATGGTTACAGGGGCTGTATTATTGGTTTTCAGCGACATTATAGCCAGAATGATTAATCAGCCGTATGAAACGCCGATAGGCTCATTGACTGCATTGTTAGGAGTACCGTTCTTTATACTCCTTGTCAGAAAGGGGGCTAGAGAACTGTAATGGTCACAAACGGTAAACAGAAACGATTTATGTGGACAGCAACTATCTTATCTATTCTTATCTTATTAACAATTATAATTAGTTTAAATCTAGGATCTTTTTCTATCAAACCATTAGATGTTATTCAAACATTCCTCGGACAAGGTACAAGAAATCAGGAAATAGTGCTCTTTAACATGAGGCTGCCAAGAATTGTGATGGCGATCCTAGTAGGTGTCGCTTTAGCTGTATCCGGTACGATTCTTCAGGGGATAACGAAAAATGATCTGGCTGATCCCGGGATGTTGGGAATTAGTACGGGGGCGGCTTTAGCTGTAGTTATGTATATCTATTTCATGAACGGAACTGTTTATGACGGGGTCAGTGACATGACTATCTTTACTATGCCAGTTGTCGCTTTGCTTGGAGCAGCATTCGGTGCGTTTTTAATCTATTCTCTAGCCTGGAAGAAAGGGCTGAATCCAACCAGGTTGATATTAATAGGAATTGGAATCAACGCTTCCTTCAGTGCGTTACTAATTATATTCCAGCTCAGATTTACTACGCAGGAATTCAACAGGGTAATGGTATGGGTTTCAGGAAGCATATGGGGAACCAGTTGGGATTATGTTATCGCTACATTGCCTTGGATCATAATTTTTCTGATTTTAACACTTTATAAGGCAAGATATTTAGATGTTTTAAGTTTAGGTGATAACGTATCGGTAGGGTTAGGCGTGCAAGTAGAAAAAGAACGGCGCACACTCTTGATATTTGCAGTTGCATTGGCGGGAGTTGCTACTTCTGTTGCAGGAACTATCTCATTTTTGGGGCTGCTTTCTCCTCATATAGCCAGAAAATTAGTGGGACCGAAACATAAACTGTTACTGCCAACTTCGGCACTGGTTGGAACGTTCCTTTTATTATTGTCCGATACGATTGCCAGGAATATATTAGCACCTGTAGAAATACCAGTAGGAATTGTTGTTTCCATCATTGGAGTACCGTATTTTATTTATTTAATGTTAAAAGAATAATTATAGCACTAAACCAGCTAATAGAAGCTCAAGTGTTATTCCGTTAAAGAGCGCTTTAGTTAAATAAGACAAATAATATGAACATAATATAGGGTTTCTTAAATATAAAAGACATCAAGTATATTATCTTTTTCTCCTTTATTGATTTCAATATATTTTAATGTGGTTTGTGATGTACTATGGTTCAGTATTTCTTGCAACATGGCCACATCCTTTTTATAAATAGTACGGCTTTATTCTCAATCTACACCCAGTAGATTGAAAAAGAAGGGGCTATTCATAAAGATATTTAATCTTTATGAATAGCCCCTTAAGTATGGGTTTAATCAAACTTCAATCCTTTTAATGCTTCTGCGAACGCATTATTTAGAGGTTCTTCCTGTTTTTGTTGTTGTTTTAAGTATTTTTGTACAGAGCGTTTATCCATTTTTCCATGAGATTCTTTCTTACGGCGTTCTTGGAATGAAGAAAGCTTCTCGCGATAGCCGCATTTACATGCGAAGATTTGACCTTCTCCTTCACCGCGAAGTTCTAGCTTTTTCTTACACTGAGGGCAGCGTGCGTTTGTAGTACGGGATACATTTTTACGATGACCACATTCACGATCTTGGCACACAAGCATTTTACCTTTTTTGCCGTTTACTTCTAGCATTGGTTTACCGCAGTCTGGGCACGTTTTTGTGGAAATGTTATCGTGCTTATATTTTTTACCGCTCGATTTAATTTCAGAAACAATTTCTTTTGTGTAGTTTTTCATTTCTGAAATGAATACATCTTTTTTCAATTTACCCTTCGCAATTGCCTCAAGTTTTTGCTCCCATTCAGCAGTTAGTGCAGGGGATTTTAATTCTTCTGGTACTAAATCAAGTAATTGACGGCCTTTTGATGTAATGTGAATATCTTTGCCGCGCTTTTCGATTAAGAACGAATTGAATAATTTATCAATAATATCAGCACGTGTAGCAACAGTACCTAGCCCACCAGTTGATTTTAATGTGTCTGCTAGTTGTTTATTTTGCGTACCCATGTACTTTGTAGGATTTTCCATTGCCGAAAGTAATGTCGCCTCATTAAAGCGTGCAGGTGGCTTTGTTTGACCTGATGTTTGTGCGATTAGTTTCACGTTTAACGTATCGCCTTTTTCGATGCGAGGTAAGATTTGTTCTTTTAAATCGTCTACTGCATCGTCATCTTCAAAGCGATGTTCGTATACTTCTTTCCAACCGGAATTAAGAATTGTTTTGCCGCGTGCGACGAAGTTTTCATCACCAATTTTTGCGCGTAACGTTAGTTGTTCGTATTCGAAAGCTGGGAATAAAACTGCTAAGAAACGTTTTACAACTAAATCATAAATTTTGCGTTCTTTATCTGTGAAAGCTGAGAAGTTGACATAACTTTCTGTTGGAATGATCGCATGGTGATCACTTACTTTACTATCATCAACAAACGATTTAGAAGCTTTTATTGGTTTAGTTAAGACTTTATTAGCTAAAGAACGATATTCTCCCACTCCACACGCTTTCAAACGTTCTGGAAGTGTCGCTACGATGTCGGATGAGATGTAGCGTGAATCTGTACGAGGGTATGTTAATACCTTGTGCTGCTCATATAATTTTTGCATAATATTTAACGTTTCTTTTGCAGAATAACCAAAGATTTTATTTGCATCACGTTGTAGTTCTGTTAAGTCATAAAGACCAGGAGCAAACGACTTCTTAGGTTTTTTCTCAATTTCCACGACAGTGGCATTTTGTTTTCCTAGTTTTTTCACAATTGCATCGATTTTTTCTTTATCGAAACTACGGCTATTGCCTTTCGCATCTTGCCAAGTCAGTTTTAACTTGTCTGTTGTTTGGGCTTCGATACCGTAGTACGTTTGCGCTTTGAAGTTTTTAATTTCGTCTTCACGACCTGCAATGATTGCCACAGTAGGAGTTTGTACACGACCGCAATTTAGTTGCGCATTGAATCGTGTCGTTAATGCACGTGTTGCGTTAAGACCGATATACCAGTCGGCTTCAGAACGTGCGACAGCTGAAGCATATAAATTGTCATATGCTTTACCAGGCTTCAAGTTTGCAAATCCGTCTTTGATTGCTTTATCCGTAACAGATGAAATCCATAGACGTTTAATAGGTTTATTAATTTTAACTTTATCAATAATCCAACGAGCAACTAACTCTCCTTCGCGTCCTGCATCTGTAGCTACGATGATTTCATTAACATCATTTCTAGTCAGTTGACTTTTAACAGCATTAAACTGTTTGCCGGTCTGCTTTATTACTGTTAATTTTAAGCGTTCAGGTAGCATTGGAAGATCTTCCAAGTTCCACTTTTTATATTTCACATCATAACTTTCTGGATCTGCTAATGTAACGAGATGTCCTAAAGCCCAAGTAACAATATACTTACTGCCTTCAATATAACCATTTCCTTTTTTATCACACTTCAATACACGTGCAATATCACGTGCAACAGAAGGTTTTTCAGCAATTACAACACTTTTTGCCATATTTCAAACATCCTTTCGAATTTCCGTAAGTTAACTATAGCATACATCCTTTTTGGATTCAGTTATTCCGAAGATTCGCATCCATTGTTAGTAATAAAATACTCCGCATCTTTGATTAGTTAAGAGGAGAGTTTTCATAGCAAAATGTAACTTGTGATTTTGGTAGAATAAGAGTAGACTCTGAATTAGATGAATAAGAAAACACATGGGAGTTTGCGGATGCAAACTGAGAGTACGGCTAATCTGTCGTTGACCATTTGAACCTGTTGGATAATGCCAGCGTAGGGAGAGTGTGAAAGCATATATTAAGACACTTTGCATGCGCAAAGTGTCTTTTTTAGCTATATCTCCCATTATTAGAAAAGGAGATGGACAAATATGAAAATCGAAGAAATTGCACAAGTAATTGAAACAGTACGAGAAAGAAATCCGCTCGTTCATAATATTACAAATGTTGTTGTGACAAATTTTACAGCTAATGGTTTACTCGCATTAGGTGCATCGCCCGTGATGGCATATGCGAAAGAAGAAGTAGCTGAAATGGCAAGTATCGCTGGAGCACTTGTTTTAAATATGGGAACACTTCGCCCGGAAGAAGTAGAAGCGATGCTCATTGCTGGGAAATCAGCAAATGCGCACAATACACCAGTTTTGTTTGATCCTGTTGGTGCTGGTGCAACATCGTACCGAACAGAAGTGGCAAGACATATCCCAAGTGAAGTAAAGCTAGCAATCATTCGCGGCAATGCGGCGGAAATTGCAAATGTTATTGATGAGAAATGGGAGATTAAAGGTGTTGACGCAGGGGAAGGAAACGGTGATGTTGTTTCGATTGCGAAACAAGCAGCAGAGCAGCTAGGTACTGTTGCGGTTATCACTGGAAAAGAAGACGTTATAACCGATGGAGAAAGAACATTCATTCTTCGTAACGGTCATCCCATTTTAACAAAAGTAACAGGAACGGGCTGTTTATTGACATCTGTTATCGGAGCATTTGCAGCAGTCGAAAAAGACTATGTAAAAGCAGCGGTCGCAGCAGTAACATTTTATGGTGTAGCGGCAGAAATTGCAGCAAACAAATCGGCTGATCAAGGACCAGGAAGTTTCCAAATTGAATTTCTTAATCAGTTAGCAAATGTTACTGCAAAAGACGTTGAACAATATGGGAATGCCGAAGA
The DNA here is from genome assembly GCF_002582035.1 of Bacillus pseudomycoides. Taxonomy (GTDB): domain Bacteria; phylum Bacillota; class Bacilli; order Bacillales; family Bacillaceae_G; genus Bacillus_A; species Bacillus_A pseudomycoides_B. The sequence continues at coordinate 16,919 of NZ_NUQE01000098.1, forward strand.
AGTTCGTTAAGAAAGGATGAGAGAAATGGCACGCATCAATAAACAGTATATGTCCGAGTTATTACAAGTATATTTTATTATGGGTAGCAACAATTGCCGCAAAGATCCATTACAAGTCATGAAAGAAGCGCTTGATGGTGGAATTACAATTTTTCAATATCGTGAAAAAGGTGACGGAGCATTAACAGGAGAAGACCGATATGCATTTGCAAAACAGCTTCATTCTTTGTGTAAAGAGTATAATGTTCCATTTATCGTAAATGATGATGTGGAATTAGCGCTAGAATTAGATGCAGATGGCGTTCATGTTGGACAAGATGATGAAGGCATTAAGATAGTACGTGAAAAAATGGGAGATAAAATGATCGGTGTATCCGCTCATACAATAGAAGAAGCGCGGTTTGCGATTGAAAATGGTGCAGATTATTTAGGTGTAGGACCGATTTTTCCAACAAATACGAAAAAAGATGCGAAAGCAGTACAAGGGACGGAAGGGTTACGTTGCTTCCGCGAAAGTGGCGTTGAAATTCCAATTGTCGGCATTGGTGGAATTACAATTGAAAATGCTGCTTCTGTCATTGAAGCAGGTGCGGATGGAGTTTCTGTTATTTCAGCAATTAGTTTAGCAGATTCTCCTTATGATAGTACGAAGAAATTGGCTGAACAAGTGAAAAAATAATAAGTTAATATATGAAAAGAACCATTTCTAACATGAAGAAATGGTTCTTTGTCGGTTTGAAATAAAGTTGTACTGGTTATAAGAAAGTTGTACCGTTTATAAAAAAGACGTACTGTTTGTAAAAAAGTTTGATCAAAAATCCTGCATGAAATGCAGGATTTTTCTTCTTCCACAATCGGGCCAGATTGTGGAAGATCAACTTGAAGATGATGAAAATATTTTGTTTGAATATGAAGTATTCTACTTAAACTAATGGTGCAGGTTAATTGAAGAAGAATGGATTCCAGAAGATCGTTATTAGAGTCGATTTTTTTCTTTGTCACTGTTTTAGATAAAAGAGCTACTATTTGAAGCACGTTGGAACCCTATTTATAGTGATAATATTTTATGAATTGGAAAACAATAGTGCTTAGGAAAGGAAGGATTGCGAATGGCTGTGAAAAAGTGGTTAACTGGATTGGTCGTTTTGCTTGCGATGATTTTGGTTGTGACAACTCCGGGCTCACTCAGTGTATTTGCCGAATCCGGCGTCGTAACACAGCCTATTGAGTCAGTGAAAGTGATTGAGGTCGAGTTGAACGATGATTACTTTAATCCCAATGTCATCACCATTCCGATTGGAAGAACGACAACGTTGATATTGAAAAACCAAGGTAAGAAAGAGCACACCTTCACAGTGGAAAAGCTCAGAATTGACGCCGAAGTCCAGCCGGGAAAAGAAAGAACTATTACCGTGAAACCCCAAGATCCCGGTACATATGAACTGATATGTCGGTACCATTTCCAGAAAGGAATGGATGGAAAAGTAATAGTCAAATAACAAGCAGGGCCAATCGGGCGTTGCTTTTTTATAAGCAACGGTAACTTACTTATTATTACCCAGACATTATTATAATTGCTAACTTACCTCTTTACTTTATAAAAAGTAAAGAGGTAGATTTGTTCAAAAAGACATAGTAATTAAGATCTTCCACAATCGGGCGCTATTGTGGAAGATCTAAGGTGAAAAATGATCAAACTTTTTTATAAAACCGAAACTTAAATATGCTAAAGAAGAATCCATTTTAATCAATCTTTTTTTCAAAATGGATTCTTCTCATTTACCGTAAAATACGGGTTTGTGAGGTGTTTTGGATCAAAATCTATTTTAAAGCAATATTCTTTTTTTGTATAAAACAAATTGTGCCGTTTGAAACTAAAGTGTGTGAATATACTGTTTCGGAGGCGACAACATGATTTCGTTACAAAATATTATAGCTGCCCATGAAAAAATGAAAGGCATTGTACATACAACACCATTAGATTATTCCAGTACATTTAGCGAGTTATCCCATAATGAAGTGTATTTAAAACTAGAAAATCTACAAAAAACAGGTTCATTTAAAGTACGTGGCTCCTATAATAAAATGATTTCGCTTAGCAAAGAGGAGTTACAAAAAGGAGTTGTGGCAGCATCAGCTGGTAATCATGCACAAGGTGTAGCTTATTCTAGTAATATGCTAGGTATTCCTTGTACGATTGTTATGCCCAAAGGAGCACCGCTTAGTAAGGTGCTTGCGACAAAGCGTTACGGAGCTAATGTTGAGTTGCAAGGGAATGTATTTGATGAAGCGCTGGCATATGCACTTGATTTAAAGGAACGAACAGGAGCGACGTTTGTACATCCATTTGATGATGAGCTTGTTATTGCTGGCCAAGGAACAGTTGGATTAGAAATATTGCATCAGCTTGATGATGTTGATGCGGTCATTTGTCCAATTGGAGGCGGCGGTTTAATTTCAGGCGTTGCAATGGCAATTAAAGAACAAAGGCCATCTGTGAAAATATATGGTGTACAGGCGTTGGCGTGTCCTAGTATGAAACAATCTCTTTCCGAAAAACAAAGGATAACGGTAGAATCAACGCCAACGATGGCAGACGGAATTGCGGTAAAAAAACCGGGGGATCTCACTTTTCAGCTTGCGCAGCGCTATGTAGATGATATTTTCTGCGTCGATGAAATGGAAATTGCTCGGGCGATGCTCATGTTACTAGAACGTAATAAATTACTTGTAGAAGGGTCGGGTGCTACTTCATTAGCGGCGGTGTTATATGGAAAAGTGCTTGAGCAAGGGAAAAAGATTGTCTCTGTCTTGAGCGGCGGTAATGTTGACGTTAATTTTATTTCACGCATTATTGAACATGGTATGGTTGAAGCTGGACGATTTGTACATATTTCAACAATGGTTAAAGATAAGCCAGGGCAATTACAACAAGTATTACAGATTGTAACCGATTTTGAAGCAAATGTTCTTCATATTCATTTAGAGAGGATTGGAACAAAAGTATTTCCAGGTTATGCGCAGCTACACCTTTCTCTTGAGACGAAAAATAATGAGCATATTGAGCAAGTGCTAATGGGAATGCGGAAGAAAGGATATAACATTGAAATCATTGAATGAAGTGAAACTTCCATCGATGGGGGGGACATCTCTCACTGATGGAAAGCTCTCATCAATCAGGGTCTTACTGCCCGTTAAAGCGGGATAAATATTTAAACAAACGTTTGATTAAGAAAGAGCTAGCCCTTGTAAAGGCTAGCTCTTTCTTAATTAAAACATCAGTGAAACGAGAAGCATTCCAATTCCAATTGATGTAATTGTTGCAACAAGACCTGGAATCATAAAGCTATGATTTAATACATATTTACCGATACGTGTTGTACCTGTACGGTCAAAGTTAATTGCCGCAACGATTGTTCCGTAGTTTGGAATAAAGAAATATCCATTTACAGCTGGGAACATCGCAATCAATAGTGCTGGTGAAATGCCAAGTGTTAATCCAAGTGGTATTAACGCACGTACTGTTGCGGCTTGGCTATATAACAAGATTGATAGTACGAATAGTGCAATTGCGAATAACCATGGTGCACTCGTTACGAGACCTTGAATAGAACCTTGAATCATTTGTAAGTTACCGTTAAAGAACGTATCCCCCATCCATGCGATGCCGAAAATCGCAACAACTGCTGTTGCTCCTGCTTTAAAGACGTTACCAGACACGATGCTTTCTATATTTGGTTTACAAAAGATAATAATAAGTGCTGCGATTGTTAGCATAACCATTTCAATGGTATTTGGCATAGAAAGACGTACAAGTTTTCCGTCTATCATCCAGCTAGGACGTAATGCTTCAAAAGATCCAAGAAGAACAACTAGAACTGTTGCAAGCAAAAAGAGGATAACAGACAGTTTTGCACCTTTCGGGACAATAAACTCTTTCTTTTCTTCTAGTTTTGGAATCATGCCTTCTTGTAATCGTTTTAAGTACTCTTCATCTTCATTTAGCTCTTTCCCCATTTTGCTTGCGACGAAAGCAGCTACCATACAAGCGATAAAGGTAGATGGAATACTAATTTTTAAAATATCTAATAATGTAATCTGATAGTTAGCAAGCATAGCAAGAAGTGCAACGGTTGCTGCTGAAATTGGACTTGCCGTAATCGCTTGCTGCGATGCAATAACAGCAATTGACAGTGGACGCTCTGGTCGAATTCCTGATTCACGCGATACTTCAGCAATGACAGGAAGAACTGAATAAGCAACGTGGCCTGTTCCTGCGCAAAACGTAAATAAATAAGTGACGATTGGGGCAAAGAATGTAATACGTTTCGGGTTTTTGCGGAGCGTTTTTTCTGCAACGTGAACAAGATAGTCCATCCCCCCAGCAGCCTGTAGTGCTCCAGCGGCTGTAATAACTGATAAAATCATAAGCATAACATCAATTGGCGGAGAGGTTGGTTGTAAGTGGAAGAAGAAGACAAAGATTGTCATCCCGACACCTCCCATTACGCCAAGGCCAATACCGCCAAGTCGTGCACCGATGAAAATGCAGAGTAACAAGATGATAAACTGTAGCCAGAACATAGTATAGTACCTCCGAGATAATAATCAATCGTTATTATCAAATAATTTAATTTGTTTTATGATTCGAAAGTTCAATAATAAAATGAATCTCTAAAAATAGCCTTTTTTATTATATAATACATCCAAAAACATGATTCACTTTTTTTGTGAAAATTATTCTACAAAAGGGTTGTTTTGAAATTTTATATTTGTATGTGCAAATAAGTGGACAAATTGATTTATATGTTGTAATCTGTGGACAGAGAATTGTGTAATTCTCATAAAACTCCCATATCGTTCAACTCGTTCATCGAGAAAGGCAAACTTGTGGAAACATAAGGTCGCAAAACTATAGGGGCTAAGGTCGAATCAGACTAAGCTAGCCAGTTACCGGACTGATAGGGTTGGTTAGACCAATGTTTTTTCATACATTGGTCTCTTTTTTTAGCTATTTTTCTGTAAGTAATAATATTTCTATTTTATTTTTATATTATATTTATTTGTTTTTGAGGTAGGAAAATGACTATAAAATGAAACTTCCATCAGTCGGGGGTTTTTTCATCCCTCACTTATCTTTCTCGTTTCTCTTTGAATCTTGAGGTAGAAGAAAGGTGCGAGGGCTTATTGGAGAATTTAAAAGCTGAAATATCATAAAAAAGCAGGAGCGCTAACCGCTTCTGCTTTTTCATGTATTTTGTATAAAGAGCAGTAAAACTTATAATAATGGAAGTTTTACTTTGTAAAGAATTTCATTATGAATTTTCTTTTATATGGGTAAAAATATTAATAGAAAATACAATAATAGCGAGAATAACAAGAATACTACCACCGGCAACAAACGGAATAGCAGCATGATGTCCATAAAGTTCAAGAGCGAGTGCAATCATCATAACTGGTACCCCAATATTAAGGAGCCAAAAATGAATTTTTCCTAGTTTAGAATGACCAGCTTCTTGAAAGATATGATATAAAATTCCAGCTACCATCATTGAGGCCCAACCAAGAAGCAGCAAGTGAACATGTACACTTTTTAACGCAAAATTAAGAGACATTGACATATACATCCCCATACAGACGCCGATGACAAAATAAATAGAAGAAATCTTTATAAAGCGAATGCCCATACAAATTCCACCTTTCCGTATCAATTTGTGAGTACAATAGAATATATGAAGATGAACTCGAGGACAGTATTATTTAGGAGAGAAAAATTAATTTTATTTGTTCACAAAAATAATCCGTGCTACAATGAAAACGAATTGGAACAGGGGAGCCTATGTGGCTGAGAGGATGTATTAAAGCATCGACCCTTAACCTGATCTGGATAATGCCAGCGTAGGGAGTTGTATCAAGAATCGTAGCATATGTTATTCTATGGTAACTTGAATATAAGGCTTTCCTGCCCTGTGGCAGGAAAGCCTTTTCTTTTTACACGAATTTTACTTTATATAAGGAGGAATTTAATATGTCACAGCAAGTTACGATTTCATTTTCAGTTGTACCACAAGCAAAGATGAAAGATGTATATTCAGTTGTAGATAAAGCGATTGAGGTTGTTCAGCAATCTGGTGTACGCTATGAAGTTGGTGCAATGGAAACAACGATGGAAGGGGAGTTAGATGAGCTTCTTGATATTATCAAACGTGCGCAGCAAGCTTGTATAGATGATGGGGCTGAAGAAGTTATTACTTCTATTAAAATTCACTATCGTCCAAGCACAGGTGTAACGATTGATGAGAAAGTATGGAAGTATCGTGAAGAACATGAAAAAACAAAAACGATCTAACAGAATGATTACAATGGTATGGCTTCTTTTTCTCATTGCAATATGGGAAGGGGCTGTATCAGTATTTCAGATTGAACCGTGGATTTTGCCGAAGCCTTCTGCGATTGTACATGAGCTTATAGCAATGAAAGATTTACTACTTCCGAATACAATACAGACGCTGCAAGAAGTTTTAATCGGATTATTTTTTGCGATTTTACTTGGAACGAGTATAGCAATTATTATGGATGTCATTCCATTATTCCGTGTTTTAATTAATCCATTATTAGTGATTTCACAAACGATTCCGACTGTCGTGTTAGCACCTTTATTTATTATTTGGTTTGGCTACGGAATGTTGCCAAAAGTAATGGTGGTTATTCTTGTATGCTTCTTTCCAATTACACTTAGTATTTTAGAAGGTTTTCAAACGGTTGATAAAGCAATGCTGAAATTGCTTCAAACGATGCGAGCAAGCAAGTGGCAAGTATATCAAAAAGTGAAATTTCCAGCAGTATTGCCTTACTTTTTTTCAGGATTAAAAATTGCAGTTACCTATAGTGTAATGGGAGCTATTATTGGAGAATGGCTTGGTGCAAGTGAAGGGCTAGGGGTTATGCTGACAAGGGCAACAAAATCTTTTTTAACAGCACGCGTATTTGCAATAGCCGTTGTTATTGTAGGTATAACGCTAGTGTTGTATTTTATTGTTGAATTGGTGGCAAGACTAACAGCACCGTGGATTTACAGGAAGGATGAGGGAAAATGAAAAAAGGGTTAAAAATATTATTAGCAGCTTCTTTACTATTCTCTTTTGCAGGTTGCTCGGCAGACAAGAAAGCAGAGAGTAAAGAGAAGAAAGTAACCGTGGTATTGGACTGGTTTCCAAATACAAATCATACTGGTTTATATGTAGCAAAGACGAAAGATTACTATAAAAAACAAGGGTTAGATGTAGAAATTATTCAGCCTGGTGATAATACTTCTGTTGAACAAATGGTTGCATCAGGAAAAGCTGATTTTGGTGTAAGCTACCAAGAAAACGTAACAATAGCACGTGAAGAAGACGTTCCAGTTGTATCAATTGGTGCAATTATTCAACATAATACATCTGCATTTGCGTCTCTAAAAAAAGATAATATAACATCACCAAAGGCGTTTGAAGGAAAAAGATATGGCGGCTGGGGTGGACCAGCAGAAGAAGCCACAATAAAAACAGTTATGGCTAAGAACCAAGCAGATTATAGTAAAGTACAGAATGTTGTACTTGGACAAACTGATTTCTTTAAATCTATCGGCCGCGATGCTGATTTTGAGTGGATCTATTATGGTTGGGACGGTATTGAAGCAAAGAGACAAGGCATTGAATTAAACACAATTATGTTAAAAGATTTAGATCCAGCGTTAGATTATTATAGCCCTGTTATTATTACAAGTGAAAAACATGCAAAACAAGATAAAGACTTTGTGAAGAAATTTATGAAAGCAACAACAGATGGTTATAACTTTGCAATTAAGGAACCGAAAGAAGCAGCGGATATTTTAATTCAAAATGTACCTGACATCAATAAAGAGTTAGTACAAGAAAGTCAACAATGGTTAAGTACGAAATATCAAGATGATGCGAAAGCGTGGGGAGTACAGAAGGAAGAAGTATGGAGCAATTATATGAATTTCTTATATGACAATAAAGTCATTAAAAAGAAAATTGATGTGAACGAGGCCTTTACAAACGAATTCCTTCCAAGCGAACAATGAGCGGATTACAAGTAAAAGACGTTACGAAAACATTTGATGGGAAAACAGTACTAGAGCACATGAACGTTTCCATTCAGGATGGAGAATTTGTTTCCTTTGTTGGGCCAAGTGGCTGCGGAAAAAGTACATTATTAAACATCATTGCTGGAATTGAACGAGCAAATGAGGGAGATGTACTTTACGAAAATCAATCCGTTATGAATCGGGAGATTGTCAGTTATATGCCGCAGCAAGATCTACTGCTTCCGTGGCGTTCCGCTCTTCATAATATTGTGTTACCTTTAGAAATTGAAGGGCAGCCAAAAAGAAAACGGTTAGAAGCTGGTATGGAGGCACTAGAGCAATTTGGGCTTGATGAATATGCAAATCATTATCCAGATGCTTTATCAGGTGGTATGCGGCAGCGGATTAGCTTTTTACGTACGTATTTATGTAATAAACCGATTATGTTGCTTGACGAACCTTTTGGGAAATTAGATGCATTTACAAAAATGGAAGTGCATAGCTGGTTATTAGAATCATGGCAAAAAGGAAAACAGACTATTATTATGGTCACGCATGATTTAGATGAAGCTATTTTGTTATCAGATCGTGTCTTCATTATGTCGCAGCAACCATCAACAATTGTCGGAGAAGTCAAAGTGAACTTGCCGCGCCCTAGAACAATGGACATGTTAACCTCTGAAGAACTAAAAGAAGATAAAACAGAGATATTAAAAATATTGGCTCCTTATATGAGGAAGTAGACGAAAAAACTCTTAACAACTCTAATTTGTTAAGAGTTTTTTCTTTTGAGTGCAGGAACAAAAAGAAAAAGGAAGAATATGATATAAGAGCTTTGTTTATACTATTATTATGAGAAAATAATGATTTTAAAAGGAGTGAAAGGATAAGATGACTTTATCAACTGTTCTTCAAATGGTTTTGGCTTGATAAGGGAGAAGTATGCCCAATTTTTGATTAAAAGCCAACCGGAAGACAGTAGATAAAGAACCTTATTCCTTTTTTACGATAATAATCTGTAATGGGTAAGGTGTGTTCACCTTACCCATTTTTAAGTTCAGCTAATTGAATATTGTCTTTATCCCGCATTAACGGGCAGTAAGATTCCTCACCTCAAGATTGAGAGAGAATTAAAGAAGATAGGTGGGGGGATAACTGCCCGTAAAAGCCCGATTGGTTCAACTAACCATCAGTGGGGGATGAAGAAACCCCCCACTGATGGAAGGTTCACTTTATCATGCTGTTCTCTCGTTTGGCTTTGTATGTGAAGCGAAAAGGAGAGAGTAAAATGAGTATGTTATCAGTCGAAAATGTTACCCATATGTATGGGGATAAAATAATCTTTCGAAATATTTGTTTTCGCTTACTTCGAGGTGAGCGTGTTGGTCTTGTAGGGAGCAACGGAGCAGGAAAATCCACATTACTACGTATACTAGCAGGAGAGTTACTTCCTGATGCAGGAATGGTTGAATGGTTTCCTCATGTAAATATTGGCTTTTTACAGCAACATAGTGACTTGCAAGCTGGAACAACCATTATGAAATATTTACAAACTGCCTTTGCCCACTTGTATGATATCGAGCATAATATGCGGAAAATAGCTGAGAAAATGGCAACAGCAGGCGAGAATCTTGAGCAATTGTTAGTACAATACGGAGAGTTACAAAGTGTACTAGAGCATTCTGATTTTTACCATATTGACGCAAAAATAGAAGAAGTTGCTGCGGGATTAGGGATTTTAGCGCTTGGTATGAATCGTGAGGTGGAGAAACTAAGTGGTGGCCAACGAACAAAACTATTATTAGGAAAATTATTATTAGAAGAGCCGCATGTTTTATTACTTGATGAACCAACAAATTATCTCGATAACGTGCATATTGATTGGCTTATAGGGTATTTGAAAAATTATAAGCATGCTTACATTGTGGTTTCGCACGATGAAAGGTTTTTAAATGAAATTACCAATGTAATTTATCATTTGGAACATAAAGGAATGAAACGCTATATAGGTAATTACCAAACATTTATAGAAAACTATGAACAAAATAAACAACAATTACAAGTGGCATATGACAGGCAACAAAGAGAAATTGGGAAGTTAAAAGATTTTATTCAAAAGAATAAAGTTCGTAAAGCAAAGCAAGCGAAAAGCCGCGAAAAAGTATTAGAAAAAATAAACCAAATTGGAAAACCGACTTCTACTTTGCAGCCGCGTTTTATGTTCCATGTTCACTGTGATCCTGTGAGCCGGATTTTAGAGGCAAAGGATATGCAAATTGGTTATACAGAGCCTTTATTCGCACCGATTGATTTACAAGTGAAGCGCGGTGAAAAAATTGCTATTGTTGGCTATAATGGTATTGGGAAAACGACAATGTTAAAAACGTTACTGGGACATTTGCAGCCTTTAAGTGGTATTGTGAAAATAGGGGAGCGAGTAAATCCAGCTTATTTTGCACAAGAAGAATTTGCTTCAAAACAAACACCGCTTGAGGAAATATGGTCACTAAGGCCTGATATGACGCAAAAAGAAATTCGGCAAGCGCTAGCAGGGTGCGGTTTAACAGAAGAACATATTGGGCAGCAGCTTTGTTCATTAAGTGGTGGAGAACAAACGAAAGTACGTTTATGTGAATTGATGTTAACAGAAAGTAATGTACTTGTTTTAGATGAACCGACTAATCATTTAGATATTCGAGCAAAGGAAGCGCTTAAGGAAGCCCTTATGCAATATGAAGGTACGGTGTTACTAGTTTCTCATGAACCAGATTTTTATGAAGATTGGGTGACGCAAGTTTGGCATGTGCAGGGGTGGCGCAAAGAGATAAAATAAGGGATATCAAAGGNNCCTTTGATATCCCTTATTTTTGGGCAGTAAGCCCCCCCACCTCAAGATGCAGAGAAAAGTGAAGAAGATAGGTGGGGGATAACTGCTGGCATGTGCCCGATTGGGCGGGCTTTCCATCAGTGGGGGGATGAAGGTTTTGCTTTATTGTTTGATAATGAAAAAAATTCGGAAAATTAAATTGACAAAATGTCTTACAAGATTTAGTATAAGGTACATAGTTTTTGACAACTTTATACTGATACTCTTATCCAGAGAGGCGGAGGGACTGGCCCGATGAAGCCCGGCAACCAAACTTACGAAACGGTAAGTTCAGGTGCTAATTCCAGCAAAACGATTATCGTTTTGGAAGATAAGAGAGGAAGCTACTTATATATATATAGGACACCTCTCTTAACTTTAGAGAGGTGTTTTTATTTTGTCAAACAGATAGAAACCAAGGAGGAACTGAGATGAAGAAATTATTATTAAGTATTGTAAGCGGAGCTGTATTGTTACTAGGGGCATGCAGCTTAAATTCAACAAAAGATGCTAAGGCATTAGATGAGAAGAAAATTACTGTTGGCGTAACCGGCGGGCCGCATGAACAAATTTTGGAGAAAGTAAAAGAAGTAGCTGCAAAAGATCATTTACAAGTGGAGATTAAAGTGTTCAATGATTATGTAATGCCCAATGTATCGTTAGATGAAAAAGAGATTGATCTGAATAGCTTTCAAACGAAATCATATTTAGATGTATTTAAAAAAGAACGCAAAATGAAGTTAACAGAAGTATTTTCAACAGTAACGTTTCCTATGGGAATCTATTCAAAGCAAGTGAAAGATGTGAAGGATTTAAAAGAAGGGGATGCAATTGCTGTACCAAATGATCCGACAAATGAATTACGTGCTTTGAAATTGTTTGAGAAAGCGGGTGTATTAAAAGTTGATCCGAAAGCAACAGAGAAGGCAACAGCGAAAGATGTAGTGGAGAATCCTAAAAACTTAAAAATTGTTGAACTAGAAGCATCTCAGTTGCCAACACAGTTAAGTGAAGTAAAAGCAGCTGCCATTAATACAAATTTTGCAATGGGTGCAAAGCTACATCCAGCAAAAGATTCTATTTTCCGTGAAGGAAAAGATTCGCCATATGTAAACTGGGTTGTTGTTCGTTCAGATAATAAAGATGATGCAGTCGTAAAGCAGTTTAAGAAAGCTTACCAATCACCAGAAGTGAAAGAATTTATTGAGAAAAAATTTGATGGAGCTGTGTTGTCATCGTGGTAGGAGGTGAAGTGTATGATCGAATTACAGAATGTATCTAAAATATTTGAAACAGAAAAAGGGAAAGTAGAAGCACTTAAAGCTACATCGCTTACTGTGAAAAAAGGAGAAATATTTGGAGTTATTGGATATAGCGGTGCCGGGAAAAGTACGTTAATCCGCTGCGTCAATTTATTAGAAAGGCCGACGACTGGTCATGTTCTTATAAATGGAAAAGATTTAACATCTTTACCTTCAAATGAGCTTGCACAGGCAAGGCGAAAAATTGGTATGATTTTTCAAGGGTTTAATTTATTAAAAACAGCAACTGTATATGAAAATATAGCACTTCCACTTCGACTTACAGGAATTACAAAAGCTGAGATTCAACATAGGACAGAAAAATATTTGCGCATTGTTGGATTGTTTGAAAAAAAAGATGCGTATCCGAATGAGCTTTCAGGGGGACAAAAACAACGGGTTGCGATTGCCCGCGCTTTATCTCATGAACCAGAAATATTACTAAGTGATGAAGCAACAAGTGCATTAGATCCGGAAACAACAGAATCTATTTTAGATTTGCTTTTAGAAATTAATGAGAAGATTGGGATTACGATTTTACTGATTACGCATGAAATGAATGTTATTCAGTGCATTTGTGATCGCGTAGCAGTAATGGAAAACGGTAGTATTGTAGAAAGCGGTAAGGTAAGAGATATATTTACGAATCCGCAGCATGACACAACTAAAAAGTTTGTAAACAGTTCATTCGCTTCAAAAATTCCTAACGTATTGCAGGCTGAATTACAAAAGAATGGTGAAATCGTTACGTTATCGTTTATCGGAAATTCATCTGGTGAACCAGCACTTGCTGTTGCGACAAAGCGCTTTAATGTGTATCCCAATATTCTATCGGGGAATATCACCCAGCTGAAGCATGAGGCGTATGGAAAATTAGTTGTTCATATGAAAGGAGAAACAACAGAAGTACATAGGGCATTATCATTTTTACAAGAACAGGGAATTATTGTAGAAGGGGGCGGAAAAGAACATGACAAGCAAGTCCTTTTTGGATGAATGGGGTGAAGTAATATGGGAAGCAACGATTCAAACATTTCAAATGACAAGCATTGCTCTTTTTATTTCAATTATCATTGCGCTTCCGCTTGGTGTAGCACTTGTGTTAACGCGTCCCGGCGGGCAACTAGAGAATAAAATCATATATCCGATTCTCAATACAGTGATTAATATTATTAGGTCTATTCCGTTTATTATTCTACTATTTTTTATTTTACCTTTTACAAAATTCATTGTTGGGACAACAATTGGAGTAAAAGGAGTAATTGTACCACTCGTCGTATTTACAGCACCTTATATTGCACGTCTTATGGAAACAGCATTGCTTGAAGTTGATCGAGGAGTATTAGAAGCCTATAAAGCGATGGGAATCTCGACTCGAAAAATAATTTGGTATGTGATGGTTAGGGAAGCAAGGCCATCTTTAGTTCTAGGTTTAACGATTGCGACGATCGGGTTAATTGGTGCAACTGCAATGGCGGGACTTGTTGGAGCAGGTGGACTTGGTGATTTAGCATATCGCTTCGGGCATTTGCGTTATGAACCAGAAGTGATGTATGCGACCGTTCTAATTTTAATTATCCTCGTACAAGGATTACAGTCTCTTGGAAATGGGATTGCTAGAAAATTAAAAAAAGATTAATAGAAAATGTAAAAACGGTGCCTCTTTTGTGCAAGAGTGCCGTTTTCTTTGTTCCAGTTAAGATAATTAGAGTTTCAAATATTAGAAAAAACGACAGTTTTACATTTATCTCGCTACTTTTGGGCAGTAAAATCCCAACCTCAAGATACAGAGAAAGTGAAGAAAATAGGTGGGGATGAAGAAACCCTACTTGATAGAAGTTTCACTTTATAAATCTATTTTGCGTGTATGAATCATATAAAAATAGCTTGTTTTATTGACGAAATTACATATATTTCCGTATGATGATAATGAAGCCACGGCACATGAAGTTTTTAACATATCTATATAAATGCTGATACATAACAAAGGAAAGCCTCTTGAATTAGAGGATTTGTCAATGATTCCAGAAGAGCTTCGCATAAGTTATAAAATTTAAAAAAATGCTGGTATGATTCCTGAAGAAATGCAGTTACAAAAAGATATGTTAAAAATGGAAGATTTAATTGCTTGTTGTCACGATGGGGTAGAGAAAAGAAAATTACAAGAAGAATTAACCGCAAAATCACTTCGTTTGCAGCAACTGCTAGAAAGGCGTAAATTAAAAGAAACATCAGTATTTGGCATATATCGTAAAAAGATATTTCAAAAATTTATGTAAGAGGGATTCGTATGAAACAATTTTCAAATATAGAAGAATTAGTAGCATATATTGAGCAACAACCAATATGTTTATTATTTATTAAAACTGAGGATTGTGGTGTATGTGATGTTATGCTGGAGAAAATAACGCGATTACTCGAATTGTACCCTAATGTGGAAAAAATTGTTGTTTCATTAGAGGACATGAGGGAAATTGCAGCGGCATATTTAGTGTTGACTGCACCAACCGTCTTACTATTTTACGGTGGAAAAGAAATAGTACGAGAATCTCGTTTCATTTCTTTGGAGAATATAAATCGTATTCTACAAATGGTTGAGTAGTGAAAGGGGGATTTAAAATGGAAATATTAGTAGGTACTGTGCTTTTTATTGTATTGTTTTGGATTATTGTAAAAGTAGTTGTATCTAGTGAAAGAAAGCGGGCACAAAAACAATATAGGTCTGATGCAACGGATAGCACATATACTGCTACACCATTTCTTTTCGCAGGGTCTAGTGATAGTTCAGGAGATTGCGATAGTTCTTTTGGTGGAGATGGCGGAGATGGTGGAAGCTGTGGTGGCGATTGAAGTTAATATGGAAATGCGCCTGAAGAAGGCGCATTTTTTGTTTTTAAATTTTATACAGGTATGCTTTCTTCTATTGGCTTAGGAATATTTTGTAAATCAATCACATAATCACCAAACCGTTTTTGATATCCTATGAATGACTTATTTGTTGAGAGTGAATTTATTTGAATGGTTTTCTGGTACCAATAAAAACTGATGGCACGTGGAACTATGCGACTGCCCGTCGAAAAAAAAGGAATGGATTTCACCATTCCCTTGACGACATGTCAATCTTATTTGACGTTTTTTAAAAACTAAATTTTGGTTTAAGATCACCTTTATAAGGTTCATGTTCAACGAATACAGTTATGTCCTTGCCATCTTTGTCTTTACCAGTTCTTTTATACGTAAATTTATTATTATTAAGTTCGGTAAGTTCAAGAGCGGCACCATACTTTTTATCTCCAATTGAAACATGGGCTCTTATTTTATTTCCGTGTACAACATCGAAGTAGCCATAATCACCGCGGCTTTCGCCTGTTTCAGCATTGAAAAACTCATATTTATTCGTCTTATCATCAAATTTTGCCAGACTTATAAAATTTGAATTATATTTTGTTACATCATTGCCGTTTTCATCTAATACCTTTGTTCCGTGCCAAAGGGTGCCACCTAAAATTTTATCTCCATCAACGGTTTTAACAATATCTCCTGTAGTAGTGTCCAACTGCTTGTCCGGATCAGTAAAAGAAAGATCTTTTCCTTTATATGGAACATGTTCAACAAATACCTCTACATCGTTGCCATTAGCATCTTTTCCCATTCTTTTATAAGTAAAAACATCTTTATTTAGTTTTGTTATGTCAACAACAGCTTGGTAATTCATTGATTCTGAAATTAATAATCTCTTCTTTCCATCATTGGTGATAAAGAAAGTTCCTTTATCGCCACGACTTTTACCAGTTTTAGCATCAAAAAATTCATATCGTTCTGATTTCGCATCATATTTCGCAAGACCAATGAAGTTTGCATTCTCTTTTGTTAAGTCATGATTATTTTTGTCGTATACTCTTGTACCTTGCCAATTTGTGCTACTAAGAATGTTAGCCATTTCCTGACCTTTAGTCAGTTTATTTTCGGATTGCTTTTCTTTATTTGAATCTTTGGCTTTATTCACTTTCGTTTGTTCTGTTTTTGTTACATTCTTTTGTTCACTTGCGTCAGCTTGTGTATTACACGCTGCTAATGCTATTGTCAAACCGAGTAAAGGTGAAAATATTTTTGCTTTCTTAATCATTTTTTCATCCCCTAATTCAATAATTTTGATTACAATCATTATTTAATGGAAAAATAATATGATTTCACCGGTAGACTTATATACTTTCTTGTTATTTAGCTCCTGCTTTTAACAAGGTTTTTATAATCTCTTTAAAGCCTTTTTCACGAGCGTGTTGTAAAGGAGTCACATTATTTTTGTCAGGAATGTTCACATCCGCCCCATGATCTATCAGTAATTGCACCGTTTTCTGCTGTTCTTTATCTCCATTATTCAAAATAATCGCTTCTAATAAAGCGGTCCAGCCGAGATTATTGACATGATTCACATCAATATCTGTATGGGTAAGAAGTTCTTTGACGACATCGACATAGCCATGTTCTGATGCCGGGATTAACGCAGTTCCCCCATAACGGTTTGTAATCATCGGGTCGGCTCCTGCTTCAATTGTAAGCTTTAAAATATCTAGATAACCTTCTGCACCGGCATATAAGAACGGATTATTTTTCATATCGTCCCGGATATTCACATCTGCCCCCGCTTTGATGAGCACGTTTACCGTTTCGACATCCTTATTATAGGTTGCGATCATAGTCGGAGTCCGTCCTTTTGCGTCCTGTGCGTTAATATTCGTACCTTCCTTAATGAGTTTGCCTGTCTTTTCCGTCTCCCCACGCTCTGCCGCTTCAAGCAGCTGTTCATTCAATCGTACGCTCACGGTTTCTCTCTCCTTTTCTTGTTTTTTCAGTTCTCTACTTTTAGATGAGACACAACCTTGAAGCAAAAGAATACATGTGACAAATGCTGTCATCCACGTTCGCATAAAATCCGCCTCAATTTTAATTTTGTTATCACGCTTGCTCTTTTTCCTGAGTAGCGAAATTTGTATCCCGGGCTTTTTCTTTTATTCCTTCATTTCTTTCCAAAGCGTAAAAGGATCCTTGTTTTGAGGATGTTTGTCCAGCTTTATCAATTGAATGTCTCGCTGTTCTTTTGGAAGTCCTATTTGTTTATAAACGTATTGCGTTCCTAACCCAACTTCTTCTTCCTCAGCAGCAGTATAGGCATAATACACATGCTTCAAATTTGCCCAGTAAATGGCGCTTAAACACATTGGACAAGGTTCCCCGCTTGCGTATAGTTCACAGTCGGAAAGGTCAGATGTGCCAAGCGTGCGGCAAGCCTCCCGAATAGCCAGAAGTTCAGCATGCGCCGTTGGATCGTGTGTTTCGAGTACATCGTTTACTCCCTTTGCAACAATCTCTCCATTTTTAACGATCACTGCACCAAATGGTTTCCCTTTTTTATTTTTCGTATTATCGTAAGCTAAATCAATTGCCAATTGCATGAATTCGTTATGACTCATTTAAAGACACTCCCTTGGACTTATGTTTTTTTGTTTTCCATAGTTGTTCCAGCACAATAACAATGATCGTACTGACGATGAGACCATTGCTAAAAATATACTGAAGAATGGTCGGCATCCCCTGAAATATTTCTTTAGGAAGAAACATTAACCCAATTCCGATGAGCAACGTGATTCCTAAAATCGTTAACCGACGCTCGTCTAATTTGTCCTTCAATAGAGATTGAAAGGAGATCCCGATCATTTGCACAAAGGATGCTAAACTGGCAGCACAGGCAATAGGACCGGGAAGCATAGCCAGGAAGTTGACGATCGCCGGGACAAAGGCTATGCCTGCTAAAGATAAACTTGCTATTAGGAAAGGCATGATTTGTTTTTGCCCGGTTAATCGAATAAACCCCGCTGATACCGGCAATGGCACAATTCCAATTGTAGAAAAACAGGCAGATAACACATGTGTAATTCCGCCTGCCCAGCTGCCACGGTTAATCGTTTGTTTTTCGTCTTCTTCGGTTTCAGGAACCACTTGTTTGACAGCCGTAACGGCCGCTATTGTATTAGAGATTACAATAAACGTAAACACGATAGAGGTTACAATCATTCCGCCATTTAACTGTGGGGTTCCCCAGGCAAAAATATCTGGTAATTTGATGAAAGAAGTAGGTGTAGAAATCGTATTTGGGGTTTTCCCTGACAGGACATAGAGTAACCATCCAAATAGAATTCCCAACAGCATGGAGTAACTTTTCATCCATCCTTTTCCTTTAATGGATAGCACAATTACTAGTACAAATACGCCGAATGAAATTGCTGTGGTTCCATAATCTACGCCGGACTGGGCTTGTATTCCGAGCATTCCTTCCAAAAAAGTACCGCTAAGTTGAAGAGCCAGGATCAAAAGGAAAGAACCCGTAACCAAAGGAGTGAACAAAAACAGCAGCCGATTAACGAGACCTGTTACGCCGAGAATGAACAGTAAAAGTCCTGTAACGATCATCCCCCCTTCTAAAAGTTGTAATGTTTCTTTTGTACTTTCCCCTTGATGAGTGGCCACGCCTGCTAAAATGACAAATACACTGACCCATGAACCTGCAGGCCCGTCAGCGATCGGATAGCGATGTCCGAACCATCCCTGTATAAATGAGCTAATCCCGACAATAAAAAATGTTCGTTGCATTAATTCGGATATTTCTTTCATCGATAAATGAAATACCCCTCCGATGACAATCGGTAATGCAACAGAAGTGGCCAAGAGGAAAAAGAACCATTGAAAGATTCTTAAAATGCCGTAAAAACGTTGTTGCTTCATATTGTTTCACCCTAATCAATGATGTATATTTTTATGCACTTGCCAAATAAGAAAGGCATTACCTGTCGATGTTCTAACTACATCTGTATTTGACGTAAGCATCCTTGTTTCAATTATGATATCTTAGAATGTAGTATATTAAAAATATAAAAAAAATTAGTTTTTCTTAAGTTTTTCATATAAAGAGGGGGTTTTTACTTATGGATATAAGACAATTGCGATATTTTATAGCCATTGTAGAAGAAAGAAAAATTTCTGCTGCTGCTGAACGACTTCATATTTCTCAACCTCCACTAAGCCAGCACCTGAAAACAATGGAAGGCGAGCTCGGAACGAAATTAGTAGAAAGAACTGGAAAATTTCTGGAGGTTACGGAAGCTGGAAAAGCTTTATATAAGTATGCCTTACAAATGACTCAGTTAATGGAAGAAGCGAAAATGGAAGTAAAGGAAGTCGGAATCGGGGTAAGCGGAAGACTTACGCTAGGGATTAATACGTTTTCGGTAGTAGGATTACGTGAACTACTTCACGGATTCCGCACAAAATATCCTAAGGTAACCTATAAAATTCATCAAAATGAGTCAGCTAACCTTTGCCAATTAGTGAGAGACCGGATTGTAGAGCTGGCAATTATCCGATTACCGCTCGAATTACAGGATTTCACAGTGACCCATCTTCATACAGAACCTTTTTACTTTATTGCTTCAACTAAAAAGCAACCGTTTAATTGTGAGGTTACGCTTGCTGAAATTCAAAACCATCCCCTGATTTTACCGAGCACAGAAGGACTTGGAGTGCATTATTTGATTTTGGAAGCATTTTCGAAGGCCCAGCTACAACCGAACATTATTGCCGAATGCTCTGATATCTCCCTTTTATTTGATTTGGTCGCATCTGACTTTGGAGGAGCTATTGTACCGGAAACCGTCATTAAACAATACAATAACGACGATATTGAGGCTTACAAAATTACACATAGGGAGTTAGCTGCATCGACAGGCTTAATATGGCTGAAGAATCATTACCTATCACAAACCGCGCAAAACTTTGTTAACCTTTTAACAGCACAAAAGAATGATTGAGTCAGGTTTAAAAAAATAAATTAGGGACAGTCATGACTGCCCCTAATTATTTGAAATTGCTCGTTCTTTAAGTAATTTCATCATTTATTTGATCATCTACTAACATAGCCTAAATTTAAACAAACGTTTGATTAGTTGTATGAAACCGTGATGAAATCTATTAAACAAACGTTTGATTAATAAGAGAGGATATGAGAATTAGAGAGACAATATCACAAAAAATCTCTCCCTATAACATAAGATGGGAGAGATTTCGGTTATCCCGCATTAACGGGCAGTAAGACCCCCACTGATGGAAGTTTCACTTTATAATGTTTCTGATTTTGAAGAAGGTGGTGTTACAGAGGCGGAAGATACTTCTGGTACGCGTGTTAAAAGAAATCCACCAATAATAAATAATATGATAATACTTAACACACCAGCGTTTGTTTTACCAGTTAACTGCGTTGTGACACCGACGAGCACAGGCCCAATAATCGCGGCAAATTTACCAAATATGTTATAAAATCCAAAGAATTCGTTTGCAGATTCTTTCGGAATGAGCTTTGCGAAATAGGAGCGGCTCAATGCTTGAATACCGCCTTGTGAAGTAGCAACGAGCATCGCTAAAATCCAGAAATCTAGCGTTGTTTTTAGGAAATAGGCGTACGTACAAATAATGATATAAATAATAATACCGACATATAGCATTTTCTTGCCGGTAAATGTTTCAGATAACTTGCCATATAACAATGCAAACGGACCGGCAACGATTTGCGTAACGAATAAAATAATTAATAAACTTGTTGCACTAATTCCAAGGTCTGTTCCATATGCTGTTGACATTGTAATGATTGTATCGACTCCATCAATGTAGAAGAAATAGGCAAGAAGGAAGAAAAAAACTGTGCGGTATTGACGGATATTTTTAAATGTATGAATAAGACGTTTAAAGCTTGTCGTAATAGGTTTTGGATCACGTTCAATATAATAACGCTGTTCAACATTTTTTAACATCGGGATTGTAAAGAGTCCCCACCAAAGTGCTGTAATTGCGAATGAAATTTGGCTTGCTACGCCGACTGATAATGGAATGATACTTTTTTGTGAAAGAATAATAAGAGCCATGCAGCCGATAAATGGAATTGTACTTCCGATATAGCCAAGGGCAAAGCCGCGTGTTGAAACACGGTTCATTCGTTCCTCTGTCGTCACATCTATTAAAAAAGCATCGTAAAAAATATTTGCTCCTGCAAATCCAACTAAAGCGAGCATATAACAGCAAAGTAAGAGAATCCACTGTGAATTTGGTACCACTGCCAACATACTTGTAAAAATAATGCCTAATAGGAAAAAGAATGTGAAGAAACGTTTCTTAAATCCTCTATAATCAGCAATCGTACCAAGAATTGGAGCGAGTATAGACACAAGAAGTGTCGCAAAGGAATTTGCATATCCCCAATATGCAGTTGATGTTGTACCTGCAAGTCCAGCTTGTTTAGCGGCTGCTTTAAAGTAGATTGGAAATACAGCAGTTGTAATAACAAGTGAATACACTGAGTTTGCCCAGTCATATAATATCCAGCTTTTTTCTTGCCTGGACATTTTTTTCATATATGTCCCTCCCCGAACTAATCTAATGTTATTGTACAAAAATGCGTTTGTAAAAAAGAGAAACTAACTGAATATTTACATACTTTTTACACAACTTTACAATTGCAATAACTCTTCTATAACAGTGCCATCTGTTTCACCAAGATGTAATCCAAGCAATCTTGCAATTGTAGGACCTTCATCAATAAGTCGCATGTGCGGAATAATGGCACCTTGACGAATTCCTTTACCAGCTGCCATGAAAATAGTTTCGTAATTTGGTTTTGTTGGAGAATAGCCATGGGTACCAAACGTATATTTTTTACTAGAGGTTACATCTTTTCTTGTAATCTCTCTTATTAAGTCTCCGGTATGATTTTCTAAAAAGTAATATCCTTCTCGTGCTTCAAGCATAAAGAGGCAATTCCCATCAGCACCTCGATCTTTTGCTTCTTCATCGGTTAATAGAAATTCAATTCCGTTTTGTTCATCTTGCATGATTTCTTGTAGTAAACGGTGTAAACTTCCGATTGTGTCTGTATCATTTTTATCTTTTACGTATACATATGCTGAACCATCACAGCTTTGGCAATAGGCTTTCCAATTTGTTACTTCTCCTTTTTTGTTCACAGTAAGGAATCCTTTTTCACGTAATAAGACATTTAGTTGAATAGCTTTATTCTCGCTTAATGCACTATGATCCCCGAGTGCAATGATGGTTGTTTCTTCGTACATACCGCTTTCTTTTAACGCTTCAACAATTGCACCTAAACGTTTGTCGTGGCGATGAATAGCTGCTACTGTTTCTTCGGAAGAAAATCCATGGTAATGGCGCTGTGTATCTAAATCAGTAAAATGAACAAACATAAGATTTGGCTTTTTTGTTTGAATTGTGTGTACCGCAGAAGCAAGAACAAAATCATCTAGCTCTGGTTGTGACAAACCGTTCCGAATATGACCAAAGCGCTGATTTAATTCTAGTTGATACAATGGACTTCCACTGAATAACGAGACGAGTACTTGATTTTGCCATGGACGATTTGGGAAAATTTCTGGCATGTTGTAATCAATTTTTGCTTTTCCTGTGACCGGCCATAGAAGTGCAGCTGTTTTTAAGTTTGCTTTTCGCGCTTCATCATAAAGGGTTGTACCTTTAATAGAACGGCGGTACCAGTGCCAGTCGGGAGATTCTTTACCAGGTTGCAGCAGTGTATTGTTTACAACACCATGTTTTGCAGGGTAATTTCCTGTCACAATCGTTGCATGACTTGGATATGTAACAGATGGATAGATACTCTCGACTTTTTCAGCGTACGCACCGCGTTCCAGTAACGAACGGAAGTGAGGAAGTGTTTGTAATATAGGAAAATCTAAAGCAGATAAACAGTCAAAAGATAAAACAATAACATGTTTTGTTGCAGGTTTGTTCATAGAAAATACCTCCATCAATTTCTATAACGTATTTTTATATATTACTATAGTACTTAGTAATATAAACTTATCTTTAGAAAAAAATATTTTAAAAATTTTCTGACTCCTTAATATATAATATATTTATGGGAGGGAAGAGAATGGGAATCTTTCTAATAAGTAGTATTGTCACGACGGTTGTTGTTTTTCTAATTTCATTCCTGTTACAAAAAATTTTTCCGAAGCGTTCGTTTGACATTATCTTTGGATTTATTGTGATTATAATTTGTTTCGTTTGTTTTTTACTCACATTGTTTTTTATTGGCGGATGGGAAGGTATGGCATATGGTTTCTTATGCTTTTTTATTCTGATTGGAACGATTATTGGGATGTTAATTCATCAAATCGTGAAATTTTTTCGAAATAGATATATATAATGCAAGTATAAAACAAAACAAAATGAAAAGAATATATAAGAATCAGAAAATTAACTATTGCTTTACAATAAAGTGTGTATTATGATAATCAACAAATTTATATCGATATGACGATGAAAAAGGATTAGTACATGTTCAATCTTTTTGCAGAGAGAGAATCCATTGGCTGAGAGATTCTTAAAAGACAATATGGAACCTGCCTTTGAGTTCTGCATATGCAGCGGGATATTCCCGTTATCAAACAAGAGAGCATGTACAATGTTGTATATGAATCAGGGTGGTAACGCCGGCAAAAAGCTCGGTCCCTATTATAGGGGCACGGGCTTTTTTTATTTTTTGAAGGAGGAAAAGTAGATGGGAAAAGAACAAGTACAAGCCATTACAAAAATGGAAGAAGATTTTGCGCAGTGGTATACCGATATCGTAAAGAAAGCTGAGCTTGTTGATTATTCGAGCGTAAAAGGATGTATGATTTTACGTCCGTATGGATACGCCCTTTGGGAAAACATTCAAAAAGTGATGGATGAAAAGCTAAAAGAAACAGGGCATGAAAATGTGTATATGCCAATGTTTATTCCTGAAAGTTTACTTCAAAAAGAGAAAGACCATGTAGAAGGTTTTGCACCAGAAGTAGCGTGGGTTACACATGGAGGAAGTGAAGAATTAGCAGAGCGTCTTTGTGTTCGACCAACATCAGAAACGTTATTCTGTGAGCATTTCTCGAAAATTGTTCAGTCGTATAATGATTTACCAAAGTTATATAACCAATGGTGTTCAGTTGTACGCTGGGAAAAAACAACGCGTCCGTTCTTACGCACAACTGAATTTTTATGGCAAGAAGGTCATACAATTCATGAAACAGCGGAAGAATCACAGCAAGAAACGCTTAATATTTTAAATATATATGCGTCGTTTTGTGAAGAGTATTTAGCTATTCCAGTTATAAAAGGACAGAAGACAGACAAAGAAAAGTTTGCGGGGGCCAAGGCTACTTATACAATTGAAAGTTTAATGCATGATGGTAAGGCACTACAAACAGGCACGTCACATAACTTTGGTACTAACTTCACTGAGGCATTCGATATTAAGTTTTTAGATCGAAACGGGAAATGGCAGTATGCACATCAAACATCTTGGGGTGTATCAACGAGAATGATCGGCGGTCTTATTATGGTGCATAGTGATAATAACGGACTTGTATTACCACCAAGGATTGCGCCAACGCAAGTGATGATTGTACCAATTGCACAGCATAAAGAAGGCGTGTTAGAAAAGGCAGCTGAGCTTCAGACTCGTATTCAAAAAGTTGCGCGTGTGAAAATGGATGCAAGCAACAAAACACCGGGCTGGAAGTTTAATGAATATGAGATGAAGGGAGTACCAATTCGCTTAGAAGTAGGACCAAAAGATATTGAAAAAAATCAAGTTGTTCTTGTGCGTCGTGATACAAAAGAGAAAGAATTTGTATCTATAAACGAATTAGAAGAACGTATTACAACATTACTTGATGAAATTCATCAGTCTTTATTTGAAAAAGCAAAAGCACTGCGTGAAGAAAAAACATATATAGCTACTGCTTTTGAAGAAATGAAACAAATTGCAGCAGAAAAGCAAGGATTTATTAAAGCAATGTGGTGCGGAGATCTTTCTTGTGAAGAAAAGTTGAAGGAAGAAGTAGGCGTTACATCACGTTGTATGCCATTTGAACAAGAGGAATTAGCGAAGCAATGTGTGTGCTGCGGGAAAGACGCGAAGCATATGGTGTATTGGGGCAAAGCGTATTAAAGAGTAAGCATATTGATTAGTGAGTCTATCCCGCTATTCGCGGGTAGTAAGATCCCCCACCTCAAGATTCAGAGACAAGCGAAGAAGATAGGTGAGGGATAACGATCCGTAAAAGCCCGATTGGTTCAACTAACCATTAGTGGGAGATGAAAAAACTCTCACTGATGGAAGTTCCACTTTATTAAAAGTGAAAAAGGTTAGCAAAATGCTAGCCTTTTTAATATGGTGTGGTGTATTTTTGGTGTGAATTTACTCCGTTCTTCGCAGGCAGTAATACTCCCACCTCAAAATTCGGTGAAAGTATTATCCAGCTCTAGCGGCTAGAATCGCTTCCGCTTTTCTAAAGAAGATAGGTGGAAGATAAATTGCCCGTAAAAGCCCGATTGGTGAGGGCTGATAAACAGTGGGGATGAAGAAAACCCCCACCATTTAAAGTTTCACTTTTATGTATGGTTTCATAGATTTTTAACATTTTTCAAATACAGGGGATAGTAGTATTTATGTTAAAATGTTAGATAAGAAAATATTGGGAAGGGAGTGAACTTGGAATATAATAATCCTTATATTCTAATAAATAATGAAAAGAATAGAAAAGAAAATAATGGCGGGTACACTTATAGCAACAGCAGCCTCTCTTATTTCCACACATGCTTTTGCACAAGAAGAAAGCATTGCGACAGTAAATGCAACGAATTTAAATATACGTCAACAACCAACAACGCAAAGTCCAATTGTTGGGCAAGTAAAACAAGGAACAACTGTGAAGGTAATAGGAGTAGAAAAAGATTGGGCAAAAATTTCTTACAATGGTAAGGAAGGTTATGTTTCACTGCAGTTTTTAAAGATGGCAGGAACAAAGCCCACAATAGAATCTAAGCAACAACCGAGTATTAATAATGGACAACGCGAAACTGGTGTTGTAACAGCAACTCGTTTAAATGTTCGTAATAGTCCTGTTTTAGGTAGTACTCTTCTTGGAAGTGTTCAAAAAGGAGAGAATGTAACAATTTTAGGGAAAGCAAATGGTTGGGCGAAAATTGAATATAAAGGTAAAGAAGGCTATGTTTCTTTAGAATTTATAAAAGTAGGAGAGAAAGCAGAAAATCCCGTATCAAAGCAACCGGCAACACCACAACAACCAGTAATTGATAATGGAAAAAGTGAAGCAGGAACGATAACGGCAACAAGCCTACGAGTAAGAAGTGCAGCAAACACAAACAGTGCCGTTCTTGGAAACTTAAAACAAGGTGAAAAGATAACAGTATTAGGGAAAGGAAACGGCTGGGCGAAGATTGCATACAACGGAAAAGAAGGCTACGTTTCACTAGAATTTGTGAAATTAGAAGGAAAGCCAGCAGAAAAACCGCCAGAAAATATCGTAACGGGTACCCAAGAGACCGGAACAATAACGGCAACAAGCCTACGAGTAAGAAGTGCAGCAAACACAAGCAGTACCATTCTCGGGAACCTAAAACAAGGTGAAAAGATAACAGTATTAGGAAAAGGAAACGGCTGGGCAAAAATTGCGTACAACGGAAAAGAAGGCTACGTTTCACTAGAATTTGTGAAATTAGAAGGAAAACCAGCAGAAAAGCCGCCAGAAAATATCGTAACGGGTACTCAAGAGACAGGAACAGTAACGGCAACAAGCCTACGAGTAAGAAGTGCAGCAAACACAAGCAGTACAATTCTTGGGAACTTAAAACAAGGTGAAAAGATAACAGTATTAGGAAAAGAAAACGGCTGGGCAAAAATTGCGTACAACGGAAAAGAAGGTTACGTTTCCCTAGAGTTTGTGAAATTAGAAGGGAAGCCAGTGGAAAAACCAGCAGAAAAGCCACCGGAAAATATCGCAACGGGAACTCAAGAGACGGGAACAGTAACGGCAACAAGCCTACGAGTAAGAAGCGCAGCAAACACAAACAGTACCGTTCTTGGAAACTTAAAGCAAGGTGAAAAGATAACAGTATTAGGAAAAGAAAACGGCTGGGCGAAGATTGCATACAACGGAAAAGAAGGCTATGTTTCACTAGAATTTGTGAAATTAGAAGGGAAGCCAGCGGAAAAACCGGCAGAAAAGCCGCCAGAAAATATCGCAACGGGAACCCAAGAGACGGGAACGATAACAGCAACAAATTTACGAGTAAGAAGTGCAGCAAACACAAGCAGTACCATTCTCGGGAACTTAAAACAAGGCGAGAAAGTAAAGATACTAGGAAAAGAAAACGGCTGGGCAAAGATCGCATACAACGGAAAAGAAGGTTACGTCTCCCTAGAATTTGTACAAATTAGTACAGGTTCGGATGCTAACGATGGAAATAAAGGACAAGTGACAGAAGAAAGAGGAACCGTAAATACATCTTTATTAAATGTGCGCCAAGGTCCTTCTACGAGTACTTCAGTTGTAGCACGCTTACATAACGGTGAGTCAGTCTCAGTACTTAGTAAGGAAAATGGTTGGGCAAAAATTCGAGTAAATGGTGTAGAAGGCTATGTTTCTTTACAGTTCTTAAAATTAAAACAAGCATCTTCTTATGAAGTGGTCACAGCAACGAAAAAAGTTCAAAAGTCTAATGGGAAGGAAGCGGAACAAGAGTTACAAACAATGCAAGAAGATGGCTATATTGTTAGCGATGGTAAAGTTGTGAATATGAAACAAGGTTTTGTACGAGCAAATGGTGTAGTTAATATTTATGATATCGCGACTGGTAAGAAGTTAACATATGTACGAGATGGAGCTGACTTAAAGTTTGTAAAAGCGGATGGGGATCGTGTTTATGTAAAAATTGATGGTACCACAGGATATGTAAATATAGACGATGTAACTTTATATCCAAACATGCTTCATGAATCAACGTCATACTATACAGTGAAAAGTGGGAAGCTATATCACTACGTATATAATGCTTCTTCGAAAAAGTATACGACGTCTCAAGTTGGTAATGCACCGAAGCATTTAAAAGAAGGTGAGCGTTATGAGGCATTTGATAAAACACAAATTGGTGGACAAGATAGTTATCAATATTTTGAATATATGCCGCTTCGCGTTACATCTACTTATACAGGGAAAGATATTGATGATTTCTTTAGAAAATATAGTCCAGATAGCCCGCTTATTGGAACTGGGCAATATTTCGTTAATGCAGCACAAAAATATAGTTTAAATGCAGGATACTTAGTATCTCACGCCGTTTTAGAATCTGGTTGGGGAAAAAGTCGTATTGCGCAAGATAAGAAAAATTTATTTGGTTTTAGAGCGGTAGATTCTGATCCATACAACGGTGCAACGGCGTTTAATACATGGGAAGAAGGTATTGATTTCTGCGCTTCATATATTGATCAAAATTATTTAAATCCAAATGGCTGGACGTATAATGGCGGGAACTTGGGAGATAAATCACAAGGTATGAATGTTATGTATGCAAGTGATGAGAATTGGGGACAACAAATTGGTTCTCTTATGAATAAGCTCGATGCTATGAATGGTGGAAAAGATTTAAATAAATACCAACTGGGGATGCTGCAACAAGGATCTGTAGTATATAAAAATTTAGCGAATGAACAAGCTAGTTCAGTATCCAATAATATTATGGTTGCAATTAAAAGAACGATTCAAACTTCAAATGGAACATATTATGAGCTGGTTTCTGATAACAAAGCGTATGCGAGTGTGTATGCGAAAGCCGACTCTGTAAAACTTGTATTTTCATACTAAAACATAGATAGTTTCATAACTTCCATGTTACATAGAGGTGGGTAATATGAGCATTAAGTTAGAGGAACTAGGTGAACTTTTGAAAAGTCATTATGTATAAATAGAGGCGTATTTAGAATTAGGGAAAAATTAACATATAAGTGTTGGTGGCATTATATTTTATATGTGTTATTGTAACTGTGAAATGTTCTTTACAAATTCAAAATCCCTTTGGGGAATTTGAATTCTCGTACTTCTTACATCAGTGCGATGAAATCAAATAGATGTTTTCGTATAATTAAAAAGTTATTCTTTTTTTCAATCTATAAAAAATGCTACAATATAAAGAAAGAATACAATATTTTCCTAAGTGGAAAGTGATTTGTAGAAAGGAAGAGACTTCATGCCTATTATTTTAGAAAAAGGACAGAAGATCGACTTAACGAAAGGAAAACCTGGTTTAACAAAGTTACAAGTTGGCTTGGGCTGGGACCCGCTTGAAAAATCAGGTGGATTTTTATCTTCATTGTTTGGAAGTAAGACGAATATTGACTGTGATGCATCTGTGATTATGCTTGAAAATGATCGCTTTTTAAATAAACATGACCTTATTTATTTTGGAAATAAATTATCTTCTTGCGGAAGTATTGTTCATTCAGGTGATAATTTAACAGGAGAAGGTGCGGGCGATGATGAAACTATTTTTGTAGAATTACAAAAAGTTCCATCTAGAATAAACCGTTTAATATTTGTTGTAAATATTTATGATTGTGTGAATCGTCGTCAAGACTTTGGAATGATTCGTAATGCGTATATTCGTATTCAAAATCCACAAACACATGAAGAGTTAGTACGTTATAATTTAACGGATAACTACGGCGGAAAGACGACGCTAATTGCTGGTGAAATATATCGTGATAACGGTGAATGGAAATTCTCTGCAATTGGAGACGGAGCACAAGCTAAAAACTTAAGCGAAATTGTAACGCGTTATCAATAATCTTTAAGGAGGCGCTATATATGGCAGCTATTTCATTACAAAAAGGACAAAAAGTAGATTTAACGAAAACAAATCCAGGTCTTTCAAAAGTAATTGTTGGTCTTGGCTGGGATACAAATAAATATGATGGACAAGCTGATTTTGATTTAGACGTAAGTATTTTCTTAGTTGGTGCAAACGGTAAAGTTGGCGGAGGAGAAGACTTTATTTTCTACAACAATCCAACGGGAGCGAATGGCTCTGTACAACATTTAGGTGATAACCGTACAGGGGATGGTGCAGGAGACGATGAAACAATTAAAGTAGATTTGAAAAATGTTCCTGCGCATATTGAACGTATTTGTTTTACGATTACAATTTATGATGGAGAAGGTCGTCATCAAAACTTTGGACAAGTATCTAACTCCTTCGTGCGCATTTTAGATGAGGAGAAGAAAACAGAGCTAATTCGTTATGATTTAGGTGAAGACTTCTCGATTGAAACAGCGGTTGTAGTAGGTGAATTATATCGCCATAACAACGATTGGAAGTTTAATGCAATTGGAAGTGGCTTCCAAGGTGGATTAGCGGCTTTATGTAAAAACTTTGGTTTAGATGTAGAGTAAGAATCTATGTAAATAGAGGTGAATGGATATGGTCATTCAGTTACAAAAAGGACAAAAAATTGATTTAGGTAAGACAAGCCCAGGACTTACGAAAGCAATTATTGGTCTTGGCTGGGATATTAAACAATATGACAGCGGATCTGATTATGATTTAGATGCATCGGCTTTCTTATTAAATCAAGATGGTAAATGTACGAAGGAAACAGACTTTATCTTTTATAATAATTTACAATCTCCTTGTGGTTCTGTTACACATACAGGTGATAATCGAACTGGAGAAGGTGAAGGCGATGATGAGCAATTAGTTGTTGATCTAAGTAAAGTACCGGCTGATGTACATCGTATTGCCATTACAGTTACTATTTATGATGCAGAGGGGCGCCGTCAAAACTTTGGACAAGTTGCCAATGCTTTTGTTCGTTTAGCCAACGAAGAAACAAATGAAGAAGTGATTCGCTATGATTTAGGGGAAGATTTCTCCATTGAAACAGCAGTTGTCTTTTGTGAATTATACCGTCATAATGGACAGTGGAAGTTTAATGCTGTCGGAAGCGGCTTCCAAGGTGGACTAGGTGCGCTTGTAAGAGCGTACGGCTTGGATGCGTAAGAAGGAAGCGACTTTCGTTTCCTTCTTTTCCGCTTTTTAGAAATTTACAAAGAGAATAGGAGTCAACAACGATATGGAGATTTTACATGGAATCCTTGATACGTATGCTCAGTTCTTTGATTGGGATATGTGGGTAAAAGTATTAACAGATCCAGTATCTTGGGGATTAATTGGTACGCTTGTTGTTTTGGAAGGTTTGTTATCTGCTGATAACGCACTTGTATTAGCGGTTATGGTAAAACACCTTCCAGCAGAAAAGCGTAAAAAAGCTTTATTTTATGGACTTATTGGTGCGTACGTATTTCGTTTTCTTGCCATCGGAATAGGTATGTACTTAATTAAATTATGGTGGGTAAAAGTGTTTGGTGCCCTTTACCTTGCATGGCTTTCTTTGAAACACTTCATTGATAAATCTAAAGGAAATGAAGAAGACGAAGAAGCTCATGGTATGAAGCAAGATAGCATTCTATTTAGAATGTTTGGCATGTTCTGGGGAACAGTAGTAATGGTCGAACTAATGGATATCGCATTCTCTGTAGATAGTGTTCTTGCGGCATTTGGCGTTTCAAATGAAGTATGGATTCTACTTCTTGGAGGAATGCTTGGTATTTTAATGATGCGCGGTATTGCTGGCGTATTTTTAAAATTACTAGAACGTATTCCAGAGCTTGAAACGACAGCATATATATTAATTGCAATTATTGCTGTGAAAATGTTCCTTTCTGTATTCGGTATTGAAATGCCGTCTTGGATGTTCTTTACGATTTTAGTTGTTGCATTTGGTGCAACATTTATTGTGCATAATATGAAAATATCTCGCCAAACTCGTGAAGAGGTGGCAGCTTCTAAGAAAGAAGATGAATAGGTTAATAGACTAAATGGGCTTGCTCTTCACATGGGCGCCCATTTTTTATAAACGTTTCGTTTGGAGGTGAACGAGTGTGTTTTCACGTTTTACATTTCACCCACAGCTATTGGGCGGGGAAGAAGGATTTAAACAATTTGAAATGAGTTTAGCAAAGCGCCCACATTATGAATTGACAGAGAATGATCTACATTTTAGCTATGTTGGATGCCGCATTCTTGGTGTACCGAATGACGTGGATGAATACTATAACCAGTTGTTTGATTATAGTCAAAATGAGAATATTACTGTGCTTCATGAACAAAATTTAAATAAAGTTATTCCTTCAGAGAAGCTTCGTGATATTCAAGAAGTTTTTTCATTACATCAACAAGCACCCAACGGCTTAACTGTAAATCGTCTCGTTGCTCATTTGTCGGGAAAACGTTTGTTGCCTGAAGTTGACCATCCAGATATACAACACTACATACATACAACTTTTATTTCAATTTTAAAGCTGTACGAAAAGCAGCACAATCAATCGTTAAAAACAGAAGGTTTCCGCCGTTTTTTAATTGATATGATTAAGCTAAGTGAAAATTATGTTTCAAAATGGTTTTCACAAAAGGATTACAAAGTACAAATGCCCCAAATTATATGGTATGGTGATGCGTCAGAAAGTCAAATTTATTTTTTATACTTTCTTATTATGCTCGGATGTGATGTATTGTATTATCATCCAGAAGGAAAAGATGGTTTTGAAAAAATCGATGAAGAAAATCGAACATTTGTAATTTCGCATTCAAGTCGAATTTCATTAGAGCCTTTTCCAGATAAAAGAAGGGAGCGCGTTGCAACTGTTGCCTATCAAGCATCAAAAGAGATTGAGCAGGTGCTTCATCATGATAATTCACTCTTATATAAACCGTGGCAATTCAGGGCGTATACGCCAGTTGCCCGTACGTTAAAGACAACGTATGATGAACTGTTTATCATTACGAAAGAAAAAGCATTTATAAGACCAACATTCTTTGTAGAAAATCAACATATTTATATTCCATCGTTATTTGCAAAAGTGTCTGGTGTTTCTAAAAATGAGAAAGAGTATTTTCAAAGATTAAAAACGTTAACATCGTATGAGAACAGTATGTTAATAAATCAATTTCCGTTTACGAAGGAACAGAAAGCGAATTTTCAATTTCATTATCGTGATGCGTTAAACCGTTCAGGAAAACTTGATGCACAGAACATAATTCAAAGCAATTGGTGGCCGCATAAGCGCTTACCGGAAGGATTACAGTATGGTATTGCAGAGGCAATTATTCATACATGTGAAAGTCAGCTTTACAAGAGAATGGGAACAGAAACAGAGCAAGATGCTGCTTTATATGTGTTTGCGCAGCTTTCACAAATTCCACCGAACATACTTGAACAGCTTGAGAAATTTGACTATTCGCAAGAAGTGCCGAAAATAGTCATATTTAACAATGAAAAAAGTGGAGAACTGACGCGTTCTGATGCAGTATTAATGCTCTTTTTAAATCAAATTGGTGTTGATATTTTACACTTTAATCCGACAGGGCGTAATGATATTGAGCAGTATATTGAAGCGGGAGCATTTGATTCACATTGGTTAGAAGAAGTGAGCTTTGATGTAGAATTTCATGGTGCATCGGCTTATAAAAATTTATCAAATACTTTAAAAGGGCTATTTCGTCCATTTATATAAAGAAAGGAAGTTACATATATGAATCCGATTGTATTAGATCCAACGACAACAGAATTGAATGAACAAACATCAAACGATATTCGCCTGCAGCTAAGACAAGACCCTGAAGTACAGCGTATCTATAATGGGGTTGATGTAAAAGATCAATTGGAATTAATTGAGTTAGGAAAAGAGCCATCTGTAGAGATTTCCCGGTTTGCTGATCAAATTTTACAGACGATGACATTATCTAAGGTAGAAGATTCTGGTGAGCTATTAAAACAGCTTGGGAAAATTATGGACAAGTTTGACGGTAAAGATTTCGTTGAAGAAAAAAACGGTTTTTTCTCTCGCTTATTTAAAAAAGGAAATCAAATGATTGAACAAATCTTTAATAAGTATCAAACGATGGGACGCGAAATGGATAAAGTATACGTGGAGATCACGAAATATCAAGATGAAATGAAGCGTTCAATCGGTACGTTAGATGGTTTGTATGAGCAAAACCTAAAATACTATTTAGATTTAGAGAAATACGTTGTTGCGGGTGAAATGCTGCTTGAGCATCTGCAAACAGAATTAGTTCCGATGTATGAAGAGCGCATTCGTAACAATGATCAACTTGCAGGAATTGAG
The DNA here is from genome assembly GCF_002582035.1 of Bacillus pseudomycoides. Taxonomy (GTDB): domain Bacteria; phylum Bacillota; class Bacilli; order Bacillales; family Bacillaceae_G; genus Bacillus_A; species Bacillus_A pseudomycoides_B. The sequence goes on from NZ_NUQE01000098.1 coordinate 51,335, forward strand.
TTGGAATCATTAAAAAACTCTGTAGAGATTTTAGAGCAACGCATTGACGATTTAGAAAAAGCGCGTATGGTTGCACTATTAACAGCACCACAAATTCGTATGATTCAACGTGGTAACAACAAGTTAATAGGGAAAATTAATACAGCGTTTATTACGACAATTCCTATTTTCAAAAATGGTATTATTCAAGCCGTAAATGCAAAACGTCAAAAGCTTGTTGCTGATTCAATGGCAGAACTTGACCGCCGTACAAACGAGCTATTGAAGAAAAATGCACAAAATATCGCGACGCAAAGTGTAGAAGTAGCAAAATTGGCGGGTTCTTCAAGTATTAAGATGGAAACTCTTGAAGAGACTTGGAATATTATTTCTAAAGGTGTTCAAGAAACAAAACAAATTGAAGAGCAAAACAAACGTGAGCGTGAAGAAAGCCGTAAGCGTATGGCAGACCTAACGGACAGAATTAAAAAGGAAATGCAAGGATAATGACTGATATAAAGTGAAATTTCTATCAGTGGGGGTTTTACTGTTCGCGAATAGCGGGATAAAAAAGGCAATGAGGATGCTCCTCATTGCCTTTTTTATTTTTTAATTAATGAGCCTAATTCTTCTGTAATAGCTTGCATTTCACTAATGCTAAATGTTTCGCGTTTCATAACGTGTTCATAAATGTCACGTAAATCTTCATACATATCTTCATTGAAGTTTGAAGCTCTCATTGCTCCGGCGTTTACCATGCGTAATTTTTCTTTAATTGCTTCTACCATATATTCAACGTTTTCTTGCGTTTTTACAGATAAATCCACGGAAGTGCCCCCCTTTTAAATAACATAGACTTATCTTAACATTTTTTATCATTTTCGTTAACGGAAGTTCACAATCGTATTAAATTAGCTCCTATTTTCCTTTATAAGTAATTGTTGATTGTTTATACTAAATATAATAAATGCATCATGAAGGGAAGAAACAAATATGGTTCGAGTTTTATTTGTTTGTCTAGGAAACATTTGTCGTTCTCCGATGGCAGAAGCAATTTTTCGTGAGCTTATAAAAAAAGAAGGATTAGAACAAGTGATTACTGTTGATTCGGCTGGAACTGGAGATTGGCATATCGGTCATCCGCCTCATCACGGCACACAAAAAATTTTAATGGAAAATGAAGTTTCCTTTGAAGGAATTAAAGCACGTCAAGTAGAAAAAGAAGACTTAACAAAGTTTGATTACATAATTGCAATGGACAATAAAAACTTAGACGATTTAAAGGCTTTAGGAAAAGCAGGCGGCTATATTGGCAGACTATCCGATTTTGTTCCAGCTGGTGGCTGGACAGATGTTCCGGATCCATATTTTACAGGGAACTTTCAAGAAGTATATGACCTTGTAACAGAAGGATGTGCAAAATTGCTAGTGTTCATTCGAAATGAGCAAGGGATATAAGGATGTTAGTTCAGAAAGTATGATGCGAAACTGCTATAAGTAGGCATCCCTACTTATAGCTAGTTGAACGAATCGAGCTCTTATGGGAAGATATTTCAAGGTTATCCACTTTGAGATTTCATTGGCCGTTAGAGCGAGATAACTTTCTAACAAAATAGATGAAAGGGTGAAGGAATATGGCAAAGAAGGGAAATATTGTACGAAATATTGCGATCGGTGTGGCAGCAGGTGTGGCGGTTTCTATGTTAAAGAAAGAAAATCGTGAAAAAGTGAAGTATACAGCAGGAAAAGCGAAAACAAAAATGATTGAAATTGGTGAAAATGCCAAGCTAAAAGAAAAGGTACAAACAGTTACAGATAAAGGGCGCGAACTTGCTGATTTTAATGTTGTAAAAGCAAAAGTAGCAGAAATTAAAAAGTTAACACCAGCTGTTGTTGAAACATTAAAAGAGACGAAAGATATTTTTAACAAGAAGAAGAATAATGTGAAAGAGCAACCAGCAACAATTGAAATTCAAGCGGTTGCACCGACAGAAGAGCTAAAGACGGAAGAGGAAATGATTATATCAGAAGATAGCGGTACGAAGGAATCTATTGTAGAAGAGAAGAAGTCAGAAGCGTTTATTGAGCTAGAACAAAATCAAGAAGAAAAGAAAAGCGTTTAAAAAAGATGAAAACATTTTTACAACAAGCAAGAACTCATCATGTTTTCACATTTGGGAAAGACTTATATGATCGAACAATGCGAGATGATGTGGCAGGCTTATCAGCACAGCTTGCCTATTTCTTCTTGCTTTCTATGTTTCCAGCACTTGTTTTTTTAATAACACTTCTTGGATATATTCCAATTCAGACGGAAGATGTATTAGGCTTTTTACAGAATTATGCTCCTGAAGATGTATTGAGTTTAATTGAAACAAATGTAGATACAATAGTAAGTGAACAAAATGGTGGATTATTATCGTTTGGTTTACTTGCAATGTTATATTTTGCTTCGAATGGTGTAAATGCTGTGATGAAGGCATTTAACCGTGCCTATGATATTACTGAAACACGTTCATATATTGCAACAAGAGCATTGTCAGTTGTATTAACATTAGCATCGATTTTTATGATTGTCTTTGCTTTGGTTCTACCTGTATTTGGAAAAGTGATTGGATCAGCGATTTTTAAAGTTCTAGGTTTATCTCATGAATTTTCGTTTATTTGGAATATTGCTCGATTACTATTAAGTTTTCTCGTATTATTTGGTTTATTTTGCTTTTTGTATAAATTTGCCCCAAATTGTCATGTAAAGAGAAGAGAAGTGATAACAGGAGCATTATTTGCTACAATCGGATGGATTGTGGCATCGTATGCATTTGCATTCTATGTTGATAACTTTGGAAATTATTCTAATACATACGGCAGCCTCGGTGCTATTATTATTTTAATATTATGGTTTTATTTAACTGGCTGGGTGATTTTGCTTGGTGGAGAAATTAACGCACTCTTAAATTATTATCGAACGAATGACAATAATTCCCGTAATCAAAAGTAACCTCCTGTCCCATACTAAAAGGGAATAGGGGGGATTATTCATGGGTCAAAATAAAACTGGCAATAGCAAAAATGATAAAAACCAACGTAAACAAAGCAGCAGCTCACAGCCAAAACATAAAACGAGCAGCAGTGCAAACGGACATAATGGTTATCATTAAAAAAAGGGTTCCATAATGGAACCCTTTTAATCATTTGCTTTTAATAATCGTAACCCATTTAAAATAACGAGAATGGTACTTCCTTCATGACCGATGACACCTAATGGAAGTGCTAAAAATTGCAGGAAGTTCGAACAAATGAGCAACATAATTACTGATAATGAAAAGATAACGTTTTGTTTTACAATACGATTCATTCGTTTGGATAGGCGAATTGCTTGTGCTAAACGGGAAAGTTCATTTTTCATTAAGACAACGTCTGCAGTTTCTAAAGCAACATCAGTTCCTTCTCCCATAGCAACGCCAATACTTGCTGTTGCTAATGCAGGAGCGTCATTAATGCCATCACCGACCATTGCCACTGTACCATATTTCTTTTTCAATTCTTTTATTGCTTCTACCTTTGTTTCTGGTAAGCAAGATGCGTAATACTCTTTAATATTACTTTCAGCAGCGATGGTTTTTGCTGTTTGTTCGTTATCACCTGTAATCATAATCGCTTCGATACCAAGGCTTTGAAGCTCGTGAATTGCTGCAATTGTTTCTTGGCGTAATGTATCTTTCAAGGCGATAAGACCGAGAATGCCTTCCTCATTGCTTACATATACAACAGTTTTTCCTTCTTGCGCTAAATGTGTTGAAACGCCATTATGGAATGATGTTGTTTCTTCGCCGATAAAACCAGCTTTCCCAATTTTGTAAGCTTTGCTTTGCAGTGTTCCTTTTAAACCGAATCCAGTTACATCTTCTACGTTCTCTGGTTTTGTTAATGTAATGTCATATGCGTGTTTTGCATATTTCACAATTGATTCTGCTAGAGGATGTGTAGAATGACTTTCAATGGATGCTGTAATATACAATAACTCTTTTTCAGATATTCCATCACGCGTATATACATCTGTTACTGTTGGTTTTCCTTGTGTTAATGTACCTGTTTTATCAAAGGCGATGGCTTTTAATGAAGCGAGTCTTTCTAAATGAACACCGCCTTTAAATAAGATGCCATGACGTGCACCGTTTGAAATCGCTGATAACGTAGCTGGTGTAATAGCTGCAACAAGTGCACAAGGAGAAGCAACAACGAGCAGAATCATCGCACGGTAAAATGTTTCGTTCCAGCTCCAGCCAAGGACATAGTGAGGAACAAACATCATGAGTGCTACAACAAGAAGCACTCCTTTCACATATGTTCCTTCAAATTTTTCAATGAAAAGCTGTGAAGGAGATTTTTCGCTTTGTGCACTTTGCACAAGACGAATAATTTTTTGGAACAATGTTTGATCGCTATGTTTTGTGATTTCTACTTCGATGGCACCGCGTAAGTTAACAGTTCCTGCGAATACTTCATCACCAGGTTTCTTTTCACTTGGAATTGGCTCACCTGAAATGGTAGCTTCATCAATATTTGTTTCACCAATGTGGATCGTGCCGTCTGCAGGAATACGTTCACCTGGTTTAATTAAAATAATGTCACCAATTTGTAGCTGTTCGACTGAAATACGTTCTTCTATTCCACGAGAGATACGCAGTGCTTCTTCGGGCTGTAAGTCGAGTAGTGCTGAAATTTCCTTTTGACTTTTGTCCATCGTGTAAGCTTCCATAGCTCCGCTTAAGGCGAAGATAAAAATTAAGATGGCCCCCTCTGTCCAGTAGCCGATAATTGCTGAACCGATTGCTGCAAAAAGCATGAGCATTTCGACGTTCAGCTCTTTTTCTGCGATTGTGTCTTCAATACCTTCTTTTGCTTTTGCATAACCTCCAATTATATAAGCTAATACGTAAAATATAGTTGCAGCAGTTGTGAGGTCATTCTTTGTTAGTAACCAACCTGCCAAAATAAAAATTCCGGATGTAATTGCAAAAATGAGTTCATAATGCTTTTGAAATGTTTCAAGCCAAGATGGAGAAGTTGGCGTTCCTTGTTGCCTTGATAATGCTTTTACTTCAGCGTTCATAGTTTTTTTGCTCCTTTCTATTGAGAAAAAGAATCATCATCGAAACCCTTATAAAACGACGAAAGCTGCCATCCATACGGATAGCAGCATTTCTTATAAAACACATTCTGTGTAGTTAGTTATTTTATTATTATTCTAAATTATAACATATGTTTCCATACAGGAAAAGATTTTTGTTTAAAAATAGAAGTGAAAATACTTGTGTTTTTGACCCCGCTTTGTTATATATGGATATTGTTCGTAAAAAGTACGGAAAGGAAGACATCCAGTGAAGACAGAAAGATTTTTTACACATCCGCTCGGTGTATTTGTTGCGGCATTAAGCGCAACTTTTCTATGGGGCAGTGCGTTTCCATTTATTAAATTAAGTTATGTACAGTTAAATATTCAACCTCATGAAGTAGGTGAACAAATTCTATTTGCTGGTTACCGTTTTTTCTTAGCAGGAGTTATGCTCTTATTCTTCTTTAAAGCATTAGGAAAAAATGTATCTTTCCAAAAAGATACAGCGAAGCAACTTGTTCAGATTGGTCTGTTTCAAACGTTTTTACAATATGTTTGTTTTTATATTGGTATGAGCCATAGCACTGGAATTGAAGGAGCTGTTATTTCTGGAACATCTTCATTCTTTCAAATTCTGTTAGCACATTTTCTATATAAAGATGATTCATTAAATGTAAGAAAATCTATTGGCATATTCATTGGTTTTTGCGGTGTAATTCTTGTGAATATTCCAAAAGGAGGAGGCATGGAGTTTCACTTTGGCATTGGCGAATTGTTATTATTAATTGCGGCAGTGTTTTACTCATACGGTAATATTTTAGCGAAAGAAGGCAGTAAAACGATGGATGTAGGCTATATGACCGCATATCAAATGATTATTGGTTCTTTAGGTTTATTATTCATTGGGATTTTACAAGTTGGATTCATGCCATTTACATTCCATATGCAAACGTTGCTTATGCTGCTATATTTATCATTTTTATCGGCGGCAGGATTCTTTATTTGGAATACAGTGATGAAATACAACAAAGTTGGAAAAGTATCGATGTACATGTTTTTCATTCCAGTGTTTGGTGTAATATTATCAAGCTTAATTTTAGGTGAAGCAATTCATTCTTCTGTATTGTTTGGATTGGCATGTGTAGCGACGGGAATCATTGTTGTGAATCGGACACCTATAGTGAAAAAAAACGGAGAAAATACAAAAGCAGCGTGAAGAGGTTCATTAAGAGCCTCTTTTTCATATGTAAAATTAGGAAATATGAAATGGAGTTTTTTTCAGAAAGTGATGGAGTAATAGAAATACACATATTTTTTGTTGAAACTTGTAGATAAAAAGAAGGAAAGTGATGCTTTTATATCGAAAAACATAGAAATATTAATTCATCAAGGAGAAAAATATGAATGAAATGTACGTACTGCTGATTGGACAAGTAACTTTGTTTCTGTTTGGTACAATTTATGCAATAAGGGACTCAAAACAAACAAAGAAAAACGAACCATTACCTTTATTTGTGCGTTTACTCCTGAGTTTTTCATTAACTGGAGCTGCGATATGGATGTGGGTGCAAGACCCAGTGACACCTTATCGGCAATGGGTTGCAATAGGTATGATTCTATCAACAATTGGCGATTTATTTATGGCAGGCTTAATTCCATTTGGACACCGTTTAATCGGCGGAATGGTAGCATTTGCTATTGCACATTGCTTATATGTTACAGCCTTTTTAGAAACGGGTATTTCATGGACGGGGTTATGGTTTAGCTTAGTAGGATACGGGCTATTTTTAATTATTGGCTGGTTCTTTTTTATTCGAACTAATAAGCAAGATAAGTTATTTACAATAGGAGCACTTGTATACGGGCTTTGGGTTAGTGGAATGGCATGCTTTGCATTTGGACTTGCTTACTTGAACGGTGGCATATGGTGGATTCCAGCGTTTGGAGGTTTATTGTTTGCCATTTCCGATTTTATTATTGGTGTTACTGATATCGGAGGAAGGAATATAAAATATGATCCTCTTTGGGTTTGGGCAACATATATTGGAGCACAAATGTGTATTATTTATGTTGGAATGTAACTGCTAAATGAATTAGGAACTGATGGAAGTTTCACTTTATATAAAAAGCGAAAAAAGAACTGCTGAAGCAGTTCTTTTTTCGTTAAACAATTTATTTATCAAATAATAGATTTCTTCTTATAAATTGTACAGGTAATTTACTGGTTCATCACCGTAACATGGGGTGGATTTTTTGAAAATGAATTATTTTGAATACACGGAACGGAGAGTGGCGACTCCTGCGGGAATAGCGAGGAAAGTGAGACCCCGCAGGCTTGCCGAGGAGGCTCGCTCTCACCCGCGGAAAGCGTCCACTCGGAGTGGAGTGTACATCTATCTATATGTCATCCCCGTTTTTTGGTGATGGACTAATTTACAGATAATATAGAATTTATTGGCAGAAATATTTTATAATAGATGTAATTGAGGAATAAGGGAGATAAGGATGAGAAAGAAAAGCCGCTTTCGGGAATGGATGGAAGTATTTGCGATTGCATGTATGATTGCTTTTTTTATGAAAGTATTTGTATTTTTTCCGACGACGGTGCAAGGAGCTTCTATGCAACCTACACTTTATGACGGAGATAAAGTCATTATAAATAAGTTGGCAAGGAAAGTTGATAGTTATAATCATGGTGATGTAATTGTGGTAAAAACAGATAATTTTTATGTGAAGCGCATTATCGGTTTACCTGGAGATACAATTGAAATGAAAAATGATCAGTTGTATATCAATAGTCAATTGCAAAAGGAATCATATTTGAAAACAAATAAGAAGCAAGCAAAACAACTTATGATGAATTTAACTGAAGACTTTGGTCCGATGACAATTCCAAAAAATAAAATTTTTGTGATGGGGGATAATCGATTAGTGAGTCGAGATAGTCGCAATGGGCTAGGACTTATTGATAAAGATGATGTATTAGGAAGTTTGGTTGCAGTATATTATCCTTTTGAACGGATTCACATAGTAGATTAGAAGGAGAGTGGATATGGAAGATAGTATTGGTCACATTCTCGCTGGGATTGTACGAGGAGCAATTGCACTAGGAGAAGCGGCAGCAGATGCTACAAAAGCTATTGCTCGCGGAACAGTTGGAATTGTAAAAGTTGTAGGAGAAGCTATAGGAGAGGAAATTGCAGAACAAGCGTTAGAAAGCATAGAAGGACGAGAGAAGCGAAAGCAAAGAAAATTTGCTCGTCATATTGAAAAGTTAAAAGGGCATGATTGGTTCAAAGTCATATATGAAGATGTAAAATGCCGAGATGTAATTCATACGGAAGCGCATTATCGGAATTTGTTGAGTAAGCGGCAGTATATACATAGACTAATTCGTAACGAAAACAAAAGAAAACAATTTATTCAGCAAATTCGTGTGGAAGCAAAGATTGATGATGTGATTTGGGATGGGGATCTTATGTGAATGTAAAAAANNTTTTTTACATTCACATAAGAGCTTAGTAAAAGAAGCAGCCAATATTGGCTGCTTTTTTTGTTCTTACTTACTACAATATGAGAAAGTTAGAAGGTGGATAGTTCATCTATTTCTGTTTCTAAAGTTGAATCTGAATAGGAATTATCTTTACCTGCATCTAAGATTACTTCATATTGACGTAATCTTAATTCAAATAGCGTTATAGGATCATGATAAACTTCAGGATTTGATTTCATTTTATGCAGTGTATTTTGTTTTTCTTGTATTTCTAAATGCGTGTTTTCTACAGCTTGTTTCAACGTGCCAAATGGATTTCTGAAGAACATAGTAATATCCCGCTCTAGGGCATTTTCAAATAACTCAAACTGCAAGAAAAATTTGTGCATAATAGAAGCAGTTACATCGGTATAATCTTCATTTTCTAAATACTGTGTGTATTTGTTGTATAGCATTGTTTTATTTTTAGGAAGAACTCCAAATAATTTACCGGCACTTTTCAGTAAAAATTGTGCTGGTGTAAATCGGCGTAAGATATTCACTTCTTCCATTTGTATTCTAGTTGTCATTCTATCAGTATCTCTGCGCCAATCATCGAGCACTTTAAAGTCACATTCTAACTGTATTCGATTTTCTCCACATAAAGAATTAAGTCCTTCACTGATTTCTTCTAAGTACGTTTGACTTTGAAGGAACTCGTTATTAGAAGTTGCAATCCAATTTTGCATAGAGCGAGCAAGGTTAGGTAACACAGTTTGTTCTAGATAGTTTTGAACTCTTTCGTTCATCGCTGTATTTAGTTCAATATCAATGTGTCCGAAATCGCTTTCTTCGCTAATTAAATCAGAACAACTTTGCAATAGTTTCGGAATATGTTCTGTTAGATCATTAGTAATTTCGTTTTTCATTGTACGATATGATTCTGTAATAGAATGAATTTTTTCCTTCTCAAAAGCAGTAAGGTTATTAATAAAACCATTTAGTCTAACTAAAATATCTTCATTCCAACTAATAGAGTCCACTAGGTTGTTTTCCATCTCGACTCGTTTATCTAACAGATATGTAATTGTTTTTCGAATGAAGAATAATAGCTTTTCAGTACGTTCGGCATCAATATTTTTATGGTTAAAGTTAAAATGAATAAACTCAGTTAAATCGTTTAGTTGCTGACTATTTGTATATAACGAAGAATAAGGGAAAACTCTCGCATACGGGAAATATGAGTTTATTCTTTCTTGCGTATCATGTATAACTCTTTTTGCTTCTGCTTCACTGTAAATGTTATCAATTTTATTTAATAAGAAATGAATTTGTAGATTTGGTGTATGTTCTTGAATACTTAATAGAATGTCACGTTCTTTGTCAGTAAAAGGTGAATCCGCATTCAATACGAATAATAATTCGTCTGCTGAATTTAAATACTCGAATGTTTCATTTCTGGTGTCGTTGTTCCTATTGAAGCTAGGTGTAACAACGAATGTAAGTTTATTTTTACTTAAAAATCTGCATGGTAATTTAAATTCAACACATGCTCTATCTCTATATGTTTGACGGTGCATAGACATCATGTTTTGGAAATCAGAGAAATTCTCAGTCGTTGTAATTGCTGAATCTGTTATGGCGTTAATTTCTGTATGAGCATCATTTTTAAAGACAACTACATTTGAGCCTGAGTCTTCTAATATATTTTCTCCTAGTATAGAGTTAATAAATGAAGATTTTCCGTTTCCTGAAGTTCCTGTTACTAAAAGGCGATTTGTTTTTAAATCTGCAAGCTCGTCAACTAACCATCTAGATCGAAGGCCCATTTCTAAATCATTTCTTTGTGCCCACTGTGTAATAGAGTCAAAAAGATGTAAACTATACTCTAATCCATCTGTGTAATTGGTAGAATATGATAAGGCGTTTTCTGCATGTTTTACATCTGCTGAATCTATTTTGGAAGGGAAAATCTCATCCCATGCCAATACTGCTGTAGATGGAAATATAGAATGAGACGGATTGGCCACCTTTAACCAATTTGTTAGCAGATTCGGAATGATATCGTGTAATTGTCTGAGCATATATTGACCTTGAATTAATTCAAAGTATGTTACTTCGTAAAGAGAAGAAATTTTGTCCCATATATCGGACGAATGTATTTCGATATGTAAGAAAAATTCATTTATTGTTTTAAGCCATAATAAATAAGTTTGTTCATTTTTATAGCTGTGCCAAAGCGATGAAACAATTTGCGTAAATTGTACTTGGTCTACATTATGTAATGTAACTAACACTTGGTAAAAATAATCTGGTGAAATGGTTTTAGTAAATCCTTTATCAATATAATCTTTTAGAACTTCAAACCATGGGAAAGATTCTGTTCGAATTAACTCATTCACAGCAAGTTCTACTGCACTGCCAAAATCTTGCTGTTCTTCATAAAAGGAACGAGCGATTGCTGTAACGTTTGGATAATCGGGATTTAAAGAAACCGCTTTTTTAATAACAGCGAAAGCTGAATCAAGTTTATTTTGCTCGATGTAAAGAGAGAGTAATTGCAGTGATATTTCGGTCATAAGTATTTTATTATCAGTAGCAATGGATGTATAAACATTTTCAGCAACTGATAATTGGTTAAGTTCGAAGTAAGCATCTGCAATATTTTTTTGTGCCCATGGTGTTAATTCATTATTGACTTTCTCCCACTTAAAAATAGCTGATTCAAAATCTTGATGGTGATAATAAAATTCACCTTGTGCAAAACGAATATAAGATCCGTCGGAAAATTCATTTTTTTGGTCGTTTAAATAAGCTTCTCCAAGTACTTGAAGAGGTGGATGTGTTTCATTCTCCATTAGGAATGTTTCATAATATATCTTTTTTATTAATTGTTTTTCTAAATTCATTTTTTTCCCCCACTATATCTTGAAAAATACATTTTCCTCCGTGTGTCAGCACTTTTTTGTATTCATACTTATATTTTAACAAAGATTTTCTTTTGGAAAATTTCATTTTTCTTTCATTTTTTAAGAATGATTGAATTCTAATGCGAAAAGTTTCAGTTCTTTTTCAATTTCCTTTCAGTTGTGAAACAACATTAAATGTTCCTAATAACTTAATGCGAATATAATATTCTACATTAAGTTGTAACATTGCATGTAGAGTTCGTTATAAAAACAATGTATAGTGAATATGTATGCCATGTTTGCTTCATTGATAGAGAGGGTACAATATGGAATAACGATAACGTATAGGATGTGTCGTGCGAATGGAACAACATATGGGTGAATTAATCGCACACTATGGTTATTATGGAATTATTATTGCACTTGCTGGAGGAATCGTTGGATTACCAATACCAGATGAATTTTTACTTACATTTGTCGGATATAATATTTCAAGAGGATATATGTCAGGTACAGAGGCTTTTATGAGCAGTATGGCTGGGGCTATACTTGGGATTACATTAAGTTATATGCTCGGTTTAAAACTAGGACTTCCTGTACTAAAAAAATATGGTTCTAAAGTGGGGATTAAAGAAGCGCAAATTGAGAGGACTCATATTTTATTTGGGAAGTATGGCCCTTTTTTACTAATGATTGGCTATTTTTTACCTGGTGTTAGACAGCTAACTGCATATTTTGCAGGAATGTCCAACTTAAAATGGGGTAAGTTTTGCTTATATGCGTATAGCGGTGCTTTGATTTGGGTGAGTGTGTTTATTGGGCTTGGATGGAAATTAGGAGAAAAGTGGAGAGAGGTAGAGTACAATATACACCGATACGGACTTTGGGTTTGTATTACTTCAATTGTTATCGCTTTGCTTGTTTATTCATATGTAAGAATACAAAAAGCTAAGAAAAACCGCTAATGTATGTAGCGGTTTTTTTATCATGTAAAAGCCCGATTGGTTCAACTAAAAGCAATAAAAAGAACTCCTGTTGTAATAAAGAGAACACCGATACCGGTCATGAAATTTAATTTTTCACCAAGAATAATCATAGCGAGGATAATCGAAAAGACCACGCTCAACTTATCAACAGGTGCTACTTGTGAAACTTTTCCTGTTTTTAAGGCGAGAAAGTAAAAGAGCCAAGAACAAGCGCCTGCTACACCGCTAAGTGTGATAAATAATAATGCTTTCTTATTTACTAATACTTCTCCGATATTTTGAAATTTTCCTTGGATGATAATAACGCCGATCATAAATAAGGCCATAATGATTGAACGAATTGTCGTTGCAACATTCGAATCAATTCCTTCTAGTCCTATTTTTCCAAAGATAGATACGAGCGCTGCTGTGATTGCTGATAGTAATGCGAATAATAACCATGAGCTCATATGAATTCCTCCAATCATATATTATTTTACATAAAAAAAGACCATTCTTGTTAGGGAATGGTCTTTTTTCTATCCCGCATTAACGGGCAGTAATACTCCCACCTCAAAATTCAGTGAAAGCAAAGAGGATAGTTGGGAGATAAACTGCCCGTAAAAGCCAGATTGGTTCGACTAACCATTAGTGGGGGACGAAGAAAATCCCCACTAATGGAAGTTTCACTTTATTATTCTGCAATCTCTTCATATAAGAAGTACGTCACATTATAAATATGTTCTACCTCGTCATCTGTCATATACATAAGTTCTTCGCGTTCAATTCCTTTTCTCTTTTCAATAAACTCAATCATGTTTTTCCGTTCTTCTCTTTTCATCATGTTTTATTTCTCCTCTCATTCTGTTTTAATACAGTTTATTTAAGTTAATGCTATTATATAACAGAATCTTTAGAAAGTTCCAGCTTTTTCAATTTTTTTTGGAAAAGAACTTTTCGACAAAACGAGATCTCATATTTCGTGAGATCTCGTTTCTTTTTGCTATAGACGTAAAAATTCTGGTTGCGTTGTACCAACACGATCAATGTAATAAATTGTTTCAGGATTAATTTTTATTAAAACGTAATTTGGATCTTCGGGACCAAGTAACCAACGTTTCAAGCTGTTTGTCCAGAATTTGTTTTTTAACGTATGGTCTTCTTCAATAGAAGCGATTCCTTCTACCTCAATATACTCTTCATCCCAGTTCTTTCCTTCCTTACCAAGTAAAATATGAACGTTTGGATTTTGTTCTATATCTGTTATCTTTTTTGAATTACGATCTGTTGCAGCGTACAATACGAAATCTTCATGAAAAAATATCATAAAGCAACTATGTGGTTTGTTGTCACGTAGTGTTGCCAGTACACCTATTTTTTGATTTTGAATGATATTTGCTATTTTTTCTTTTATATGCATTTGTTTATGCCCCTTTCTAGTTAACACTCATATTTTTTTAAGAGGAAATTCCTGTAAGATTTCAATTGGTTTTGTTCACTCTTACTTTTTTCTTCAATGCTCTTTTTTAAACATATCTCCAAAAGAATTCCTCTTCCTCAAGGAATGAGAAGGGTGAAGACCAATGAGTAGGGAGGGGATGAATTTTGGTTGGCGTAAGCCAAAGGAATGAAAAAGGAATTTCCTCAAATCAGAAAGAATTCGTGTAAAGAATGCTTTTGGTCTCAAAGTTATTTTTTGTTGACTGTAGGTGGTGCACTATTAAAAGTTCTAAACCAATATATCGAAACACAAGGACAAAACCAATGGGAGGTGATGACAATGTTGTTGAATCAAAAATATGAAATCTTTCCAACAGAAGCACAAAAAGAAGTGTTAGACCGTTGGCTACAATATTGTTGTCAAGCCTACAATTCTGCCTTACTAGACAAAGAACGGAAATANNACATTGGACAAGAATACGTACCCTTTTCTAAAAGAAATGCCTTCTCAGCCGCTACAAGAAGTTTTTGCACGTCTGAAAAAAGCATTTGATAATTTCTTTCGTAAAGATGCAAAATATCCAAAACAGAAAAAGTATAAAGACTACACGAGTATGACATTTCCGCAATTTGGGTTCAAACGAAATAGACAGCATCGCTATGCGATGTCTTTTTCTGATAACGGTAAATTATACAATACAAAGCTGGGAGAAATAGATATCATACTTCACAGGCCACTCGAA
>NZ_NUQE01000099.1 GCF_002582035.1 Bacillus pseudomycoides
GTCATTGGACTCGTCTTTTTATTTTTATCCCGCTATTCGCGGGCAGTAAGCCACCCACCTCAAGATTGAAAGAGAAGCGAGGAAGATAGGTGGGGGATGAATAAAACCCCCACTGATGGAAGTTTCACTTTACTCCGCTGTTCTCAGGTAGTCGGATTTACTATTAAGAAATAGATGGGGTACCGTCTATTTCTTAATAGTAGGCTGATTCAACTATTTCTTAGACAGACACTTTGCCTAGAAATGATTCATACACTAAAAGTGTAAAAGGACGTATATATTTTTAAAAAGTGTTAACGCTTATAAATGTATTGTTTCATTTCGTATAGAGGGGAGGAAGGCTTAATTATCGTTTGTCTAGTTTTATATAATGATGGTTAGATAGACTACGATAAATAGGCGAACATATGGGGTATGCTACAACAAAAGAAGAGGTTTGTATTGTGTGTGAACATAAGAAGGATAGTGGCATTCATTTGTATACGAGTTTCATATGTGAATCATGTGAGCGAGAAATGATAGAAACAAGTACAAATGATCCGAAGTATATGTTTTATTTACAGCAATTGCGTAAGATACAAGTATAGAGTTAGAAAATAGGCATATTTGCCTATTATTTTTTTTGTACAAATCTCGGTATAATGTAGAAAGAATGAATAATAAGGAAGAGTGAGTATGGATCAAAGAAAAATGCCCTTATATGAAGCATTAAAGATTTTTGCAAGTAAGAAGCCAGTATCCTTTCATGTTCCGGGTCATAAAAATGGAACGAATTTTCCATATGAAGCACAGGAGTATTTTCATGATATACTTTCTATTGATGTAACAGAGCTTACTGGACTTGATGACCTTCATAGTCCATTTGAATGTATAGAAGAAGCACAGCAATTATTAGCAGAGTTATATGAAGTACAAAAAAGTTATTTTTTAATTAATGGTTCAACCGTTGGGAATTTAGCTATGCTGTTAGCATGCTGTAATGAGCATGATACGGTTCTTGTACAAAGAAATGCTCATAAATCCATTATGAATGGTCTTAAATTAACTGGGGCACGTCCTGTCTTTCTAGAGCCATGGATTGATGAAGAATACGGCGTACCGGTGGGTATTCCTTATGAATTGATTGAAACTGCAATTCAAAAATATCCACAAGCAAAAGCTCTTATTTTAACGCATCCAAATTATTATGGCATGGGTATAGATTTAGAAAAGAGTGTTGCATTAGCGCATGCACATCGTATCCCTGTTTTGGTAGATGAGGCACATGGAGCGCATTTTTGTGTTGGAGAACCTTTTCCAAAATCAGCACTTGCATATGGAGCTGATGTCGTTGTTCACTCAGCACATAAAACATTACCTGCAATGACAATGGGCTCATACTTACATGTAAATAGTACTCTCGTTGATGAAGAAAAAGTTTCTTCTTATTTAAATATATTGCAATCTAGTAGTCCGTCTTATCCAATAATGGCTTCATTAGATATAGCCCGTTTTGCATTAGCAAAGATAAAAGAAGAAGGCTGTAAGGAGATTGTTGCATTTACTAAGCAGTTTCGTGAGGCATTAAATCGTATTCCACAACTTGCTGTTTTAGACTATCCAATACAAGATGCATTGAAAGTAACAGTGCAAACATGCTGTAAGCTCTCTGGATATGAATTACAACGTGTATTTGAAGAAATCGGTATCTATGTTGAAATGGCAGATCCATATAATGTTTTACTTATTTTACCGCTTCAAGTAAATGAAGATTATATAAAGGCGATCGATAAGCTACAAGCTGCACTATGCTCATACGATGTAGAAGATAGTAAGCTGCGTATTCGTTATCCTTATAAAGAAAATTTATCTTCTTTGTCATTTACATATAAGCAGTTGGAGGAATATAAGAAAAAAGTTGTGCCATTACGAGAGGCATTAGGCATGATTGCGGCCGATATGATTATACCGTATCCACCAGGGATTCCGTTACTCATGTATGGAGAAGAAATTACGTTAGAGCATATAAATCAAATTTCCGATTTAGAAGAGACTGGTGCACGCTTTCAAGGAGACACAAAAAATATTACTGTATACGATATATAAAGAAAGAAGGTTTTATGGATGAAGGGATTGTTTGTAACAATTGAAGGACCAGAAGGATCAGGGAAATCTACGTTAATTACAAAATTATTGCCGTATTTTGAGAAGAAGGCACAAAAAGTAATGGCAACACGCGAACCAGGTGGTATTACAATTTCAGAAGAAATTCGTACCATTTTACATAAAAAAGAGCATACAATGATGGAAGCACGTACAGAAGCATTATTATATGCTGCAGCACGCAGACAACATCTAGTAGAGAAAGTCATGCCAGCCTTAGAAGATAGTTATATTGTAATATGTGATCGTTTTATTGATAGCTCCCTTGCTTATCAAGGATATGCAAGAGGGCTTGGTGTCGACAAGGTGTTTGAAATTAATCGTTTTGCGACAGAAGATTGTATGCCAGATATTACAATTTATTTAGATATTGATCCAGAAGTTGGCTTAGCACGTATTAGAAAAGATGATAATAGAGAAGTAAATCGTTTAGATTTAGAAAGTATGGAATTTCATAAACGTGTTCATGAAGGATATTTACAATTAGTAGATCGATTTGCAGATCGCATCGTCGTTGTAAATGCAGATCAACCAATGGAAGCTGTTGTAGAAGAAGTTACTAAGCTTATTGAACAAAAATTGTTATAATAAAAGAAAGTATAAAAAGTGAGGTATGGAATATGACGAAGACGTGGGAACAACTGTCTCTTATACAACCCATTGTTGTAAAAATGTTAATGAATAGTATTGCAAAAGAGCGTATATCCCACGCTTATTTGTTAGAAGGGCCAAAAGGAACGGGGAAGCTTGAAACAGCTATGCAAATGGCGAAAAGCTTTCTTTGTTTACATCGAAATGGAGTAGAGCCTTGTCATACATGTACGAATTGCCGGCGTATTCATTCGGGCAACCACCCAAACGTATATACCGTTACACCAGATGGGTTATCAATTAAGAAGCAGCAAATCCATGAATTACAAGAAGAATTTTCTAAAACCGGTTTAGAAGCAACTAAAAAAATATATATTATTGAGCATGCAGATAAGATGACGACAAATGCTGCGAATACATTGCTTAAATTTTTAGAAGAACCGAGCAGTGACACAACAGCTATTTTGTTAACTGAACAAAGTCATAAAATTTTAAGTACCATTTTATCAAGATGTCAAATTGTTACATTTCGACCTCTTTCAAAAGATGCCCTTGTAAGCCAATTACAAGGGGAAGAAGTAAGTTTTTCTTTAGGGAATCTTGTAGCTGAACTTACAAATAGTTTTGATGAAGCATTATCGTTTTGCGGTGATGAATGGTTTGCACAAGCACGAACTTTAGTGATAAAATTATGTGAAGCCCTAGAGAAAGATACTACGTCTCTTTTTTTTGTACAGGAGAAGTGGGTGAAGCATTTTGGAGAGAAAGAACAATTACAGTTAGGATTAGATATGTTGCTCCTTATTTATAAGGATTTATTATATGTTCAATTGGGAGAAGAAGATCGTCTCGTTTTTCAAGACCAAAAAGGGTTATTCCAATCTTTTTCCTATTCTCAAAAGCGCATTGTATCGGCTCTTTTCAATATATTAGAAGCAAAAAATAGAATCAACGCTAATGTAAATGCGCAGCTTGTGTTTGAGCAGTTAGTGTTGCGGTTGCAGGAGGGATGACCGTTTGTATGATGTAGTAGGTGTTCGTTTTAAGAAGGCCGGAAAAGTGTATTACTTTGATCCAAATCAATTTGATATCTCAGAAAATGAATTTGCGATCGTGGAAACAGTACGGGGAATTGAATATGGGAAAGTTGTTATTACGAAGAAACAAGTCGATGAAAATGATGTTGTACTCCCATTAAAGAAGGTCATTCGTATTGCAGATGAAAATGATCGTACAATCGTTGAGGAAAATAAACGTGCAGCAAAAGAAGCATATCAAGTTTGTCAGCAAAAAGTAATCGAGCATGATCTTGATATGAAACTCGTTGACGTGGAATATACATTTGATCGCAATAAGATTATTTTTTATTTTACAGCGGACGGTCGTATTGATTTTCGTGAGCTTGTAAAAGATTTAGCGGCTATTTTTCGGACAAGAATCGAGTTAAGACAGATTGGTGTTCGTGATGAAGCAAAAATGCTTGGCGGTATTGGTCCATGTGGCCGTATGCTATGCTGTTCTACTTTTTTAGGGGATTTTGAACCTGTATCCATTAAAATGGCAAAAGATCAAAATTTATCGTTAAATCCTGCGAAAATCTCTGGTTTATGTGGTCGACTGATGTGTTGTTTAAAATATGAAAATGACGAATATGAAGCAGCAAAAGAGCAGCTTCCAGATTTAGATGAAAAGATACAAACACCGCATGGTCTTGGGCGTGTAATCGGATTAAATATTTTAGAAAGATTAATTCAAGTGGAATTAGTAGACAAGGAACGGATAGTGGAATATACGTTAGATGAATTAATAAATAAAGGGGTCGTTTCGAGTCAAACCACAGATTAATGAGGTGGGTGCTTGTGGAGAAAAAAGATATTTTTGCAGCGGTTTCTAGTATGGAAGAGCAAATTGGATATCTCTATAAACAGTTGGGAGAGTTGAAGCAGCATCTCGCAGAGCTACTTGAGGAAAACCAACATATTAAAATGGAAAATGAAAATTTGCGAAATCGTTTTGAAGAAGTTCAGAATAAGCAGAAACAAAATTCGAATAAACGAAAAGAGATAAAGCCTAAAATTGATATCGGTGAAGGATATGATAATTTGGCACGCCTGTATCAAGAGGGTTTTCATATTTGTAATTTGCATTATGGAAGTGTACGTAAAGAAGGGGATTGTTTATTCTGTTTATCATTTTTAAATAAAAAATAAAATTACCTTTCCAATAAATTGGAAAGGTAATTTTTTGTACATATAACCAAAATATAAGTAAAGCAGGCTAGACTGTTATGAACATATAGCACAGATTGTCTTAACGTCTGTTAAAATAAGCTTGAATGATAAGGAAGGAAAGAAAGATATGCAGTTGTATGGAGATGAACGTTTAGATTATTTACTATCAAAAGATATGAAAATTATTCAAAGTCCATCAGTATTTAATTTTTCATTAGATGCGGTGTTGCTGGCGAATTTTGCGTGGGTGCCAATTCAGAAAGGGAATATATTAGATTTGTGTACAGGAAATGCAGTGATTCCTCTTTTATTAAGTTCCCGTACGAAAGGAAAGATTACGGGGGTTGAAATACAAGAGCGTATTTACAACATGGGTGTAAGAAGTGTTCAATATAATGATTTAGAAGAGAGAATACAGCTTATTCATGGTGATTTAAAGCATATGCCGGAGCAAATAGGGCGACATCAGTTTGATGTTGTTACATGTAATCCACCATACTTTCAAACACCAAAACCATCTGAACAGAATTTAAATGAGCACTTAGCGATTGCTCGTCACGAAATTATGTGTACGCTAGAAGATGTTGTACGTGTTAGTAGTCAGCTTGTTAAACAAGGAGGAAAAGTTGCCTTTGTACATCGCCCGGGTCGCTTACTTGATATTGTAACGCTTATGAGAAAATATAAAATTGAACCAAAACGCCTCCAATTTGTATATCCAAAAGTAGGTAAAGAAGCCAATACATTATTAATTGAAGGTATTAAAGATGGGAATGCGGATTTAAAAATTTTGCCACCTCTTTTTGTATATGAAGATAATAATGAATATACGAAAGAAATGAATGCGATTTTATATGGAGCAGAATAAGCATTATTTTTATGTTGTCGAATGCGCTGATGGGAGCTACTATGCGGGATATACAAACCATTTAGAGAAACGAATTGAAGCTCATAATAGCGGAAAAGGAGCACGCTATACGAGGGCAAGGCGTCCTGTTAGGTTAAAATACTTTGAAACTTATGAAGAAAAAAGGCCTGCGATGCAGGCAGAATATCGTTTTAAGCAGTTGAAACGGAAACAAAAAGATGAGTATATACAAAAAGGAGACTGTTATGTGGCAGCA
The DNA here is from genome assembly GCF_002582035.1 of Bacillus pseudomycoides. Lineage (GTDB taxonomy): Bacteria > Bacillota > Bacilli > Bacillales > Bacillaceae_G > Bacillus_A > Bacillus_A pseudomycoides_B. Next base: position 6,089 of record NZ_NUQE01000099.1, read on the forward strand.
AAAAAGCTTTCAGGTGAATGAGAGAGGAACATTATATTTAGTTCCAACTCCAATTGGAAATTTAGAAGATATGACGTTTCGGGCAATTCGTATATTAAAAGAAGCAGACTTTATTGCAGCAGAAGATACAAGGCAAACGAAAAAGCTGTGTAATTATTTTGAAATTGAAACACCGGTAATGAGTTATCATGAACATAATAAAGAAGCGAGCGGTCGAAAAATTTTAGATATGTTAGAACAAGGAAAAACAGTAACACTTGTCAGTGATGCAGGTATGCCGTGTATCTCGGATCCTGGCTATGACATCGTTGTTCAGGCCGTAGCACAGCGGTATTCAGTTGTGCCCCTTCCTGGTCCAAATGCTGCGCTTACGGCATTAATTGCATCTGGATTAGAAACAAAGCACTTTTATTTCTATGGATTTTTACAGCGGCATAAAAAAGAGCGTAAAGCAGAATTAGAGAAGTTGCGTTATATTCCAAATACAATGATGTTTTATGAAGCACCGCATCGATTAGGAGAAACTTTAATTTCTATGAAAGATGTGTTAGGGAATAGAAATGTTGTATTATGTCGTGAGCTTACGAAGAAATTTGAAGAGTTTATTCGTGGTTCCTTAGAGGAAGTCATTCATTGGGCAAAAGAAAATGAAGTGCGCGGAGAATTTTGTGTTTTAGTAGAGGGTTCTACGGAAGAGGAAATAGATGAAGAAGCGTGGTGGGAAACATTAACTGTTGAGGAACATGTCGAATACTACATAGAGGAGAAAGGTCTTTCCTCTAAAGAAGCAATTAAAATAGTTGCAAAAGATCGGAATATGTCGAAACGAGATGTATATCAAGCATACCATGTTTAAAAAATAAAGCTTCTCTATTAGAGAAGCTTTATTTTGCTGCTGCGATAAATTGTTGTAATTCTTTTAAGATTTGCTCTGCACCTTCTGGGCTTAAAATGATTTTACCTTCAGCTAATGAAAGGTTACTATCAGAAACTTCACCAGTGACTTGGCAAGTCATGTTCGGCTTATATTTTTTTAAGATAATTTTCTCGTCATCAACGTAGATTTCAAGAGCATCCTTTTCTGCAATACCAAGTGTGCGGCGTAATTCAATTGGAATTACAACGCGGCCTAATTCATCAACTTTACGAACGATACCAGTAGATTTCATATTTGTTTCTCCTCCTCATATTTTGCAAGTTTGTACATCTATTTGAATTCGTCATTTTTCGACAAAATACCCTATGCACATATGATACCAATCATTGACATTTCCGTCAATTCTTTAATTATAAAATTTATAAAAGTTTTGTAGATTTTCGCATCTACTTATTATATATACTAAAAAATAATAGATGTATAGAGAGATTTGCTCTATTATCTTAATTTTCTTGATAATTATGAAGTATTAAAATGTATATTTTTTCTTAATATGAGTAATAGATGATAAAGATATAGAGCATTCACTCGTCTTTATACATAAGTTTTTGATATACTGTTTATAAATACATATGAGGTCATTTGGGAGGTTCAAAACAATGACAGAGGAAAATAAGACCTTTTACATTACAACTCCGATTTATTATCCAAGTGGAAAACTTCACATTGGACATGCTTATACGACAGTGGCGGGAGATGCGATGGCACGCTATAAACGTATGCAAGGATATGATGTCTACTATTTAACGGGCACTGATGAACATGGACAAAAGATTCAAAAGAAAGCAGAAGAATTAAATGTTACACCACAAGCGTATGTTGATAACATTGTGGCAGGAATTAAAGAATTGTGGAGTAAAATGGATATTTCTTATGATGATTTTATCCGTACAACAGAAGATCGTCATAAAGAGGTTGTAGAAAAAATCTTTAAGCAACTTGTTGATCAAGGTGATATTTATCTTGATGAATATGAAGGCTGGTATTCTGTACAAGATGAAACATTCTATACAGAGCATCAACTTGTTGACCCAGTGATGGAAAATGGAAAAGTAATTGGTGGAAAGAGCCCAGATAGTGGTCACCCAGTAGAACTTGTTCGCGAAGAATCATATTTCTTTAGAATGGGAAAATATGTAGATCGACTATTAAAATTCTATGAAGATAATCCACACTTCATCCAACCAGAATCACGCAAAAATGAAATGATTAATAATTTTATTAAACCAGGATTAGAAGATTTAGCTGTTTCTCGTACTTCTTTTGACTGGGGTGTCCGTGTACCGGGTAATCCGAAACATGTTATTTACGTATGGGTAGATGCATTATCTAACTATATTACGGCATTAGGTTACGGAACAGCGAATGAAGAAAAGTATAAAAAATATTGGCCAGCAGATGTTCATTTAGTAGGAAAAGAAATTGTTCGTTTCCATACAATTTATTGGCCAATTATTTTAATGGCTCTGGATTTACCACTTCCGAAAAAAGTGTTTGCACATGGTTGGATTTTAATGAAAGACGGAAAAATGAGTAAATCAAAAGGAAATGTAGTAGATCCTGTCACATTAATTAATCGTTATGGCTTAGATGCACTTCGTTACTACTTACTTCGTGAAGTACCATTTGGATCAGATGGCGTATTTACACCAGAAGGATTTGTTGAGCGTATTAACTTCGATCTTGCGAATGATTTAGGAAATCTATTAAATCGTACAGTAGCAATGATTGATAAATATTTTGGCGGAGAAATTCCAGCTTATAAAGCAAATGTAACAGAATTTGATGAAGCCTTAGTAACATTTGCAAAAGATACATTGAAAAAAGTAGAATCTTCAATGGAAAACATGGAGTTTTCAGTGGCACTAAGCACAATCTGGCAATTTGTTAGTCGTACAAATAAATATATAGATGAAACACAACCGTGGGTATTAGCAAAAAATGAAAGTGATCGTGAGAAGCTCGCTTCTGTTATGGCGCATCTTGCAGAAGCACTTCGTCAAACAGCGATTATGTTAATGCCATTCTTAACGGAAACACCAGGAAAAATCTTTGAACAAATTGGGATTACAGAGGAAGAATATAAAACTTGGAATAGTCTTTCTACAATTGGTTGCATTCCAACTGGTACAAAAGTTACAAAAGGGCAGCCTGTATTCCCGCGTTTAGAAGTAGAAGTAGAAGTGGAATATATTAAAGAACGAATGAAAGGTTCTGCTCCAAAAGTAGAAGAAAAGAAAGAAGCGGAGCCAGAGGTAGAAGAAATTACAATTGACGATTTCTTTAAAGTAGATTTACGCGTAGCAGAAGTGTTAGACGCAGAGCCTGTAAAAAAAGCAGACAAGCTGTTAAAGATACAACTTGATTTAGGAACAGAAAAACGACAAGTTGTATCTGGAATTGCTAAATTTTATTCTCCAGAAGAATTAAAAGGGAAAAAGGTTATTTGTGTTACAAACTTAAAACCGGTAAAACTACGTGGTGAATTATCACAAGGTATGATTTTGGCAGGCGAAGAAAACGGAAAATTATCGTTAGCAACAGTCGACCAAAACTTACCAAATGGTACAAAAATTAAGTAATAACGACAAAATGAGAGATGTTTCACGTGTAACATTCGTGAAACATCTTTTTTCTTGTCGAAAATCTTTCTAAAATTTCCTTTTTTGTATCAAAATTGTAATATGGTTGTTATTACGTTGTTAGGAAAGTAATTTTTACCTATGATAGAATTTATTTCAAATAAAAGGAGTTATTGTTATGTTGTTTGATACACATTCACATTTAAATGCAGAGCAATTTGAAGCAGATTTACAGGAAGTAATTGCAAGAATGAAAGAAGCGGGTGTTTCTTATACAGTTGTAGTTGGCTTTGATGAAGTAACAATCAAAAAGGCAATCGAATTAGCAGAAACATATGACTTTATTTATGCAGCTGTTGGTTGGCATCCTGTTGATGCAATTGATATGACAGAAGAGCATCTAAAATGGTTAGAAGAGTTAGCAAAACATCCAAAAGTTGTTGCACTTGGTGAAATGGGCTTAGATTATCATTGGGACAAATCTCCGGAAGATGTGCAAAAGGAAGTATTTCGTAAACAGATTAGGCTAGCGAGAAAGGTGAAATTACCAATCATCATACATAATCGCGAGGCAACGCAAGACATCGTAGATATTTTAAAAGAAGAAAACGCATCTGAAGTAGGAGGAATTATGCATTGTTTTAGTGGTAGTGTTGAAGTCGCAAAACAGTGTATTGACATGAATTTCCTTATTTCATTAGGTGGGCCAGTAACTTTTAAAAATGCAAAGAAACCAAAAGAAGTTGCGATGGAAATTTCAATGGAACAACTTTTAATTGAAACAGATTGTCCGTATTTAACTCCTCATCCGTTTCGTGGAAAACGAAATGAACCGAGCTACGTAAAGCTTGTTGCAGAGGAAATTGCAAAATTAAAAGGATTATCTTATGAAGAAGTAGCGGTAAAAACAACAGAAAATGCAAAAAGGCTATTCGGCATTCAATAATGAGAAGTAGAGGAGGAATTTCTCCTCTTACTTTTCCTTTCTTCCTTCACCTATGTTTATCGCGCTCTAGCAGGCAGTAGGCCCCCCACCTCAAGACTTTGAGAAAACAAAGAAGAGATGTAGGAGTTAACGGCCCTTAAGAGCCCGATTGGTTCAACTAACCATCAGCGGGAGACTACTGATGGAAGTTTCACTTTATCTTCAGATGAGTAATACTACTAGAAATAGTAGGAGCATGGGATTTAGTAGTGTTGATCTAAACAGGGAAAAGGGGGCATTTTATTGTGATTGTAAATGCAAGAAACTTATTATCCAGGTTAGAGGCAAGCAAAAAATTAGCAGTAAGAGTTACGAGTGCATTAATCATTTCAGGGTCTGTTGGGACCGTAGCTTATGCGGGGACAACGGATAAAATCGTTGTTGAAGTAGATGGAAAGAAACAAGAAATTTATACGCATGCTAATACTGTAAGTGAATTTTTACAGGAAGAAAAGATTCAAGTAACAGAAAAAGATCATATATATCCAGCACTTTCTACAAAAATTAAGGATGAAATGAAGGTAGTTGTAGAAAAAGCGAAGCCATTTATGATTATGGTGGATGGAAAAGAGAAACAAGTACAATCAACAGCAAAGACAGTAAAAGATTTATTAGCAGAAGAACATATTGAAATTAGTGAACATGACAAAGTATATCCTAGTTTACATACATATTTAGAAAATAATCAAAAGGTCATGGTTCAAAAAGCGTTCCCAGTTACATTACATGTTGGCGGTCAAGAACAGCAAGTATGGTCAACTTCGACTACTGTCGCTGACTTTTTGAAAGAACGGCAAGTGTCACTAAGTGAAATGGATAAAATAGAACCTGCTTTGCAGGAAGTGATGCAACAAAATATGAAGGTCAAAGTGATTCGAGTAGAAAAAGTCAGCGATGCAGTGGAAGAGCCAATTCCTTTTATAGAAGTTAGACAAGAAGATTCATCACTCTTGAAGGGAACTGAAAAAGTAATTCAAGAAGGAATAGAAGGAAAAAAGAAGAAAATATTTGAAGTTGTAAAAGAGGATGGAAATGAAGTCTCAAGAAACTTGCAGAAAGAAGAAGTGGTGCAAGAAGTGAAAAATCGCATTGTAGCTGTCGGTACAAAAAACGAAGAGGAGCATATTTCAGGTGATGAAGAAGGTGTAGCTGTCGGAGAATTTTATGTACAAGCAACGGCATATTCTCCGTACTGTGGGGGCTGCGAAGGTGTAAGTGCAGGAGGCTATAATTATAAGGCAAATCCCAATATGAAATTAATTGCAGTAGACCCGAGCATTATTCCGCTCGGAACAAGGGTATGGGTAGAAGGATACGGATATGCAGTTGCTGGCGATACGGGTGGAGCGATTAAAGGAAATCGTATCGATGTTCTTATGCCAACGGAATCAGAAGCATCCTCTTGGGGAAGAAAACAGGTGAAAATTAAAGTGTTACAATAATATTGTAAGCAGAGGGATTTTTTCTCCTCTGCTTTTTAAATTGTGTTAATAGGAAAATAATAATGGAAAAGTAGGCGTTTTTTTGTTTTACTAATTAGAGATGTGAAATGAGTGTGGAGGCAGTTATGAAGATTAAAGAAATCATTGTTGTAGAAGGTAAGGATGATACGGTTGCCATTAAGCGTGCAGTAGATGCGGATACAATTGAAACGAACGGTTCAGCAATTGGAGATCATGTTATTGAACAGGTGAAATTGGCGCAGCAAACGCGAGGTGTGATTATTTTTACAGATCCTGATTATCCAGGAGAGCGTATTCGTAAAATTATTTCTGAGAAAGTGCCAGGTTGTAAACACGCTTTCTTACCGAAAGAAGAAGCGTTAGCGAAGCGGAAGAAAGGTGTAGGAATTGAGCATGCTTCTAATGAATCTATTCAACGCGCATTAGAGAATCTACACGGGGAGATGGAAGCGTACACGAGCGAAATAGATTGGATTGACTTAGTAGAAGCCGGACTCGTTGGCGGAGAAAAAGCAAAAAGTCGTAGAGAACGAATGGGTAAGCTATTAAAGATCGGTTATACAAATGCAAAACAGTTACATAAACGTTTGCAAATGTTCCAGATTTCAAAACAGGATTTTGCAAAAGCGTATGGACAAGTATTACAGGAGGAAAAGAAATGAAAGATATCGCAACACCAAATCGTACGAAAGATATTGTTGAAAAGTATGGATTTTCATTTAAAAAGAGTTTAGGACAAAACTTTTTAATTGATACAAATGTGTTAAATCGTATTGTGGATTACGCGGAAATTGGACCTGAGAGTGGAGCAATTGAGATTGGGCCTGGTATTGGAGCGTTAACAGAGCAATTGGCAAAACGCGCTAAGAAAGTTGTAGCGTTTGAAATTGATCAACGTCTTTTACCTATTTTGGAAGAGACATTAGCTCCTTATAATCACGTGACGGTAATTAATAAGGATATTTTAAAAGCCGATGTAAATGGAGTATTTCAAGAGCAGTTTACCGAAGGGCAAGATGTAATGGTGGTAGCAAACTTACCATATTATGTGACAACGCCAATTTTATTTAAGTTATTAGAAGAACAATTACCAGTGCGTGGTTTTGTGGTCATGATGCAAAAGGAAGTAGCAGATCGTTTAGCAGCTCGTCCAGGAACAAAAGAGTATGGTTCATTATCAATTGCCATTCAATATTATACAGAACCTGAAACAGTGATGACGGTTCCGCGTACAGTATTTGTACCACAGCCAAATGTAGATTCAGCAGTTATTCGTTTATTAAGACGTCCAAAGCCACTTGTAGAGGTAAAAGATGAAGCGTTCTTCTTTGAAGTGGTTAGAGCTAGCTTTGCACAGCGACGTAAAACATTAATGAATAACTTATCTAATAACTTAAATGGTTTTCCAAAGGATAAAATATTACTTGAGCGTATATTAGCGGAAGTTGAAATTGATCCGAAACGAAGAGGAGAAACATTATCAATTGAAGAGTTTGCAAAGCTAAGTAACGCTTTATTTTCACATAAAATGTAAAAGGTAGCTCGTTCTGAGCTGCCTTTTTTGTCACCCTTTTTTCCATAAGTTCATAGGTTAGAACAGAACGTAGTGAGTTATATGTCCCTATGAGTTTGGAGGTAGAAGAATGGCTGTACACGTTGGAGATTTAGTGGAGAGAAAGTCTTATCAGCGCGATCTTCTTTTTCGAGTAACAGAAATAAAAGATACGATAGCAATTTTGTTTGGGGAAGAATTTCGGCTCGTAGCAGATGCACCAATAGAAGATTTAGTTCTTGTCGATCAACGGGATTATAAGAAAAAGGTAAAGCAGGAACGAGAAACATTGGAAAAGACATATCGTTTATTTCAACAAGATTACGTATTAATGAAACAGCGTAATGAATATCAATCAACAGGCGGTTATGCAAATGAAGTAAATTACTTTCAAATGCCAGGAAAAGTGCTTCACCTTGATGGAGATCCTTTATATTTAAGAAAATGTTTAGATTTATATACGAAAATCGGTGTGCCAGTACAGGGTATTCATTGTAAAGAAACAGAGATGCACGAGAAGGTTCTAGATTTAATTGAACATGTTCGTCCTGATATTTTAGTGATTACTGGGCATGATGCCTATACAAAGTCAAAAGGGGCAATGGGAGATTTAGGAGCTTACCGTCATTCTAAGCACTTTGTACAGGCTGTACGTACAGTACGAAAGAAGTACCCCTCATTAGATCAACTTGTTATTTTTGCTGGGGCGTGTCAATCGCATTTTGAAGCTCTTATTCGAGCTGGAGCCAATTTTGCAAGTTCTCCGGCTCGTATTAATATTCATGCATTAGATCCGGTATATGTTGTAGCAAAAGTGAGCTTTACTTCTTTTATGGAACGGGTCAATACTTGGGATGTAGTGCGTAATACAGTAACTGGTGAGAAGGGGCTAGGCGGAATTGAAACGAAAGGGATTTTGCGAACAGGATTGCCTTTTCAATACTACGACGAGTGAGCAAGGTAAGCATTTGCCTTGCTTTTCATATGCTTGCTTTTGGGAATTTGGATAAAAAAGTATAAGAAAGTACAGACTATACATATATGATTTATATTTTTATACTTTCCATCCCAATTACAGCGAGGTGTAGCACGATATGTCAAAACGTTTAGACGAAATTAAAAGTGCATTGGACCATCATCTTGGTCAGAGGCTTATGCTAAAAGCGAATAGTGGACGAAGAAAAACGATAGAACGATCTGGGGTGCTAGCAGAAACATACCGTTCTGTTTTTGTAGTTCAACTTGATCAACAAGAAGATACATTTCAGCGTGTTTCTTATAGTTATGCAGACGTATTAACAGAAACGGTTGAGCTTACGTTTTATGATGCGCAAGATAATGAAATCATGTTAGGGGAACAGTCTGTTTAAGAATAGTCTTTGTTTGATTACATATATTTTCCGGAATTGAAGAAAGTGGTAGTGTCACATACTAAATGTACCGTAGCTATAAAGGGGGGCTTGCGTTGAGTAGACGAAGAGGAGTCATGTCAAATCAATTTAAAGAAGAGCTTGCAAAAGAGCTTGGATTTTATGATGTCGTGCAAAAAGAAGGATGGGGCGGAATTCGTGCGAAAGATGCTGGTAACATGGTTAAGCGTGCAATTGAAATTGCAGAGCAGCAATTGATGAAACAAAACCAGTAACGGTAAGATACTTCTATGCTACGGTGGCCGAGGAGATGCTCCTCGGCTTTTTGCACGCGAAAAAGTGGTATAAGTGGTTTCATTCTTGATGCTTTTCGTTATAATTAGGGAAGTGTCATCGTTCTACTATAAATTTATGGTAAAATAAACGATAAAAGATTGAGTACATAGAGTAGGTGAATAGATTGAAGCTACTAGTTAAAGCACCAGCAAAAATTAATTTGTCGTTAGATGTACTAGGAAAAAGGCCAGACGGTTATCATGAAGTTAAAATGATTATGACAACAATTGATTTAGCGGATCGGTTAGAACTAACGGATTTATCTGAAGACCGGATTGAAATCGTGTCTCATAATCGCTATGTCCCGGACGACCAAAGAAATTTAGCTTATCAAGCGGCGAAGCTGTTAAAGGAACGATTCCAAGTAAAAAGAGGAGTATCTATTGCGATTGAAAAAACAATTCCAGTTGCAGCGGGACTGGCAGGTGGGAGCAGTGATGCGGCTGCAGCGTTACGGGGTTTGAATCAACTATGGAATCTTGGACTTACAATTGATGAACTTGCAGAATTAGGTGCCAAAATTGGATCAGATGTATCATTTTGTGTATATGGTGGAACTGCGATTGCAACAGGCCGTGGAGAGAAGATTGAACATATTAAGACACCGCCTTCTTTCTGGGTTATTTTAGCAAAGCCGCATATTGGTGTATCAACAGCGGACGTATATGGAAATTTACGATTAGATCGTGTAACACACCCAGATGTAGATCGTATGGTGGAAGTGATTCAAAATGGTGACTATGAAGGGATTTGTCATACAGTTGGTAATGTATTAGAAGATGTAACATTTTCAATGCATCCTGAGGTTGCACATATTAAAGCACAGATGAAACGTTTCGGTGCAGATGCGGTCTTAATGAGTGGTAGTGGACCAACAGTTTTTGGTCTAGTTCGTCATGATTCACGCATGCATCGTATTTATAACGGATTAAAAGGATTTTGTGATCAAGTATATGCAGTACGTTTATTAGGAGAGCGAGAAACTCTTGAATAAAGACGTATAATAAGTTATGATTTGTTTAAAATATTCGTAATTTGAGGTGAGAGCGTGAAAATTAGACGAAGTACAAGGTTGGTCGATATGACTTATTATTTGCTTCAAAATCCTCGTCAGTTAGTTTCTCTCACTTTTTTTGCTGAACGGTATCAATCTGCTAAATCTTCTATTAGTGAAGACTTAGTCATTATTAAACAAACGTTTGAACAACAAGGAGTCGGCACATTACAAACGGTACCAGGTGCAGCAGGAGGAGTGAAATATATCCCATATATAAGTCAGGAGGAAGCAACGCAAATTATTAATGAGCTTTGTAAATTATTTGAGAATCCTGATCGCATTCTTCCGGGCGGCTATTTATATATGACGGATCTTTTAAGTAATCCACGCTACATTAATGGTGCAGGGAGACTCTTTGCTTCTGTATTTGCGAGACAGTCAATTGACGCTGTTATGACAGTTGCAACGAAAGGGATTCCTTTAGCATATGCAGTAGCCAATTACTTAGATGTCCCAGTTGTGATTGCTAGAAAAGATAATAAGGTAACAGAGGGCCCAACGGTAAGTATTAATTATGTATCAGGTTCTTCTAAGCGTATACAAACAATGACCTTAGCAAAGCGTAGTCTTCCGGAAGGCGCGAATGTATTAATTATCGATGATTTTATGAAAGCTGGCGGAACTGTACAAGGTATGATGAGTATGCTTGAGGAGTTTAATGCAAATGTAGTAGGTATTGGTGTGTTAGTGGAATCAAGTGATATTGAGGAAAGACTTGTTGATAACTTTGTTTCATTAATTCGCTTGTCTGAAGTAGATGTGAAAGAAAAGACGATTCAAGTGGAAAAAGGAAATTACTCTTTGAGTCCGTTTGCTGATATGATTGTAGATACTGAGTGAGGTAAAGTGAAACTTTTATTAGTAGAGGGTTTTTAGCCCTCACTGACGAAAAACTCTTACCAATCGGTTGGCAAGTAGCAGGATAAATAATCTTCTTAATAGAGTGGTTTAAAAAAGATGCTATGCGCTAGAGTAGGGAAAAGATAAAGCAACTGCTTTATCTTTTTTTATAAAGTGAAGATAGTTTTTCTTTATTGATAATAAGCCCCCACCTAATTTTTTTGTTTTGGGTATTCCTGATGCATTTCAATAGATATGTTTTAGCAGACGATAGGCTCCCGATTTTTAGGGGGGTTACCGCCTGCTAAAACTACAGTTTCCCTGTTGGGATTAGTTTGCGAAAGTGGGAAAAAAATATAAAAGGGTGAAAAAGGATGAAAGTAGTTCAAACAAATGAAGCACCGCAAGCGATCGGTCCATATTCACAAGGTATTATTGTAAATAATATGTTTTATAGTTCTGGACAAATTCCTTTAACGGTAACTGGTGAACTTGTGACTGGGGATGTGAAAGAACAAACAGAGCAAGTGTTTCGAAATTTACAGGCAGTATTAACAGAAGCTGGAGCATCATTTGAAACAGTTGTAAAAACAACTGTATTTTTAAAAGATATGAATGACTTTGATGCGGTAAATGAAGTATATGGTACATATTTTTCTGTACATAAACCAGCACGTTCTTGTGTACAGGTAGCAAAATTACCGAAAGATGTATCGGTTGAAATTGAAGTCATTGCCCTTGTGAAATAAGAATTTATAAGCGATAAAGTCTATTTATTTTCATATTCAATTAAATTAAAAATTTTTATCTTAAAAATTTTTAAAAAATTGAAGGAGAAATAGAAAATTTGTGGAATTTATAATATATCGCTTATTTAGAAAAAGGGTGGTGAACACAAGATGGAAGTGACTGACGTAAGATTACGCCGCGTAAACACAGAAGGCCGCATGAGAGCGATTGCTTCTATTACACTAGACCATGAGTTTGTTGTTCATGATATTCGTGTAATTGATGGCAATAATGGGTTATTTGTAGCAATGCCAAGTAAACGTACTCCAGATGGAGAGTTCCGTGATATTGCTCATCCAATTAATTCTAATACTCGTTCTAAGATTCAAGATGCGGTTTTAACTGAGTATCATCGTTTAGGCGAGTTAGAAGAAGTTGAGTTTGAAGAAGCTGGAGCTTCGTAAAATTCGAATAAGGAGAGCTCTATAATAAGAGCTCTATAATTTTGACAAACTCCTGTAAGCACTTACAGGAGTTTGTTTTTGTTTATCCCGCATTAACGGGCAATAAAACCCCCACTGATGGAAGTTTCACTTTATATACTTTTTTCCTCAATCTCCCCTTAAAAAGAAATAGTATAGCTTATTTCATAAAAAAAGATACTAAATAATAAAACATTACATAAAAGTTATGGTAAAATTTAATAGTTATGCAGTGTTTCTTGAAATGTATAGTTATTTAAGATAATATTTTTAATGGATAAATAGGTTGCGATGGAGGGTCTATATGTCAAAAAGATTTGCAGTGATTCTTGCTGCAGGAAAAGGTACGCGTATGAAGTCAAGTCTATACAAAGTGCTTCATCCTGTATGTGGGAAACCGATGGTACAGCATGTAGTTGATCAAGTCTCTCAGCTAGAAGTGCAGAAACTTGTTACGGTTGTTGGACACGGCGCTGAAAAGGTACAAGATCAATTAGGAAGTGCAAGTGAATTTGCATTGCAAACAGAGCAGCTAGGAACAGCACACGCCGTTATGCAAGCAGCTGATGCACTGGGTAATGAAGAAGGAACAACATTAGTAATTTGTGGTGATACGCCTCTTATTACAGCGGAAACAATGGAAGCTCTGTTAAAGCAGCATGAAGAAACAGGTGCAAAGGCAACGGTACTAACAGCCTACATTGAGGAACCTGCTGGTTATGGACGAATTGTTCGTAATGAAAATGGTAACGTTGAAAAAATCGTCGAACATAAAGATGCAAATGAAGTAGAGCGAGCTATTAAAGAAATCAATACAGGTACGTATTGTTTTGATAATAAAGCGCTATTTGCTTCTCTTTCTAAAGTTTCTAATGAAAATGTGCAAGGGGAATATTACCTTCCAGATGTAATTGAGATTTTGAAAAATGAAGGCCATATTGTATCTGCCTATCAAACGGAGCATTTTGATGAAACGTTAGGAGTTAACGACAGAGTCGCTCTATCGCAAGCGGAAGACATTATGAAAAAACGTATTAACCGTAAACACATGGTGAATGGTGTTACAATTATTGATCCGAACAACACGTATATTTCTGTCGATGCAAAAATCGGTAATGATACGGTTATTTATCCGGGAACAATTATTGAAGGTTATACTGTTATCGGATCAAATTGTGAAGTTGGACCGCATACAGTAATCCGTGATAGTGAAGTGGGAGATAATACAACAATTCGCCAATCTACGGTTCATGATAGTAAGATTGGTATTGATGTTGCGATTGGGCCGTTCGCTCATATCCGCCCGCAATCTGTTATTGGTAATGAAGTACGCGTTGGAAACTTCGTAGAAATTAAAAAGACCGTTTTCGGAAACGGAAGTAAAGCTTCTCATTTAAGTTATATTGGGGATGCACAAGTTGGAGAAGGTGTAAATCTTGGTTGTGGTTCTATTACGGTAAACTACGATGGCAAGAATAAATTTAAAACTGTGATTGGAGACGGTGTATTTATTGGTTGTAATTCAAACCTTGTTGCTCCTGTAACAGTTGGAGATGGTGCTTATGTTGCGGCGGGTTCTACAATTACAGAAGATGTACCAGCAAAAGCATTATCAATTGCACGTACACGTCAAACAAACAAAGAAGACTATGTTGATCAATTGCTGAACAAGAAAAATTCATAATGCGGAGGGTTAATCTAGATGTCGAATCAATATCTAAATTCTAATTTGAAAGTGTTTTCGTTAAACTCTAACAAGGCGCTCGCTGAGCAAATTGCAAAGCACATTGGAGTAGAATTAGGAAAATGTTCTGTTGCGCGTTTTAGTGATGGAGAAATTCAAATTAACATTGAAGAAAGTATTCGTGGTTGCGATGTATTTATCATCCAATCTACAAGTTTCCCAGTAAACGAGCATATTATGGAATTGCTTATTATGATTGATGCATTAAAACGTGCATCTGCGAAAACAATTAACATTGTTATTCCTTACTATGGCTATGCACGTCAAGATCGTAAAGCGCGTTCTCGTGAGCCAATTACAGCGAAACTTGTTGCAAACTTACTTGAAACAGCGGGTGCTACTCGTGTAATCACTCTAGACTTACATGCTCCACAAATTCAAGGATTCTTTGATATTCCAATCGACCATTTAATGGGTGTACCTATTCTTTCTGATTACTTTGAGAAGAAAGGCCTTAAGGATATCGTAATTGTATCTCCTGACCACGGCGGTGTAACACGCGCGAGAAAAATGGCAGATCGTTTAAAAGCACCAATCGCTATTATCGATAAACGCCGTCCGCGTCCAAACGTAGCAGAAGTAATGAATATCGTAGGTAATATCGAAGGTAAAACAGCAATTTTAATTGATGACATCATTGATACAGCTGGTACAATTACATTAGCAGCAAATGCTCTTGTAGAGAACGGTGCTTCTGAAGTATATGCTTGCTGTACACACCCAGTTTTATCTGGTCCAGCAATTGAACGTATTCAAAATTCAAACATTAAAGAGTTAGTTGTAACAAACTCTATCGTGTTACCAGAAGAGAAGAAAATTGATAAAGTACAAGAACTTTCTGTTGCTCCATTAATTGGAGAAGCGATTATTCGTGTTTACGAAGAAGAATCTGTAAGTGTACTATTTAATTAATTGGATAGAATGAGACGTAACCAATTTTGGTTACGTCTTTTCGTATCGAAAAAAGAAAGTGGTGTTACAATGAAATTAATAGTAGGACTTGGTAACCCAGGGAGAGAATATGAATTAACAAGGCATAACATTGGGTTCATGGCTATCGATGAATTGTCTAAACGCTGGAATATCCCGTTAAATGAACAGAAATTTAAAGGATTATTTGGTGCGGGTTTTGTAAATGGAGAGAAAGTTATTTTATTAAAGCCCCTTACATATATGAATTTATCTGGAGAAAGTATTCGTCCACTTATGGATTACTATAAAATTGATATTGAAGATTTTGTAGTGATGTACGATGATTTAGATATTCCAGTTGGGAAATTACGTCTTCGTATGAAAGGTAGCGCCGGTGGACATAATGGTGTAAAATCAACGATTGCACATTTAGGAACACAGGAATTTCAACGTATTCGTATGGGAATCGATCGTCCTAAAAATGGGATGAAGGTAGTCGATTATGTGTTAGGCCGTTTTACAGTAGATGAGATGCCAGAGGTAGAGCAAGCAATTGAAAAAAGTGCAGATGCATGTGAAGAATGGCTGAAAACTCCATTTTTACAAGTTATGAATACTTTTAATAATTAACGTTTTGGAAATGGAATATTTTCTTATACTTATATCCATAATAGTAATAATTGTACGGCTAGGAGGAATTTATGGACGGACATTATCACTGCAGGCATTGTGGATGTAAGATAGGTAGTATTACAGCGGAAAAGGTATATGGCTTTGTATTGGGTCAACTAACAGAGCAAGAGCGATTAGAAATGATTCATTTTGATGAAAACGGAAATATATATATAAAAACAATTTGTGAATCGTGTCAAAAAACGCTCGCATCCTATCCTGAGTACTATGAATATGAATTGTTCTTACAATAAAGTGAAACTTCCATCAGTGGGGATCTCGCTGCCTGTGAATAGCGGGATAAAAATGAAGTTTCTATCAGAGCATGTTTTTCCCACTGATAGTTAGTTGAACGATTAGAGTAAACTTCTATCCTCCTTTTTTCTAAATATGGAGATGGAAGGCTTATTGCTTATAGAGGATGGGATGCAATGTTTTCGCTTTGGCTTGTCCAAAGCATTTTTCTGTTTTCTTTTTCCAAAATATTTGCATAAAATATAGTAGCTTGCTCTTTATGTTGAGAGGAGTTTTGAAAAATGATAGGTTTACTAGAGCAGTTTTACGAAAATAAAGAAATAGGATCAATTATAGATGGGATACAAGAAGGATTAAAAGAACAGCTTATCTCGGGTATGGCAACGTCTTCTCGTTCATTATTAATGGCTAGCTTATATAAAAAAACACAGCAGTCACAGCTTGTTATAACACATAATTTATACCAAGCGCAAAAAGTATATGAAGATTTAGTTTCATTAATCGGAGAGCAGAATGTTTGGTTATATCCTGTAAATGAATCTATTGCATCAGAAATTGGTGTTGCAAGTCCGGAACTGAAGGCGCAACGCATTGAAGTATTGAACCGCTTAGCAGCTGGAGAAAAGGGAATTATTGTGGCTCCTGTTGCTGGTTTGCGTCGTTTTCTACCAACAAAAGAGATGTGGAAGAAACAGCAAGTTGAATTACATATGGGGCAAGAAATTGATCTTGATGAATTGCTTCGTGTGTTAACGACTATGGGATATGAACGTAAATCTATGGTAGAAGCACCTGGAGAATTCAGTGTTCGTGGTGGGATATTAGATATTTATCCATTAACGGAAGAACTGCCAATTCGTATTGAGTTTTTTGATACAGAAGTAGATTCTATCCGTTCCTTCACTGTAGAAGAGCAGCGTTCGCAAGAGAAGATAGAGAGCATATCATTTGGCCCGGCTACGGAATTTGTATTTTCTAAAGAAGAACTCGGACTTGGTGTGCAGAAGCTAGAATCAAGCTTAGCAAATACACTAAAAAAAGTATCTGATGAGAAATTAAAAACAACCATATTAGAAACGGTAACATATGAGCTAGAATTACTGAAAAATGGACAGACTATCGAGCAGATGTTTAAATATTTATCTTTATTTTATAATGAGCCTGCTAGTCTAATAGAATATTTGCCGGAAAATGGTGTTGTTATTCTAGATGAGGTTTCTCGAATTCAAGAAACAGCAGACCATTTAGAAACAGAAGAAGCAGAATGGTATATATCGCTTCTTGGGGAAGGTGCAATTGTTCAAGATTTATCGTTTTCTCATAACTTTGCACAATTTTTGCAACATAAAAAACGAAGTTTCTTATACTTAAATTTGTTTTTACGCCATATTCCGCATACGCATCCGCAAAATATTGTGAATTTGACATGTAAAACAATGCAAGACTTTCATGGTCAAATGAATTTATTAAAAACAGAAATTGATAGATGGACGAAAAGTCGTTTTACAACAGTTGTACTAGGCGCAAATGAAGAGCGAACGAAGAAATTGCAACATATTTTAAATGATTATGATATTGAAGCAGATATTATCGAAGGAACGGATGTATTGCTTCCGGGGCGTGTCCAGATTGCGGTAGGTGACTTACATGCAGGTTTTGAAATGCCGATGCAAAAACTTGCGATTATTACCGAAAAAGAATTATTTAATAAAAAGGTAAAAAAATCACAGCGTAAGCAAAAACTTTCGAATGCAGAGAGAATTAAAAGCTACTCTGAATTAAAAGTCGGTGATTATGTTGTTCACGTAAATCACGGTATTGGTAAGTTTTTAGGGATTGAAACACTGGAAATTAATGGTGTCCATAAAGATTATTTGCATATCAAGTATCAAGGAAACGATAAATTATACGTTCCAATTGAGCAAATTGATCAAGTGCAAAAGTATGTAGGATCTGAAGGGAAAGATCCGAAAGTCTATAAACTTGGTGGGAATGATTGGAAGAAAGTTAAGACAAAGGTAGAAAAGTCTGTTCAGGATATTGCAGATGACTTAATTAAATTGTATGCAGAGCGTGAGGCTTCAAAAGGATACGCCTATACTCCAGATACTTCTGAGCAACAGGAATTTGAATCATCTTTCCCTTATCAAGAAACAGAAGATCAGTTGCGCTCAATTACAGAAATTAAAAAGGATATGGAGCGCGGTCGTCCGATGGATCGCCTACTTTGCGGTGACGTTGGATACGGAAAAACAGAAGTGGCAATTCGAGCTGCTTTTAAAGCGATTATGGATGAAAAACAAGTTGCGATTTTAGTACCAACGACAATTTTAGCGCAGCAACATTATGAAACAATTCGAGAGCGTTTTCAAGATTATCCAATTAATATTGGATTATTAAGTCGCTTCCGTACGAGAAAACAGCAAAATGAAACGATTAAAGGATTAAAAGATGGTACCGTTGATATTGTTATCGGTACACATCGCCTTTTATCAAAAGATGTCATATATAAAGACTTAGGACTACTTATTATTGATGAAGAACAACGGTTTGGTGTGACACATAAAGAAAAAATTAAGCAGCTAAAAGCCAATATCGATGTACTAACATTAACAGCAACGCCAATTCCACGTACACTTCATATGTCTATGTTAGGTGTTCGGGATTTATCTGTTATTGAAACACCACCAGAAAATCGTTTCCCAGTGCAAACGTACGTTGTGGAATATAATCCGGCGCTAGTGCGTGAAGCGATTGAACGTGAGCTTGCACGAGGTGGTCAAATATACTTTTTATATAATCGCGTTGAAGATATTGAGCGAAAAGCAGAAGAAATTTCGATGCTTGTCCCTGATGCGCGGGTAACTTTTGCGCATGGAAAGATGAATGAAAGTGAATTAGAATCTGTTATGCTTTCCTTCTTAGAAGGGCAATATGATGTACTTGTAAGTACAACGATTATTGAAACAGGTGTTGATATTCCGAATGTAAATACATTAATCGTATTTGATGCAGATCGTATGGGGTTATCGCAGTTGTATCAATTACGTGGTCGGGTAGGACGTTCAAATCGCGTTGCCTATGCATATTTCACTTATAAACGCGATAAAGTGCTATCTGAAGTTGCAGAAAAACGTTTGCAAGCCATTAAAGAATTCACAGAGCTCGGGTCTGGATTTAAAATTGCAATGCGTGATTTATCCATTCGCGGGGCCGGTAATCTATTAGGTGCAGAACAGCATGGCTTTATTGATTCTGTTGGTTTTGATTTATATTCACAAATGTTAAAAGATGCAATCGAGCAGCGCAGAGGTACGAACATGGAAGAGCAAGCGCTTGATATTGAAATTGACCTAGAAGTAGATGCATACTTACCAGATGCGTATATTTCTGATAGCAAACAAAAAATTATGATGTATAAGCAATTTAGGGGCGTTTCTACGATTGAGGATATTGAGGAATTACAAGAAGAGATGATTGATCGCTTCGGTGATTATCCGCAAGAAGTTGGCTACTTACTGCAAATTGCAAATATTAAAGTGTTAGCAATGCAAGAGAAAATTGAATTAATTAAACAAACGAAACAAGAAGTTACGATGTTATTTTCTGAAAAGGCTAGTCAAAATATTGATGGCGGAAAATTATTTATGCTTGGTAGCAGTTTTGGACGTATGATTGGTCTTGGTATGGAAGGTTCTCGTTTGAAAATTGTGATGAACGTTCGTGACATAGAAACATCAAAGTGGCTCACAATTGCCGAAAATTTACTAAAAGGCTTAAAAGATGTGAAAAAAGAAGAGATAAATGCCTAAATGAGGATAAAAAATACAATTCGGCGTGTATAGAAGAACTAATGTGTAAAATACTATGCTTAATAGTTGGTGATTTTTACATGAACAGGTAAAATCACGACTTTTATCATCAGTAGAAAGTGAGGCAGCATTAGAATGAAAGCAACTGGAATTGTACGTCGAATTGATGATTTAGGAAGGGTTGTTATCCCGAAAGAAATTCGCAGAACTCTCCGTATTCGGGAAGGCGATCCTTTAGAAATTTTTGTTGATCGCGATGGAGAAGTTATTTTAAAGAAATATTCTCCGATTAGCGAATTAGGTGATTTTGCTAAAGAATATGCAGATGCTATATACGATAGCTTAGGACATAACGTGCTTGTTTGTGACCGTGATTCAATTATTGCTGTCGCTGGCGTGTCAAAAAAAGAATACTTAAATAAAAGTGTTGGAGATCTAATTGAGAAAGCAATGGAAGAGCGCAAATCAGTCGTAATGACAGATGAAAGTGAAATTTCCATTATCGATGGAGTAACAGAAAAGGTACAATCTTATACAATTGGTCCAATTATCGCAAATGGTGATCCGATTGGAGCTGTTATCATTTTTTCAAAAGAAGCTATTATTAGTGATGTAGAACACAAAGCTGTTGATACAGCAGCGAGCTTCCTAGCAAAACAGATGGAGCAATGAAGTGAAACTTCCATCAGTGGGGGTTTTCTTCATCCCCCACTGATGGTTAGTTGAACCAATCGGGCTTTTACGGGCAGTTACCCCCCACCTATCTTCTTTGCTTTTCTCCGAATCTTGAGTTGGGGTCTTACTGCCCGTTAATGCGGGATAAAGTGACGTTCTTCTTACTGATGGCTAGGCTCATACAGGCGGCCGTGCATTGTGATACACCTAAACATACCGCTTGTTGAAATGAAATTATATATTTCTGTAAAGGTAGCATTTTGCTACCTTTTTTACGTGATAGTATTCAAAGTCGAAAGTCGCTTTTTTCTGTGTGATATAATACGTAGGATGAGTATAGAAAAAAGGGAGATTGCATGGTCATGGAGACGAAGAAGTACCACGCTTTTTGGCGCGGAGCGATTATATTAACAATTGCGAGCTTTGTTACAAAAGTATTAAGCGCTTTTTACCGTATTCCATATCAAAATATAGCTGGTGATATTGGCTTTTACATTTATCAGCAAATTTACCCGTTTTACGGTTTTTGTTTAATTTTAGCGACATATGGTTTCCCAATCATTATTTCAAAAATGGTTGCAGAGCGTTTAGAACGAGGAGAACGAGAAGAAGCAAAGTCCATTATATGTGTTTCTTTTTGGTTTTTATTAGCTATCGGAAGCATTGGGTTTATTGTACTATTTCTTGGGGCACATACAATTGCATCTTTAATGGGAGATGCCCATTTGGACAAGTTAATTCGTACGATTGCATTTTCTTTTTTATTAATGCCATTTCTCTCTGTAGCACGCGGCTATTTTCAAGGATTTGGAAATATGGTACCGACAGCTGTATCGCAAGTAATAGAACAAACGATCCGTGTATCCATTATTGTGTTTTTATCATTATTCCTTATAGCAAAAGGATATGATTTATATACGGTGGGAGCAGGTGCTATGTTTGGTTCTATAGCAGGTAGCTTGATCGGTGTAATTGTATTGTTTTTTTATTTGCGAAATGACTTTCGTGCTATTTTTTCGCAAAGTTTTAAGGTGATTCGCAATAAAAAGGCCATTATTCGTACATTGTTTTGGCAAGGAATTGCTATTTGTATTAGTAATTTAGTTTTAATTTTTATGCAAATGGCGGATTCTATTTCATTTTATAGTTTACTTGTTCAGAACGGAGAGCCAGTAGAAATGGCAAAAATGTTAAAAGGTATATACGACCGAAGCATTCCTCTTATGCAACTTGGGACAGTCGTGACAACGTCGTTTTCCCTTTCTTTAATCCCGGTGATTACAGCTGCAAAAGAGAGAGGGGATTATGTATTTATTCGCGAAAAAGTACAGCTAGCAATGAAAATTACATTTGTGATTGGACTTGCTGCATCATTAGGGCTCGCGAGTATTATTCGTCCAGCAAATATTATGCTATTTGAGAATAGTGCTGGCTCCGATGTGCTAGGGATTTTATCTATTTCTATCTTGTTTAGTTCGCTCGCAATTACAACAGCATCTATTTTGCAAGGATTGGGCCAAACGGTAAAACCAGCTTTATTTGTTGTAATTGGTGCATGTTTGAAATTATTACTTAATTGTATACTTATGCCGCATTTTGGCGCAATCGGTGCAGCGATTGCAACTGTGGTTGCATTGATGTGCATTGCATTACTGAATAGCAGGCTGCTGATTCGAATTGTTAATGAGTCGCTTATACAGAGAAAGTCCATTGTAGGTGTGACAATTGGAGCTTTAAGTATGGTGTTAGTACTTGCTGGATTTATGTATATGTTTGATTGGCTGGGGTTACAAGCTAACGAGGAACATAGAGGTATGGCAATGATTCAAACGTTACTCGGTGTCGGTGTCGGCGGTCTACTATATGTATTTCTTATTTTAAAGTTCCGTGTATTTACAGCAAAGGAACTTGGATCAGTTATGAAGCATGAAAAAGTACAAACTTCGTTGAAGAAGAGTGGATAGAGGTGGATATTATGAAACGAACAATTACGATTTTAGGATTAGGTGCTGGTGAATTAGATCAGCTTACAATGGGCGTATATCGCAAAGTGAAAGAAGCGGCACATATGTACGTTCGAACAAAAGAGCATCCAGTTATAATGGAGCTCGAGAAAGAAGGCGTATTATACACATCTTTTGATGCCATATATGAAGCATACGATACATTTGAAGAAGTGTATGAAACAATTTCTAACACATTGATTGAAAAAGCTAAGGATACTGATATTTTATACGCAGTTCCAGGGCATCCGCTTGTGGCAGAGCGTACTGTACAACTGTTGCTGCAAAAAGGAGAAAAAGAGAATATTGATGTGCGTATCGAAGGTGGACAAAGCTTCTTAGATCCAATGTTTGCAAGTTTGAAAATTGATCCGATTGAAGGGTTTCAGCTAATCGATGCAACGTCGTTCGAGCGAGGACAATTAGAACTTCGTCAGCATTTGATTTTCTGCCAAGTGTACGATGCATTTATAGCATCTGAAGTCAAACTAACGTTAATGGAAATGCTTCCAGATGATTATGAAGTATATATTGTAACTGCAGCTGGAACATCATTTGAAGAAGTGAAA
This sequence comes from Bacillus pseudomycoides, assembly GCF_002582035.1. GTDB lineage: Bacteria > Bacillota > Bacilli > Bacillales > Bacillaceae_G > Bacillus_A > Bacillus_A pseudomycoides_B. Next base: position 29,064 of record NZ_NUQE01000099.1, read on the forward strand.
AAAGTACCGCTTTATTTATTAGACCATGAGGCAGAACTTAACAATTTAACGAGTGTGTACGTACCACCTGTGTTAAATCGCCAATCACTATATCAGCAATTTGATGTATTGCGTAATATTATTGCGGAGCTGCGCGGACCAAATGGATGTCCGTGGGATAAAAAACAAACGCATCAATCGTTAAAAAAATATTTAATTGAAGAAGCATATGAAGTGTTAGAGGCTATTGATGAGGAAGATGACGATCATCTTGTTGAAGAGCTCGGTGATGTTCTCTTACAAGTTATGCTTCATGCGCAAATTGGCGAAGATGAAGGTTGGTTCTCGATTGATGATATAATTCGTACGTTGTCTGAAAAAATGGTGCGTCGTCATCCTCATGTATTCGGAGATGTTAGTGTAGAGACTGCTGCTGATGTTGTCGTGAATTGGGAAGAAATTAAGAAACAAGAAAAAGGAAATGTAAAAGAGTCTATTTTATCAGGTATCCCTAAAAGTTTACCACAGCTTATGCGTGCTTATGAGATTCAAAAAGAAGCAGCGAAGGTAGGTTTTGATTGGGATGATATCGAGCCAATGATGGGAAAAGTAAGCGAGGAATGGGAAGAGTTTCAACGTGAAGTGGTATCTATGGATGAAGAGAAGATGTTAGCGGAATTTGGTGACTTAGTATTTGCATTTGTAAATATTGCTCGCTACTATAAAATCAATCCGGAAGAAGCACTTCATAAAACAAATGAAAAATTTATGAGTCGTTTTTTATACATGGAAGCAAAGGTTGCTGGTATGGAGAAAGAAATGAAAGATCTTTCTTTAAAAGAGCTTGATGCATTATGGGAAGAGGCAAAACGAATAGAAAATGAATAGGGGGAGTCGTTATGCGTTTAGATAAATTTCTAAAAGTATCGCGTCTTATCAAAAGAAGAACGTTAGCAAAAGAAGTTGCGGATCAAGGCCGCATTATGATTAATGGCCAAGCTGCAAAAGCCAGCTCAACTGTAAAGGTAGAAGATGAATTAACAATTCGTTTTGGCCAAAAAATTGTTACTGTGAAAATTAATGAACTAAAAGAAACGACAAAAAAAGAAGATGCTGCAAATTTATACACTGTTGTTCGTGAAGAGAAAGTTGAAGGAAAAGCGGAAGATAGCTTGTTCTAAATAATTTTGTCTCCTCATACATTGGTACTAGTATAAAGTTATGGGGGGATGGACGTGAACAATGGCTATTCAATGTCGTCTTCTAATCAACAAAATGTTATTGTAGAACATGATGTCGTAATGAGAGGAAGACGCGTTCTTGATATTACAGGGGTCAAGCAAGTAGAAAGTTTTGATAGCGAAGAATTTTTATTAGAAACAGTAATGGGATTTTTAACAATACGTGGTCAAAACCTGCAGATGAAAAACCTTGATGTTGAAAAAGGACTTGTCTCTATTAAAGGGAAAATATATGAGATGGCTTACATTGATGAACATCAAGGGGAGAAAGCTAAAGGATTCTTTAGCAAGTTATTTAAATGAGCCTAACAGTTCAATTATATACAATGCTTTCGATGATTGGGATGGGCGCTTCGCTTGGAGCAGCTTTAGATACGTATCATCGTTTTTTGAAACGCGGAGAGCGAAAGCGTTGGCTTGTATTTATTTATGATATTTTATTTTGGATTGTCCAAGCTCTTTCTGTATTCTATGTATTATTGCTTGTAAATGAAGCAGAGTTACGTATGTATATATTTTTAGCGTTGCTTTGTGGATTTGCTGCATATCAAAGTTTATTAAAGTCATTGTACATGAAAGTGTTAAATTTACTAATTCATATTTTTGTTCAAACATTTTATTTTTGTGTTCGTATTCTCCAATTATTTATTGTTAAGCCAATTACAATTTTGATTCATTTAATTATCGCACTTGCTTTATTTTTATTCCGTCTTTTGGTTGGATTTGGAATGGGATTGTGGCGGTTTATTATAGTGATATTACGTTTAATATGGAAAAGTATTCTCATTCCTGTTCGATTTGTTTTTTTTGTTATATGGAAACTTCTCCCTAACCGTGTTAAAATTTTTATAAAGAGACAAGCAGGACTTTTAAAATATGTCAAGAAAATGAAGAAGCATATATTCCTAATTTGGGAACGTATAAAAAAGAAGTTAGGGGGACCTCGGAAATGAGGGAACTAAGGCAAAGATATGTATCGGAGCAGAATCCAATTTCGGCCAAAGAACATATAATACAATCGAACGAAAGTAGGAAGCGCCTGTATCGTCGATTAGCTTTATTTTTTGGTTTTGCTTTTGTAATTATTGTAAGTATCAGTGTGACGTTCTATAAACAAAATAGTGCGATTAATGCTAAAGAGGCAAAAGTAAAAGGGCTAGAAAAAGAAGTAGATACGTTAGCGACGAAAGAGAAAAATTTGAAAGATGAAATCCAAAAGTTACATGACGAGGACTACGTTTTAGAGATTGCTAGAAGAGATTATTACTTCTCAAAACCTGAAGAGATAATTTTTCCTATTTCTAAGTAGAGGGTGTTGTATTGACACTATATTTTAAGATTATATATAATGAAGTAAAATTTGACTTTTTAACCACTAAGGAGGAGCGTTTTTTTTATGTCAATCGAGGTAGGCAGCAAGTTACAGGGTAAAGTAACAGGTATTACGAATTTTGGGGCTTTTGTAGAGCTGCCAGAAGGCTTAACAGGTCTTGTTCATATTAGTGAAGTTGCTGATAATTATGTAAAAGATATTAATGATCACTTAAAAGTGGGTGATCAAGTAGAGGTAAAAGTTATTAACGTTGAGAAAGACGGTAAAATTGGTTTATCTATTAAAAAAGCGAAAGAACGTGAAAGAGCAGAAGGTGAGCAACGTGATAATCAACGCGATAATCAACGCGCTGGACGTCCACAACGTAATCGCTCTTTTAATAAAGACAATCGTGGTGGCGGCGATAACCGCAACCAAAAAGAAACATTTGAGCAAAAGATGGCTCGCTTTTTAAAAGACAGTGAAGACCGTTTAACTTCTTTAAAGCGTAATACGGAGTCAAAACGTGGCGGCCGTGGCGCTCGTCGCGGATAAAAACTTGCTGTTTATTTTAAAATAAAGAGAAGCACCCTGAGTGTTCACTCAGGGTGCTTTTTTTATGGTGAAAAAAGCGTGTAGAAAAAAGAATAAAAAAATATTTAAAATGCGTTGACTTTAAATGATATTTAAGATATTATACTAATTGTCCGTTAAATACGACATGGCGGTGTAGCTCAGCTGGCTAGAGCGTACGGTTCATACCCGTGAGGTCGGGGGTTCGATCCCCTCCGCCGCTATATTTTTTAACGGCCCGTTGGTCAAGTGGTTAAGACACCGCCCTTTCACGGCGGTAACACGGGTTCGAATCCCGTACGGGTCATAGATAAAAAGATCATGCAAATATGCATGATCTTTTTTGTTGGGAAATTGTAAATGTTATGCGCTTCTTCTACAAAAATAACTATTATTTTTTGAAAATTCAATCTACAATCGATATCTTTAAGTGTAAGCATGTATATATATGGTGCTATTTTGTATAAAAAGTCGAACAATTATTCTACTACAAACTGTTATTTTGACAAAAACTCCGTAAAATTCCTTTTATAATTACAAGTAATAAAATATGCAGGTGGTGTTCAAAGTATGCCAAGAGCAGGAAGGAATACTGTCAATTCGAATTCTAGTGCGCTTGCTATAGGTCGCGGACAAATGACAACTGTAAAGTGGGCAAGCAAATTAAGAGTGAAGCTGGAACAAATTTTCTTTCGGTGGGGATTTGTGGTTGCGTTAGTTGGCTTTCTTTTAGGACGAGCATATATTTTAACGAACATTTTACCTTTTGCTTTGCCGTTCTTTGCTGCTGTATATGTGATGAAACGCGATAAAATGGCTCTTGCATTCCTGGCCTTAATGGCTGGTGCATTTTCAGTTTCATTAGAAAATCTATTCTTTGCCTTTGCATCTATATTTACATTCTTCATCTATAATATCTTCTTTAGTCGTTTTACAAGTAAGACGATTGGCCTTGTACCGTTTCAAGTATTTATTTCTGCATTAACGGCTCATCTCATCGTTGTCTATTTCGCGCAAGGCGCAATTGGTATGTATGATTTGCTGGTTAGTACAATTGAAGCAGGATTAAGCTTCGTACTAACGATGATTTTCTTGCAAAGTGTTCCGCTTTTAATAGAACGAAAAGGAAAACAACAATCATTAGAAACAGAAGAAATAGTTTGTTTAATTATATTACTGGCATCTGTACTAACAGGTACAACAGATTGGTTTATTTATGATTTATCAGTTCAGCATATTTTTACGAGATATTTAGTATTAGTGTTTGCCTTTGTAGCAGGAGCAGCAACAGGCTCTACAGTGGGTGTTGTAACAGGTTTAATTTTAAGTTTAGCGAATGTAGCGAGCTTATATCAATTGAGTTTATTGGCGTTTTCCGGGTTGTTAGGAGGGTTATTGAAAGAAGGAAGGCGAATAGGTGTAAGTTTAGGTTTGTTAATTGGCACAAGTTTAATTACGTTATACGTAGATAAACAAGCAAGTATTGTGACAACTTTGTTAGAATCGGGTGTAGCGATTGCTTTATTTTTATTGACGCCTAAATTCATCATTGAACGTCTTTCTAAGTATATGCCGGGAACACAGGAGCATTCTAATGACCAACAGCAATATTTGCGAAGAATGCGTGATGTAACGGCAAATAAAATTAATCAGTTTGCAAATGTGTTTGAAGCGTTATCTAATAGTTTTTCTGTATACGGATATATAGAAGATGAGGATAAGGATACGGAGGCGGATTTATTTTTAAGTACAATTACTTCCAAGACATGCCAAACATGCTTTAAGAAGGATCAATGTTGGGTTGTGAATTTTGATAAAACATACGACTATATGAGGCAACTTATGAATGAAACAGAGGAAGGTACATTGCAGCATAATCGTAAACTGCTTCGTGATTTTGAAAAATATTGTGTGAGAGGAACAAAAGTAACGGGTTTAATAGAAGGCGAATTAGGGCATTTTTATGAAGGACAGAAGTTCAGGAAACAAATGCGAGATAATCGTAGAATTGTTGCGGAACAACTTATGGGTGTTTCGAAAGTGATGGCGGATTTTTCTAAAGAGATTCAAAAGGAAAGGGAGAATCATCAAGTACAAGAGGAACAAATCTTACAAGCGTTTCGTGACTTCGGAGTAGAAGTTGAACATGTTGATATTTATTGTTTAGATCGAGGGAGCATTGACATTGAAATGATGATTCCTGCTGCATGTAATCAACATGGGGAGTGTGAAAAGCTCGTTGCTCCGATGTTGTCTGATATTTTACGAGAAACAGTTGTTGTGAAACATGAAGAACAATCGGCATATCCGAATGGTTATAGTACAGTATCGTTTGGTTCAGCAAAAACATTTTCTGTGGATACAGGGCTTGCTACGGCGGCTAAAGGAGGGGGATTTGTATCTGGTGATTCCTATGCCATGATGGAATTAAGTGTAGGAAAATATGCACTTGCTATTAGTGATGGGATGGGAAATGGAAAGCGGGCGCATATGGAAAGTAAAGAAACGGTTAAGTTACTGCAAAAGATATTGCAATCAGGTATTGATGAGGAAATTGCAATTAAATCGATTAATTCTATTCTTTCATTGCGAACGACAGAAGAAATGTTTACAACATTAGATTTAGCAATGATTGATTTACGTGATGCAAATGCTAAGTTTTTAAAGATTGGTTCTACTCCAAGTTTTATAAAACGTGGCAATCAGGTATTTCAAATAGAAGCGAGCAATTTACCGATGGGAATTATTGAAGATGTTGAAGTAGATGTTGTCGGTGAACAATTGAAATGCGGTGATATTTTAGTAATGATGAGTGATGGGATTTTTGAAGGTGCAAAACATGTAGAGAATCATGAAGTGTGGATGAAGCGGAAGATTAAAGAATTGGAAACTGAGGATCCGCAAGAGATTGCTGATATTATTATGGAAGATGTAATTCGCACTGACAATGGATATATTAATGATGATATGACAATTGTGGTAGCGAAGATAAAAAAGAATATGCCGAAATGGGCAACGATTCCTATTGTTGGTAAACAAGCACAATAAAGTGAAACTTCTATTAATGAGGGCTTTATCCTCGGTAATGGTTAGTTGAACCAATCGGGCGAATGCCAGCGGTTATCTCCTACCTCTCTTCCTTGATTTCTCGTAATCTTGAGGTGGGAGTCTTATTGTCTATTGGAGCAGGGCTCAGGAATATACCTGAGGCCTGTTTGTTATATATTTGTATGTTTAATTTTCCTTATTTTCGAATCTAAAGAAAAAATATATATGTAAGATAAATTGTGAAATTTATACATGTTTGTTTTGCAGAAAGTCTGTAAAAGTTGTACCATTATATCAAGGTACGCTATCGTTTTAGCTCAATGAAAGGTGATTGCAGCATTGAAAGATGAATTTGTTAAAAAGGTAGATGCTTTTGTAGAAAGGCATGATTTGTTGGAGGCACATTCTACTGTTGTTGTAGGTGTATCAGGAGGGCCGGATTCTTTAGCGCTTTTCTTCTATTTGTTGGAGAAGCGTGAAGAGAAACAGTTGCAAATTGTAGTCGCTCACGTTGATCATATGTTTCGCGGCGAGGAATCACAGCGAGATTTACAATTTGTGAAACAGCTGTGTGACAAGCTTAATGTTACCTGTGAAACAATACAAATTGATGTGACGCGATATCAAAAACAAAATCGAATGAGTGCACAAGTTGCGGCAAGAGAATGTCGATATGCATTTTTGGAAAGAATAATGAGTAAGTATAATGCACAGTATTTAGCTCTTGGTCATCATGGTGATGATCAGATTGAAACAATTTTAATGCGTCTTGTACGTGGAAGTACTCCGCAAGGCTATGCTGGAATTCTTGCAAAGCGCGCTTTCAATAAAGGTTTTTTGATTCGGCCTTTGTTGGCAGTGACGAAAGAAGAAATTCTTGATTATTGCAACAGAAAAGATGTTGAACCTCGCATTGACCCTAGTAATACAAAAGAAACGTATACACGGAATCGATTGCGAAAGCACGTTCTTCCTCATTTAAAGCAGGAGAATCCAAATGTTCATGAACGTTTTCAAGCTTTTAGTACGTTTATGCAAGAGGATGAAGCGTATTTGCAGGAATTAGCTTTTGAAAAAATGAATAAAGTAATTAAGAAAAAAGATGCAAAAAGAATGGTCTTATCAATTCCTGCATTTGAATCTATGCCTATACCTTTACAAAGGAGAGGGATTCAACTAATATTAAACTATCTTTATGAATATAATATTCCATCTTCACTTTCTTCTGTACATATTGACAAGGTGATTGAGTTTTTCAAACGAACCCATCCTTCTGGTATGCTTCATTTTCCTGGCGGATTGGAGATTGTTCGTACATATGAAGAATGTAGTTTCCGATTTGGAGAAGAAAAAGTTGCTTTCTCTCCGTGTGTGTTACAAGTACCGGGAAAGGTAACATTAGTAAATGGTGATGAGCTCGAAGTCGAGATTAGCAATTGTGTACCTACTATGGTGAATGATATGACATTTATTGCAAAACATAATGAAATAGCATATCCACTTATTGTTCGTTCGAGAGAAAACGGGGATCGAATGTCGATACAAGGTATGAATGGTACGAAGAAGATAAAGTCCATTTTTATTGAGGAGAAAGTACCGAAGGAAAGAAGAGCAGACTGGCCAATTGTTTGTGATGCCAGCGGGAATATTATTTGGGTTCCATTGTTGAAACGATCTGCATTTGCTATTTCGCAAGAAACAGTAGATAAGGATACATATATTATTATTCATTACAAAAGCAAGGAGTCTTCCAGGAGGATAGTCAAATGATGAATCAAGATATTGAAAAAGTATTAATTTCTGAAGAGCAAATACAAAACAAAGTAAGGGAATTAGGTGCAATTCTTGCAGAGGATTACAAAAATACAGTGCCTCTTGCAATTGGTGTATTAAAAGGTGCAATGCCATTTATGGCAGATTTATTAAAGCGAACAGATACATATCTTGAAATGGATTTTATGGCTGTATCTAGCTACGGTCATTCTACTGTTTCAACTGGTGAAGTAAAGATTTTAAAAGATCTAGATACTTCTGTAGAAGGACGCGACATTTTAATCGTAGAAGATATTATCGACAGCGGTCTTACATTAAGCTACTTAGTCGATTTGTTTAAATATCGTAAAGCAAAATCTGTGAAGATTGTAACATTATTAGATAAGCCATCTGGTCGAAAAGTTGACCTTCAAGCAGATTATGTTGGATTTACTGTTCCGCATGAATTTGTTGTGGGATATGGATTAGACTATAAGGAACAATATCGTAACCTTCCTTATGTTGGTGTATTAAAACCGAGCGTATATTCAAATTAATGATATAAGCATTACAATTGGATAGGAAAGTTTTTATATGGTACTATTTACTATTATAGTTTGTATGCTGTGAGAGGAGGTTAGGGATGAATCGGATATTCCGTAATACCATCTTTTATTTACTTATATTTTTAGTGGTAATTGGTATTGTAAGTTACTTTAATGGTTCAACACAAAAAACAAAGCCAATTAGCTACGATAAATTCATTACTAAACTTGAAAAGGGTGAAGTTCGTAGTGTACAACTTCAACCGAAAAATGGTGTATTTGAAGTAAGAGGACAATTCAGTACAGATAATCAAGAACAACAATTTATAACTTATGCACCTAACACTGAAGAATTACAAAAGAAAATTAATGACAAAGCACCAGGTACAGAAGTGAAATATCAACCAGCAGAAGAAACAAGTGCTTGGGTAACGTTCTTCACTTCCATCATTCCTTTTGTAATTATCTTCATCCTATTCTTCTTCCTACTTAACCAAGCGCAAGGCGGCGGTAGCCGTGTTATGAACTTCGGTAAAAGTAAGGCGAAGTTATACAATGATGATAAGAAAAAAGTCCGTTTTAGAGATGTAGCTGGAGCGGATGAAGAGAAGCAAGAGCTTGTTGAGGTTGTAGAGTTCTTAAAAGACCCTCGTAAGTTTGCGGAGGTTGGTGCTCGTATTCCGAAGGGTGTTTTATTAGTTGGACCTCCAGGGACAGGTAAAACATTGCTTGCACGTGCTGTTGCAGGTGAAGCTGGCGTTCCATTCTTCTCTATTAGTGGTTCTGATTTCGTAGAGATGTTCGTCGGTGTCGGTGCTTCTCGTGTGCGTGACTTATTTGAAAATGCAAAGAAAAACGCACCTTGTATCATTTTCATTGATGAAATTGATGCGGTAGGTCGTCAACGTGGAGCAGGTCTTGGTGGTGGTCACGATGAGCGTGAACAAACATTAAACCAGCTGCTTGTAGAAATGGATGGTTTCGGAGCAAATGAAGGTATTATTATCATTGCTGCAACAAACAGACCTGATATTCTTGACCCAGCGTTATTACGTCCAGGACGTTTTGACCGTCAAATTACAGTAGATCGTCCAGATGTAAACGGTCGTGAAGCGGTGCTTAAAGTACATGCCCGCAACAAACCGCTTGATGAAAATATTAACTTACGTGCTATAGCAACACGTACACCAGGTTTCTCTGGTGCTGATCTTGAAAACTTATTAAACGAAGCAGCTCTTGTAGCAGCACGACAAGATAAGAAGAAGATCGATATGAGTGACATTGATGAAGCAACTGACCGCGTTATTGCAGGTCCAGCTAAGAAAAGTCGTGTTATCTCTGAGAAAGAACGCAATATTGTTGCATTCCATGAAGCAGGACATACTGTAATTGGTGTAGTACTTGACGAAGCAGATATCGTTCATAAAGTAACAATTGTGCCACGTGGTCAAGCTGGTGGATATGCAGTAATGCTTCCGAAAGAAGATCGTTACTTCATGACAAAACCAGAATTGATGGATAAAATTACTGGTCTACTTGGTGGACGAGTGGCTGAGGAAATTGTATTTGGAGAAGTAAGTACAGGCGCTCATAATGACTTCCAACGTGCGACAGGAATAGCTAGACGCATGGTAACAGAGTTCGGTATGAGTGATAAGCTTGGACCAATGCAATTTGGTAGCTCACAGGGTGGTCAAGTATTCTTAGGAAGAGATTTCCATTCTGAACAAAACTACAGTGATGCAATTGCGCATGAAATTGATATGGAAATGCAAAGCATTATGAAAGAATGTTATGCTCGTGCAAAAGAAATTCTTACTGAAAACCGTGATAAGCTTGATATTGTCGCAAAAACGTTACTTGAAGTGGAAACGTTAGATGCAGAGCAAATCAACCATTTATGTGAACACGGTACATTACCGGAGCGTAAAACATCTTCTGAAAGTGATGTAAAAGTGAACATCTCAATGAAAAAGGAAGATGAAGTGCCAGAAGATAAAGAAGAACCGAAGGAGTGACAATTGTCACTCCTTTTTTCTTTGTTATCCCGCTATTTTTGGGTAGTGAGATCCACACCTCAAGATTCTGAGGAAACAAAGAAGATAGGTGGGGGATGAGGAAAACCCCACTGATGGAAGTTTCACTTTATGTAACTGAACTTTAAAATTGAAAAAAGGAATTGGATTTTTGTAAAATGGTGAGGATAGGAAAACTGAACATGTGTATAAATATGGTATGATGAGATTATAAGTTCTGTACATATTGCGTAAATATACATTAAATAAGATAAGTGGTGAGAATATGATTTTTGTATTGGATGTAGGGAATACAAACGCAGTACTTGGCGTATTTGAAAATGGTAAGCTTCTTCAACATTGGCGTATGGAAACAGATCGTCATAAAACGGAAGATGAATATGGGATGCTCGTGAAACAGTTACTTGAACATGAAGGAATTACTTTTCATGATATAAAAGGAATTATCATTTCTTCCGTTGTACCTCCTATTATGTTTGCTTTAGAGCGTATGTGTGAAAAGTATTTTAAAATTAAGCCTCTTGTAGTAGGCCCTGGTATTAAAACTGGATTGAATATTAAGTATGAAAATCCACGTGAAGTAGGTGCTGACCGTATTGTAAATGCGGTAGCTGGTATTCAAATGTATGGAAGTCCGCTTATTATAGTCGACTTTGGAACAGCGACAACATATTGCTATATTGACGAACATAAACAATATATGGGTGGAGTCATTACACCGGGTATTATGATTTCAGCTGAAGCTTTATATAATAGAGCAGCGAAACTTCCGCGTATTGAAATTACAAGACCAAGTAGTATTATTGGGAAGAATACAGTAAGTGCAATGCAAGCTGGTATTTTATATGGTTATGTTGGACAAGTAGAAGGTATTGTAAAGCGAATGAAAGAGGAAGCTAAACAAGAACCGACTGTTATCGCGACAGGTGGATTAGCAAAGTTGATTGCAGAGGAATCGAACGTTATTGATATTGTCGATCCGTTTTTAACGCTTAAAGGTCTATATATGCTATATGAGCGTAATTCGAATTTACAACATGAGAAAGGTGAATAAATGCGTATGAAGGATTATTTAGTAAAGGCGCTAGCGTTTAATGGAGAAGTTCGTGCTTATAGTGTGCACACAACAAATACGGTGAGCGAAGCGCAAAGGCGTCATGATACATGGAGAACTGCTTCAGCGGCACTTGGTCGTTCTTTAACGGCAGGTACAATGATGGGTGCAATGCTTAAGGGTAATCAGAAACTTACAATTAAAGTAGAAGGCAATGGTCCTCTTGGTCCAATTTTAGTAGACGCACATGCAAATGGGGATGTACGTGGTTATGTAACGAATCCTCATGTTGATTTTGAAGCGACAGAGCAAGGGAAACTACGTGTATACCAGGCTGTAGGAACAGAAGGTTTTTTAACGGTTATTAAAGATATTGGTATGCGTGAACCATTTATTGGTCAAGTTCCGCTTGTTTCTGGTGAATTAGGAGAAGATTTCACATATTATTTCGCTGTTTCTGAACAAACGCCTTCTTCTGTTGGCGTTGGGGTTCTTGTTAATGGCGATGATAGTATTTTAGCTGCAGGTGGATTTATTTTACAAATCATGCCTGATGCGCAAGAAGAGACAATTTCATTTCTTGAAGAGCGCCTGCAAAAAATTCCGCCTGTTTCTAAGCTTATTGAACAAGGTCTAACTCCGGAAGAGTTGCTATATGAGCTATTAGGAAAAGATAATGTGAAGATTTTAGAGACGATGGATGTACAATTTAACTGTACATGTTCTCGTGAGCGCATTGAAGGCGTATTAATAAGTTTAGGGAAAACAGAATTAACGCAAATGCGTGATGAGGAAGACGAGACAGAAGTACATTGTCATCTTTGTAACGAACGATACAACTTTTCTAAAGAAGATATAACAAACTTAATAGAAAGTTTGTAAGGAATAAAAGGTTATTTGTCTATTTTGAATAATCTAAATAAGTTGACAAATAGCCTTCTCTTTGACAATATGGATATAAATCCAATAAAAATACTTGGTGTTGGGAGTGACAGAGATGCGAGTGGCACAATCAGTTTCAGATTTAATCGGAAAAACGCCAATTGTTAAATTGAACCGCATCGTAGAAGAAGGTAGTGCAGATATTTATTTAAAACTAGAATTCATGAATCCTGGAAGCAGTGTAAAAGATCGAATTGCATTAGCGATGATTGAGGATGCTGAGAAAAAAGGGCTATTAAAAGAGGGCGATACGATTATTGAACCGACAAGTGGAAACACAGGGATTGGTTTAGCGATGGTAGCGGCAGCCAAAGGGTATAAAGCAATTCTAGTTATGCCGGAAACGATGAGTGTTGAACGCCGTAATTTATTGCGTGCTTATGGAGCGGAATTAGTATTAACGCCAGGATCAGAAGGAATGGGCGGTGCAATTCGTAAGGCAACAGAGTTATCGAAAGAACATGGCTACTTTATGCCTCAACAGTTCCAAAACGATGCAAATCCAGAAATCCATCGTTTAACTACAGGTCCGGAAATTGTTGAACAGATGGGTGAACAATTAGATGCATTCATTTCAGGAGTTGGTACAGGCGGAACAATTACAGGTGCTGGTGAAGTGCTAAAAGAGAAGTATAAAGATATTAAAATTTATGCAGTAGAGCCTGCGGATTCTCCGGTCCTATCGGGTGGAAAACCAGGTCCTCATAAAATTCAAGGTATAGGTGCTGGATTTGTTCCTGGAACGTTAGATACAGATGTGTATGATGAAGTGATTCAGGTAAAAACAGAGCAATCATTTGAATATGCAAGAAGAGTAGCTTGTGAAGAAGGTATTTTAGTGGGTATCTCTTCTGGAGCGGCCATTTATGCAGCGGCAGAAGTTGCGAAAAAACTTGGAAAAGGAAAGAAAGTACTTGTTATCATTCCAAGTAATGGTGAGCGTTACTTAAGTACACCGCTTTATCAATTTGAATCATAAGCTTAATATATGAAAAGCATTCCTCAAAAAAGGGATGCTTTTTCTTTTTCGTTTGAAGATAGGAAAAGAGTGAATGACTAGAAAACTTCATGTAAAATAAGTATTAGTTGAACCAATAGGGCTTTTACGAACAGTTATCCCCTGCCTGTCTTCTTCGCTTCTCTTTAAATCTTGAGGTGGGGGGCTTACTACCGTTAATGCGGGATAAAATAAAACGAGGTGTTTATATGCAGCGACGAAAATCTTTAGCTATTTCAGTTCCGTATCAGTTAGACTTTTTTAAACAATATAAATTTCTTTCGCAAAATAAACCTCATCATATCATTTTAGAAAGTGGTCGCGGAGGGCGTTATAGTATTGCTGGACTTGATCCTGTAGCAATCGTTCGCGGGAAAGATGAGATGTTACATATATGGGAAAATGGAGAGGAAACAATAGAAAAAGGAAATCCATTGCACCTTATGCAAGGATATGTGGAACAATGGAAAACGGAGCATAATGATGTATATCCACCATTTCAAGGTGGTGCGATTGGTTATTTTAGTTATGATTGCATTCGATATATTGAGAAAATTCCTTCTCTTGCAGAAGATGATGTGAACGTACCAGATATATTCTTCTTATTGTTTGATGATGTATTTGTTTATGATCAGAAAGAACAAATGTTATGGATTATTACCCATTATACAAATGATGAGAAACAAGCTGAACAACATTTGAATGACTTAAAAGGGCTTTGGTTACAAGGAGTGCCAGAATTGACGCTGCCGTTTATTCGTCCCGAAACAAATAAAGAAGCAGTTTCATTTACAGAGAAAGAGTTTATGGAAGCTGTTCAAAGAATTCAAGAGTATATTGGTGCGGGAGATGTGTTTCAAGTGAACTTGTCTACAAGACAAGAAAAAACATTGCAAACGCATCCGCTAGAAATCTATACGAAGCTTCGTGAAATTAATCCATCACCATACATGGGTTATTTAGAACTTGGAGATTTTCAAATTGTAAGTGCTTCACCAGAGTTGTTGATTAAAAAACAAGGTAATGAAATGAGTACGCGCCCAATTGCGGGTACGCGCTCTCGTGGGAAAGATGAGCAAGAAGATCAAGAACTTGCAAAAGAGTTAATTGAAAATGAAAAAGAGCGTGCAGAACACGTTATGCTTGTTGATTTAGAGCGGAATGATTTAGGGCGTGTTTGTGAGTATGGAACGGTAGAAGTCGATGAATTCATGGTGATTGAGAAATACTCCCATGTTATGCACATCGTTTCAAACGTACGCGGAGAATTAATGCAAGGAAAAGATGCTTTTGATGGTGTAGAGGCTGTATTTCCGGGCGGGACAATTACTGGGGCGCCTAAAATCCGTACGATGGAAATTATTGAAGAGCTAGAACCAGTTCGCCGTGGTATTTATACAGGTTCAATCGGTTGGATTAGCTATTCGGGGGATATGGAATTAAATATTGTCATTCGCACATTGCTTGCAAAAGATGGACAAGCATATGTACAAGCAGGTGCAGGAATTGTTATTGATTCTAATCCGAAAAATGAGTATAAAGAATCGTTAAAGAAAGCAATAGCTTTATGGCGTGCGAAAGAAAGTAGCGAAGAAACGGTTAGGTGAGAAAAATGATATTAATGATTGATAACTATGATTCCTTTACGTTTAATTTAGTACAATTTCTTGGAGAGTTAGGGCAAGAACTTATCGTCAAGCGTAATGATGAAATTACAATTGAAGATATCGAACAAATGCAGCCTGATTTTTTAATGATTTCCCCAGGGCCATGCAGCCCGAATGAAGCTGGCGTGAGCATGGATGTGATTCGCCATTTCGCAGGAGAAATCCCGATTTTTGGTGTTTGTTTAGGGCATCAATCTATTGCTCAAGTGTTTGGGGGAGATGTTGTTCGTGCGGATCGTTTAATGCACGGGAAAACATCCTTGATGCATCATGATGGGAAAACGATTTTTAAAGATATTCCAAATCCATTTACAGCAACGCGTTACCATTCTCTAATTGTAAAAAAAGAAACATTACCAGAGTGCTTGGAAGTAACATCTTGGACAGAAGAAGGAGAAATTATGGCACTTCGTCATAAAACATTACCAATTGAAGGTGTGCAGTTCCATCCGGAATCTATTATGACTTCCCATGGTAAGGAATTGCTGCAAAACTTCATTCGTTGTTATAGCCGGAGTGTTGCTACATGCTAATTTATGTGAACGGTTTATTTGTTGAGGCGAGTGAAGCTAAAATATCTCCGTACGATCATGGATATTTATATGGTCTGGGCGTATTTGAGACGTTTCGTATTTACAATGGGCATCCATTCTTATTAGATGATCATTATGAGCGGCTTATGACCGCCCTTTCGTCGATGCATATTGCATGGGAAATGACAAGAGATGATATAAAAAGCATTTTAAAAGAGTTAATCGTAAGGAATCATTTGCAAAATGCATATGTTCGTTTGAATGTGTCTGCTGGTGTTGGTGAAATCGGCTTGCAGACGGAGGTTTACGAAGAGCCTTCTATTATTGTTTTTATAAAGCTTTTACAATCTCCTGGAGATGTAATCGAAAAAGAAGGAGTGATTTTAAGGCAAACTCGTAATACGCCAGAGGGAGAGTTTCGTTTAAAGTCACATCATTATTTAAATAATATTTTAGGGAAACGTGAGATTGGAAATATAACTACGAAAGAAGGAATTTTTCTTACGAAAGAAGGATATGTTGCGGAAGGGATTGTTTCGAACATTTTTTTCGTGAAAAATGGCATATTGTATACACCGTCATTACAGACTGGTATTTTAAATGGGATTACTCGTTCCTTTATATTAGTAGCCGCTGCAACGTTGGGGCTTGAGGTGAGAGAGGGATTCTTTTTAAAAGAAGAGTTGTTTGCGGCTGATGAAGTGTTTGTTACGAATTCCATCCAGGAAATTGTGCCGCTTTGTGGCATTGGAGAGGTTCATTTTCCAGGTAAAGAAGGACTTGTTACAAATCAGCTTATATGTGTATATGAAGCATGTCGTGAAAAACTTTGGAGCCGAAATGAATTGTTAAGAGGAGATGGCTAATATGCAATGGAGTTATGAGATACAATGTGGTGAATATGCATTGAATTTAAATGAAAAGACATTCATTATGGGGATTTTGAATGTTACGCCTGACTCTTTCTCTGATGGTGGTAATTACAATGCAGTGGAAGCAGCTGTCCGCCATGCAAAAGAGATGGTAATTGACGGAGCACATATTATTGATATTGGCGGGGAGTCTACTCGTCCTGGTTTTGCTAAAGTGTCAGAGGAAGAAGAATTACGCCGAGTTTTACCGATAGTTCGAGCGGTATCGCAAGCGGTGGATGTGCCTATATCTATCGATACGTACAAAGCTGAGGTTGCAAAACAAGCCATTGAAGCCGGAGCGCATATTATTAATGATATTTGGGGTGCGAAAGCAGAACCGGAAATTGCGAAAGTAGCAGCACATTACGACGTGCCAATTATCTTAATGCATAATCGTGATAATACAAACTATCGAAATTTCATGGCCGATATGATTGCTGATTTATATGAAAGTATTACAATCGCGAAACGCGCAGGTGTGCGCGATGAGAATATTATTTTAGATCCGGGTATTGGATTTGCGAAAACATTTGAGCAAAATTTAGAAGCGATGCGAAATCTAGAGCAGTTGAAAGTGTTGGGGTATCCACTCCTTCTTGGAACCTCTCGAAAATCGTTTATTGGCCATGCGTTAGATTTGCCGGTAGAAGAACGTTTAGAGGGGACAGGTGCGACGGTTTGTCTTGGTATTCAAAAAGGATGTGAAATCGTACGTGTGCATGATGTGAAAGAGATGTCCCGCATGGCGAAGATGATGGATGCTATGTTAAGGGGGTAAAGGATTTGGATAAAATTTTTGTTCATGATATGGAGTTCTACGGTTACCATGGTGTATTTCCTGAAGAGAATAAGTTAGGGCAGCGGTTTAAGGTGGATTTAACTGTAGAATTAGATTTAAAGCGAGCTGGGACAACTGATAACTTAGAGTATTCCGTAAACTATGGGGAGTTATATGAGTTATGTAGAAGTGTTGTAGAAGAGAAAACATATAAGCTTGTGGAAAGTATTGCAGAAAATATTGCAGGAGATATATTAGAACGGTACGATTGTATTATGAAGTGTATTGTAAAAGTTATTAAACCAGATCCGCCAATTCCGGGGCATTATCGTGCGGTGGCGGTTGAGATTGAGAGAGGGCGTTCATGAATAATGTAGTTTATATTGCTTTGGGTTCGAACATAGATGATCGCTATACGTATTTATCACAAGCGATAGAGTTGTTGCGTAAGCACCCGGCTATTGAAGTTGAGGATGTATCATCTGTTTATGAAACAGATCCAGTTGGGTATACAGAGCAAAATCAATTTTTAAACTTAGTTATAAAAATTTCTACCAATTTATTGCCGCAAGAATTATTGGCGGTGACACAAAAAGTGGAGAATGAACTAGGAAGGAAAAGGGAAATTAAATGGGGGCCTCGCACCATTGACCTTGACATTTTGCTCTATAATCACGAAAATATTGAAGCAGAGAATCTTATTGTTCCGCATCCGCGGATGTATGAAAGAGCTTTTGTTATCGTTCCGTTGATGGAGATTAATCAAGAAATGAACCGAAACATTTCACGTTCACAAGTAGAAGAAATGAAAAGGCGAGAGGGAGTAACGGTATGGAAGCAGAGAAATGGGGAAGACGCATTCGCGCTTTTCGTAAATTGAAAGGCTACACACAAGAAGGTTTTGCGAAAGAATTAGGGGTATCTGTATCTGTTTTAGGTGAAGTGGAGAGAGGGAATCGAGTTCCGTCTCAGGATTTTGTCATAGAAGTTGCGAAGACATTGAAAGTTTCAATAGAAGAATTAATGCCGAAGTAGGAATAACGAAGGGAGGCAACCGAGTGTTAAAGATTGCAAACATTGAAATGAAAAACCCGGTTGTGCTAGCGCCAATGGCAGGAGTATGTAACTCTGCATTCCGTTTAACGGTAAAAGAATTTGGTGCAGGATTAGTATGTGCGGAAATGGTAAGTGATAAGGCGATTTTATTTAACAATCAAAAAACGTTAGACATGTTATATATTGATGAGAGAGAAAAACCGTTAAGCCTGCAAATTTTTGGTGGAGAAAAAGAAACACTTGTAGAAGCGGCGAAATATGTAGATAAAAATACAACGGCAGATATTATCGATATTAATATGGGTTGCCCGGTACCGAAGATTACAAAATGTGATGCGGGTGCAAAGTGGTTACTTGATCCGAACAAAGTGTATGAAATGGTAGCGGCAGTAGTAGACGCAGTCCAGAAGCCAGTTACAGTAAAAATGCGTATCGGTTGGGATGAAGACCACATTTTTGCAATTGAAAATGCGCAGGCGGTTGAACGCGCGGGTGGTCAAGCGGTTGCGGTTCACGGTCGTACTCGTGTTCAAATGTATGAAGGAAAAGCGGACTGGAATATCATTAAGCAAGTAAAACAAGCTGTGAATATTCCTGTTATCGGAAATGGTGATGTAGAAACGCCGCAAGATGCAAAGCGTATGCTAGATGAAGTGGGTGTGGACGGTGTAATGATTGGCCGTGCAGCGCTTGGTAATCCATGGATGATTTATCGTACAGTAAAATATTTAGAAACTGGTGAATTAATGCCGGAGCCATCTGTACGCGAAAAGATTGATGTATGTATGCTGCATTTAGATCGTCTTATTGATTTGAAGAATGAAGACATCGCAGTTCGAGAAATGCGCAAACATGCTGCGTGGTATTTAAAGAGTGTTCGCGGTAATGCAAGAGTGCGCAATGGAATTAATAGTTGTAATACACGTGCAGACCTTGCCTCTTTACTGACAGCATTTGTAGAAGAAGTAGAAGCGAAACAAAAATCTATTCAAGTTGGATAATAGTAAGGAATAGAAGGGATGTTTGACATTCCTGTTCTCACTACCTATAATTACGTCTAAGAAATAAGAACTGCCAGCGCATAGCTGGCAGTTTTTCTAGTTGGTTAGAAAATGCTATACTATATATATTGTAAATTTTAATAGAGCTGGAGTGATATCAATACCATGGATAACATGAACCACGAGGAATTAAATGATCAATTGATTGTTCGTCGCGAGAAGCTACATAACTTACGAGAACAAGGGATGGACCCATTTGGTAAACGTTTTGAACGTACACATTCAACAAAAGAATTATTAAGCCTGTACGGAGAACTTTCTAAAGAGGAATTAGAAGAGAAAGAAATTCCTGTTTCTCTAGCTGGTCGTATTATGACAAAACGCGGTAAAGGAAAAGCGGGCTTTGCGCATGTTCAGGATTTACATGGACAAGTTCAAATTTACGTTCGTAAAGACGCGGTTGGTGATGAGCAGTACGAACTATTTAATACAGCAGACTTAGGTGACTTAGTAGGAATAGAAGGGAAAGTATTTAAGACAAAAGTTGGGGAACTTTCAGTTAAAGTGGCTAGCTTTACATTATTAACAAAATCTCTTCGTCCGCTTCCTGATAAATATCATGGCCTAAAAGATGTTGAACAGCGCTATCGTCAACGTTACCTAGATTTAATTACGAGTATGGAAAGTCGCGAAACATTTGTAACTCGCAGTAAAATTATTCGTGAGATGAGAAGATATTTAGATAACAATGGTTATCTTGAAGTAGAAACACCGATGTTGCATGCTATTGCAGGCGGAGCATCTGCACGTCCGTTTATTACACACCATAATGCGTTAGATATGGAATTCTATATGCGTATTGCAATTGAGTTGCATTTAAAACGTCTAATTGTGGGTGGATTAGAGAAAGTATACGAAATTGGTCGCGTGTTCCGTAATGAAGGTGTATCAACTCGTCATAATCCAGAGTTTACGATGATTGAATTATATGAAGCATATGCAGATTATAAAGATATCATGAAGCTAACAGAAAATATGGTTGCTCATATTGCAAAAGAAGTTTTAGGTACAACGATGATTCAATATGGTGAATATGAAATTAACTTAGAGCCAGAGTGGACAAGACTGCACATGGTGGATGCGATCAAACAATATTGTGGAGCAGATTTCTGGAGCCCGATGAGCGTAGAAGAAGCTCGTGCATTAGCGAAAGAGCACGGTGTAGAAATTAAGGACACAATGGAAGTTGGTCATATTATTAATGAGTTCTTCGAGCAAAAAGTAGAAGAACATTTAATTCAACCTACATTTGTTTATGGTCATCCAGTGGAGATTTCTCCTCTTGCGAAAAAGAATGAAGAGGATCCTCGTTTTACAGATCGTTTTGAGTTATTTATTGTGGCTCGTGAACATGCGAATGCATTTACGGAATTAAATGATCCAATTGATCAAAAAGAACGTTTCGAAGCGCAGTTAAAAGAGCGTGAACAAGGTAATGATGAAGCACACATGATGGATGATGACTATATTGAAGCGCTTGAGTATGGTATGCCTCCTACAGGTGGATTAGGAATCGGTATTGATCGTCTTGTTATGTTATTGACGAATTCACCTTCTATTCGTGACGTATTACTATTCCCAGCAATGAGACATAAACAAGATTAAGCTTTGGGGTTTTCCCCAAAGCTTTTCTTTTTATTTTTATATTATTTTATAAGGTGAAAAATTTTATTAAAAAAACTATTGCAATTTAATTTAGGAACTGATATATTTATATTCGTTGTCACGAACGGCAACGAGGAAAACAACTTCGAAAGAAAAAAGTTGTTGACAGAAAAGAAACGAAATGTTATATTATTAAAGTCGCTTTGAGCGGCAAACAAGTTCTTTG
>NZ_NUQE01000100.1 GCF_002582035.1 Bacillus pseudomycoides
GACGGAAGTTTCACTTTATCAAACCGCCGATAAATAGCGGCCCCCGATGTATACGGTCTGGTGACCTTGTGGGAATTCTATGTCAGCTTTTGTAGAAAAGGAAAGAAAATTTGCTAGTTTTTGCCAGTGTTTGTCGTGTTATAATACAGTTGTACCTTTAGATATACAATGATAATAGGGGGAATATAAGATGATGATGGATGCACCACTTCTCATTCCAGCCATGATGGAACGGGCAGAGAAGTACTTTTCAAAAAAGGAAGTTGTTTCGCGTACGGCATCGCGTATTCAAACATTAACATACGGAGAGATTGCGAAGCGGACAAGACGACTTGCGAGTGTATTAAGTAAAATGGGGGTTGAGACAGGAGATAAAGTGGGAACAATCGCTTGGAATCATCACCGTCATTTAGAAGCATATTTTGCGATTCCAGGAATCGGGGCTGTATTACATACAATTAACTTACGACTCTCAGAAGACCACATTTCCTACATTATTAACCATGCCGAAGACAAAATCATTCTTGTGGATGAAGATATGGTTCCTGTATTAGAAAGCATTCAACACGAAATTCCTCATGTGAAAGCATTTATCATTATGACAGATGACGATACACTACCTCACACAACACTATCACCAGCATACCATTATGATAAACTTCTCGAAGAAGGCGATGAAACATTTCCATTTGTAACAGATTTAGATGAGAAAGCACCTGCGGGCATGTGCTATACTTCCGCAACGACAGGAAAACCAAAAGGTGTTGTGTATACGCATCGTAGTATTGCGCTTCACTGCTACACGCTTGGACTTGTGGACGGCGGTAGTATATCAGAAGAAGATACATGTATGCCGGTCGTTCCAATGTTTCATGTGAATGCGTGGGGACTTCCTTTTGCATGCACATGGTTCGGTACAAAGCTTGTCTTACCAGGCCCGCACTTTACTCCGGAAATTTTAGCGCAGTTAATTGAACGGGAGAAAGTAACGATTACTGCTGGCGTGCCGACAATTTGGATTGGTTTATTACAAGAGCTTGAAAAATATCCATACGATATTAGTAGTGTCCGCACGATATGGTCAGGTGGATCGGCAGCGCCAAAAGGTATGATTCGCACATATGAAGAAAAATATGAGATTCCTTTCAGACAAATCTATGGAATGACAGAGACGAGTCCAGCAGTGTTTATAAACCGTCCGAAGTCGTATCAACGTGATTTACCGAAAGAAGAGTATTATGAGTTACGCTCCCGCCAAGGTTGTTTACTCCCAGGTCTTGAAATGAAGGTCATCGGTCAAGATGGTGAGATAAAATGGGACGGTGAAGAAATGGGAGAGCTTTGCCTCCGCGGACCATGGATTGCCGGCAGTTATTATAATGATGAACGTACTGAAGAATCGATGAAAGATGGCTGGTTGCATACAGGTGATATCGTAACAGTAGACCCGGAAGGTTTTGTTAAAATTGCCGATCGTACGAAAGATTTAATTAAAAGCGGCGGTGAATGGATTTCTTCTGTTGATTTAGAAAATGCTTTAATGACACATGAAAAAGTATTAGAGGCATCTGTCGTTGCTGTTCCGCATGAAAAATGGCAAGAGCGCCCTGTTGCATGTGTCGTTTTAAAAGAAGGAGAAATGGTCGGCCAAGAAGAGCTATACGAGCTATTAGAAAATCAATTTCCAAAATGGTGGATGCCAGATGATATTTTATTTGTTGAAGAAATTCCAAAAACATCTGTCGGGAAATTTTTGAAACGAGCACTTCGTGATCAGTTGAAGAGTTATATGGTGAAGTAGAAATAATAGAGGGCTATCCCTATGAGGGATAGCCTATTTTCGTTAAAGCAATAGATTACATGATTGTACAAATTTCTTCCCAATCTTTCATGCGTCATTTTGAAATGTTCAGAGTTCACTAGTATAATCCTTCATTTTCTCTCCTCGCATTTCATATGGAATATAATATTGTGAATTTTATCATAAATTTCCATATAACGACTGGTATAATGGAATAAAAAACCAACATAGGGGTGAGAGGATGGCGTTATTAGAGCTGAAGCAATTGGCAAAGACAAATGTGTTGCCATCTATTCAGTTAGAAATTGAGAATGGGCAGTGTGTTGTGCTGCAATGTAATAATCATATTGGTAAAACGTTGCATCGGATTATCATGGGAGTGGAGGAAGCATCGACGGGGACTGTGTTATTTGATGGGCAGCCGCTTGGGAAACACTCTTTTTGTCGGATTGGTTTTTGTTTTTTAATGGATGAAGCGTACGAACGATTAACGGTAAAAGATTACTTTATTTTCTTGCGAGGGTTGTATGGTAATGGTTTATCGGTAGATGAAGTTGTTCAGCTTGTTGGCCTTTTAGATAAAAAAGAAGTAAAGATAAGGGCGTTAACCTTTTCTGAAAAACGCCGTCTTCACATTGGCAGGAGTATTCTACATAATCCGGATCTTATTATTTTGGAAGAGCCGGAACAAAACGTAGATATTGAAAGTACAATTATTATTCGAAATGTCATTACAAAGTTAAAAGAGCAAGGGAAAGCGATCTTTATTACTTCTGCATTTCTTTCAGATGCCTTATCTTTAACGGAAGATGTATACGTATTGCACCAAGATGGTGTGAGAAAGATTGAAATCGAGCAAGAAGAAAGGGTAGAAACAGAAGAAGAGAAGGTTATTGAAATGATTCCACAAATGAAATTAGAACGCATTCCGGCAAAAGTAAACGATAAAATTATTTTATTAGATCCGATGGAAATTCAATTTATTGAAACACAAAATGGGATTACACACATTCATGTACGTGACGGTGATTTTACTTGTGCACTTACATTAAGTGAATTAGAAGAACGTCTAAAAGGATTCGGATTCTTCCGTTGTCACCGCTCTTACCTTGTGAACTTACAACGTGTACGCGAAGTAATTACGTGGACACGAAACAGTTACAGTTTAATCCTTGATGATGAACGAAAAACATCGATTCCGCTTTCGAAAGGAAGAATGGATGAATTGAAAGGTGTAATTGGATTGTAAATGTATGTTGCTTCATTCAATCACTTTATTACTCCGATCGTCTCATATACTGTTTTAGTGAGCTGAAACTATGCTCCATTCACCGGTAAAAATACTCCTTTTACCGGTATTTTACTGCGTATTCCTTTTGTTTTTCATATGATGAAGTCAAGAAGAAAACGAAAAGCGGAAGTGGCTCGCTTAGAGTGGGAGTATGAGAGCTCCTGACGCAGAGCAAAGGGGATGACGAAATGACTTTGGCAATTGAAATGAAAGATGTGATGAAAACTTTCGATAGTAAAACAGCACTTCGCAATGTAAATATTGAAGTGGAAACAGGGGAAATCTTTGGGTTTCTTGGACCGAGCGGATCGGGGAAAACAACAACTGTGAAAATCTTAACTGCACAGTTACTTCATAGTGTAGGAAAGGTGAAAGTACTAGGTCAACAAATTACAGGGCCAGGCAGCATTGATTATAAACGAATTGGTATTTTAACAGATAACAGCGGTTTATATGAAAGACTCAGCATTTATGATAATTTATTATTATTTTGTGATTTATACGATTGTAAAAAAGAACGAATTGATGAAGTGTTAGCGCAAGTGAATTTACTAGACGATAAAAAAACACAGGTGAAAAAGCTTTCAAAAGGAATGAAGCAGCGTGTGACATTAGCGAGAGCTATTTTGCATAAACCGGACATTTTGTTCTTAGATGAACCGACATCAGCGCTTGATCCAGCCAATGTACAAAATATTCATAACATCTTAAGGGATTTAAATAAAGAGGGAACGACAATCTTTTTAACGACGCACAATATGGATGAAGCAGAAACGCTTTGCGACCGCATCGCGTTCTTATGCGGCGGAGAAATTGTGGCACTAGATACACCGGGAAATTTAAGACTTCGATATGCAAAAGATAAAATTGAAGTTGTGCTAAAGGATAAACGGAAAGAAACGGTGCAAAAGGATGAACTCGGGGCGAGAAGAATTTCGGAGTGGATGAAAAACGGTGAGCTCTTATCGATTCATTCTTATGAGCCAACGTTAGGTGATATTTTCATTGAGGTAACTGGGAGGGGATTATAATGACGTTTTCAATGAAGAGATTTTCAGCAATTGTTCGGAAGGAAATGTATGATGCGGGGAAAAATTCACAAATTTTGATTATGGCTTTGTTGCCAATTATACTCGCTCTCTTTTATAGCAATATTGATTCACAGAAAGAATTTTTTGCTGGCTTTACGGTTGCGATGACGCTCACAATGGTAGGAAGTTTCGTGCAAGCGATTATGATTGCTGAAGAAAAAGAAAAACATACATTACGTGTATTAATGTTATCTCCGGCAAATTCATTAGAAGTTATTTTAGGAAAAAGTGTATTAACGATATTTTTTGTAATTGTATCTAGCTTCGCTTGCTTACTTATTTTAGGGACTTTAAAGGGAAACATTGGAATGTTAATTGTGATTCTTCTAATGGGTACGTTGTTATGTATTATATTAGGTACAATTGTTGGATTATTGTCACAAAATATGGCACAGACATCCATTGTAGGGATGCCAATTTTCTTATTGTTTACATTGGGGCCAATGTTGCAAGAGATTGTGAAAAATGAAGTTGTAAAAAAAGCAGTAGGGTTTCTTCCGACAAGTCATATTATGGAGGCCGTAGGCAAAGCGATACATGGAAAAGGTTTCTCTGCCATTCAAGAGCATCTAATCAATAATGCGATTTGGATTGCATTTCTGATTGTGATTTGTCTCTTTGTATACAAAAAGAAACAATTAGACTAAAAAACTGAGCATTATGGCTCAGTTTTTTCTTTTTTTTATCATTTCCTCGGAAATTTTGCAATTCCAATACATATTTTTACAAATTTTGTCGAAAAGTAATTAGTTACAGATTGTATAGGATGAATGAATCTTGTTCAAAATGATTGCTGAGGTGATGATAGAATGAGAGAGAGGGAAAACAAGAAGTCTTCTCGAAAAGTAGTACATTTATTTCAAAAGCGTTGGGTATTCCCGACAATATACATTGTGTGTGCAGCGGTAATTTTAACAGTTGCATTATGGTATCAGGCGGTGAATACGAAAAAGACGCCTGAGAAAAATGAAGCAACGCCGCAAAGCGTAAGTGAAATGCCTACAATGCCAGTCACAAAATCTTCAGAAGTCATGAAGATGCCAGCAAATGCAGCAGACGTTGTTGTAAAGAAGAAGTTTTACGAAGATAAAGCAGCAGCTGAGGAGCAAGAACAAGCACTTGTTTTTTATAACAACACATACTCTGCGAATACAGGAATTGATATCGCAGCAAAAAATGGAAAAGAGTTTGATGTCACAGCGGCATTAAGCGGTACGGTTACAAAAGCGGAAAAAGATCCACTTCTTGGCTATGTTGTAACAGTTGACAATGGCAATGGCATTACAACGTTTTATCAAAGCTTAGGCAGTGCAAAAGTGGAAAAAGGTGCGAAAATTAATCAAGGTGAAATGTTAGGAAAAGCAGGACTAAGTGAAATGAACAAAGAAGTAGGCTATCATGTTCATTTCGAAGTTCGTAAAGATAACGTTGCAGTAAACCCAGAGAGTTACTTCGACAAATCTGTTGTAGATATTAAAGTTGAAAAGCAAGACAAGCAAAAAGAAGAAAAATCAACAAATGGCGCAACGAATGAGAAACAAAAAGAAGAAAAATCAACAAACGGCTCAGCTGAAGACAAGAAAAAAGAAGAGAAATCAACAAATGGCGCAACTAATGACAAGCAAAAAGAAGAAAAATCAACAAACGGCTCAGCTGATGACAAGAAAAAAGAAGAGAAGTCTACAAATAGCTCAGCAGGTCAAGATGATAGTTCTTCTGCTGAACAAACAGAGTAATATAAGAAACCATCAGCCCTCTATACGAGGGTTGATGGTTTTATTTTTATATAAAAATAATTAATATATCTAAAAAAACCTGTAATAGCAAGGAAATTGGACAGAATTCTCGAATATATATTACTAAAAGGAGGGGATTACTTTACTATGTCATTGCTATTCGTTTTGTCGATCGCACTTATTTTATTGTTTGTTTTATTTTCATTATATTATTTGATTACAAGCAAAAGGGAAGTCCCCCGTCAAAGCCTTTGGGAAGAAAATATAGATCAAGAAGAATGACGCCTTTACAGGAGGTGTCATTTTTTATTTCTAATTTTTTATGACTTATAAGCAAAGAAAGTAGTAAAATATTTTTAAATGAAGTGTAATGGTAAACTTTATATATTTAAATATAGAGAAATTCCATTTTTACATTTGAGTGAAAAAGTAGTAAAATCCCACTTGGAATAATTTATGTAAATTGAAGTGAGATAAGTTTTTAAAACATACATATGGAGGGCAGTATGACGAATACGCTAGACTTGGTATTAAAAAATGCTAATGTAATCAGAGTTATGGATGACTATATCGGAGGAATTATTCGTAGTACACACGATTACTATGAAAAAGAAGTGTTAGAGTATTTTAAGGAGTACCTACCTACAAATGGAGTAATATACGACATTGGTGCAAATATAGGCAATCATACGCTGTATTTTTCAAATTACTTAAGCCCAAAGAAGGTTTATTCCTTTGAACCCGCTAAAGAATTATATGATGTATTAGCTTTCAATGTTCAGGCTAACAATTTAAAAAATGTAGAAGTATTTAATTATGCAGCGGGGAAAGAGAATGGAGAGGCATTTTTAGAATATAACCCTCAAAATACAGGCGCATCTAGTATTAATTTGACTGGTAATGAAACGATAAAGATTCTTGCTGTAGATACGTTAAATATTGAAAAACCGAATTTAGTAAAAATTGATGTAGAAGGTTTTGAGTATGATGTTATTCAAGGGATGCAGAATATATTCAAGTCTTCTAATCCAGTCTTGTGGGTAGAAATATTTCCGGATAATTATTTTAAAGTGGATCAGTTGTTAGAAGAATTAGGATATCTACAAATAGATAGGGTTTTAGATAATTATATGTATGTAAAACCTACAGGAATACAAGAACTAGAGAATATAGTACAAAGGTTTAAATCTAAACCTTTAAGGAGGTTTAATAATAAAATAGTAGAACTAAATGAAAAGTATAGATGTGCTACAGTGAACATTAATAAACTTAAAGAGACAATAAAGTTAGTAGACGAAAAATATAGTAAGGTTAATATGGAAAAAGATGAGTTAAAACAGAAGCTTTTTTTGACAGATGTTGATAAGAAAAAGGCAATCGAGAAGTTGAATGTATTAGAAGAAGTTTATGACGATAAAAATAAGGTGTTTGTAGCGCGATTAGAGTATTTAGGTAATCATCTAGAAGAAATAGAAGAGTTAGTTCGGATAAAAAATAAAGAAGTTGATGAATATTTAAAATTAATTATTGAGAAAGAAAATAATATTAAGCTACTTGAACAAAAAAATGTTGAAATGCAAGAGGTTGTAAAAAATAAAGAAAATAATATTCAATTATTAAGCAGAGAATTAAAAACTGTTCAAAAAGAAAATGAAAATCTTGTCATACAAAAAATTGATTTGGAAATGGAAGTTCGAAAAGAAATTATAGAAAAGATGGGAATCTTAAGTAGAGAAGAAGAAAATCTTTTGAGAATAGAAGCTGAAGTTAATATTAAAATTGCCAATTTTATAAAGGATATTAAGCGACTTCAAGAGGAAAAGGTAACATTACAAAATAATAATAAGCAAATAAATACAGTTTATAAGGCTCTTCAAATCGAGAGTGAACAAATACTTAAAATTTGTCAGAAAATAGAACTTGAACGTGAAGTTACCATGAATGATTATAGAAAGTTTCAACAAGAGAAAGCACAACAAATCTTGGAAGTTCAAAAAGAGAGAGAAAGCCTATTAAAAGCTACGGAAGAATATAAAAATAAATCCGAAAA
>NZ_NUQE01000014.1 GCF_002582035.1 Bacillus pseudomycoides
AAGCATTGTCCAGCTCTAGCGGCTAGAATCTCCGGTCGTTTCGCCCCCTCGGACGAGGCAAAAAGCGCCTCTCTGTCGTGGGCTCCAGCACCCTGCGATTCTGAGCGAGCCGCTTCCGCTTTTCTAAAGAAGTTAGGTGGGAGATAAACTGCCCGTAAAAGCCCAATTGGTTCAACTAATAATCAGCGGGGGATGAAGACCCCCCACTGATTAAAGTTTCACTTTATAGGAGGGTTTCCATTGAAAAAATCCCATCTTTTGTTATTTCTTTCTATCGTTTTCCTCTTCTTTTGTTTATACGTCCTATCATTGTTACAAGTATTTCCACTCATTTTATCACTTCCCCTTTTATTTGGAGCAATCGTATTAGCTGTATCATACTTCAATAGCCAAAAGCGATTTAAAGGATTTTAAACAAAAACGAGAGTCATTTGACTCTCGTTTTTCTTCTACTTCTCTTCAAATAGAAGTGCTTCTAATTCATTTAATTTCTCTTCGAACACTTGCATTGCTTCTTTTACAGGCTCTGGCGACGTCATATCAACACCAGCTTTTTTCAATACTTCAATCGGATAATTAGAGCTTCCCGCTTTCAAAAATTCATTAATGTAACGTTCTACCGCTGGCTTACCTTCTTCTAAAATTTGTTTTGATAAAGCAGTCGCTGCACTAAAGCCCGTTGCATATTGATATACATAATAATTGTAATAGAAATGCGGAATACGAGACCACTCTAAACCAATTTCTTTATCGATGACTAAACTATCACCGAAATACTTTTTATTTAACTCATAGTAAATTTCCGTTAACATATCTGGTGTTACTGCATGACCTTCTTGCACTTTTTGATGAATAACGTGCTCAAACTCAGCAAACATCGTTTGACGGAATACTGTACCACGGAAACCTTCTAAATAATGATTTAATAAGTATAGACGCTTTTTCTTATCATCCGTCGTTTTTAATAAGTAATCATTTAAAAGTGCCTCATTACATGTAGACGCTACCTCCGCAACGAAAATTGAATAATCACCGTACACATAAGGCTGCGTTTTTCTTGTATAGTAACTATGCACAGAATGACCAAATTCGTGAGCAAGCGTAAATAAATTATTTACATTATCATGCCAGTTCATTAAAACATATGGATTTGTTCCATAAGCACCAGATGAATAAGCACCGCTTCGCTTCCCTTTATTTTCATATACATCTACCCAGCGATTTTCGTAAGCTTCTTTTAAAATACCAACATACTCTTCTCCAAGTACAGCTAATGATTGTAATAATATATCTTGCGCTTCTTTATATGTTACGTTCATTTTCATTTCCGGTACAAGCGGTGTATATAAATCGTACATGTGCAATTCTTCTAATCCAAGCGCTCGTTTACGGATATCAATGTAACGATGTAATAAATGTAAGTTTTCATTTACTGTTTCCACAAGCTGATCATAAACAGGCTCAGGAATATTATTATTGCTCAGTGCAGCTTGGCGAGCAGAATCATACTTACGAACGCTACCATAAAAATTATTTCGTTTAATTGCACCATTTAATGTGCTGGCAAATGTATTCTTATATTTTCCATACGTTTCATACACAGCATGAAAGGCATCATGACGAACGCGAGGATCATCACTTTCTAAAAATTGAATGTAGCGTCCATGAGTTACTTCTACCTCTTCCCCATTTTCATCTTGAATAGATGGAAACTTTAAGTCGGCGTTGTTTAATATACCAAATGTATTACTAGATGCACTCATAACCTCAGAAGCTTGAGCTAATAACGCTTCTTCTGCCTCTGATAATACGTGAGAACGCTGACGCGTAATTTCTTCTAATGCATGCTCATATACCTTTAGTTCTTTATTTTCTTGTAAAAATGATTGCAATGTCTCTTCTGCAATTGTTAAAATTTCTGGCACAATGTACGCCATACTACTTGATACTTGAGAATACAAACTTGTCGCACGGTCATTTAACGCTTGATAAGATGAATTTGTTGTATCTTGGTCGTAGCGCATATGTGCGTATGTATACAATTTACCAAGGCGCATCGATACTTCATCTTCATATTGCAGCACTTCTAGCAACGCATTTGCCGATTCTCCAAGCTTCCCTTTAAATTCCGTAAGTTTTGGTAATAACTCTTTCACCGCTTGAAATTCGTTTTCCCACTCTGCATCCGTTTGGAAAATATCTTCTAAGCGCCACGTGTTTTCTACTTCAATTTCACTACGTGCTGGCAATGCTCTTACTGTTTTTTGTTCAGCCATGTGTAAGCCCTCCTTATTCATATCTCCTAGTACAATTCGATTCTTCTTATACAATTCCTTCTGGGTACTTTTTTATTATATCCGTTTTCTCTTTACTCATGTTATACTTTGCTCCCACAAGTATAAGAGCCTCTGCTAAAAATACACGATCAAACTTCTGCACTTCTTTTTCTGTTTTTGGCACAAAAAAACATCGGACTTTTCGATATTTGTAAACATCAACTTGTTCAATCTCCCCAATCAAACATAAAAATTGCATATATTCTCTTACCGCTTGTTGCCAAAATGCTTGCGGAAAATACGGCAGTAACCGTCGACGAATCGCTCTATGCCTCTCAACATACTGAAAAATGGTATGCAATGAAAAATATTCTCCTACCGTAAATTTACCTAGTAACTCAATTAAAATGTAAGCTTGCCATATGAAAGAATGAGTACGAAATGCTAGGAGCGATGGTAAAGGAACACCAATTTCAGCAGGAAAACAAGATGGGGATATATGATGATGATAAAGAAGCTCTAAAAAAGAGCGCTCACTCCGATTCCACATATAAATACCATTTGCTCGGAGACGCTGCTTTTTATTCAGCCATTCTTTTTCTAGACGTTGGGTCGATATAGATGATGTTGTAAGAAGAGATGCTAGTGTAGTCGTATGAAGCGGAAAATAGATTGTATGTGAAAAAACAGTAGACGAAGAAAAAGGTAGAAGAAGATTACATTTAAAAAATGCCTTTGCATCTGGACAAAAATAGAGGAGATAGGGGCTTGAATGATATTGCACGCAGCAAGAATGAAAAGAAGAAAGCGACATCCAATATGTTGCATGACGTTTGAATTGATTCCCTCCCAAAATCCATAATATTTGAATCCCTTCTTTCCAATACCCTTCCGTTCGTTTTAACAACTGCTCTGCCGATAAAGTTGCACATTGATATTCAATAGCAATTTGTCGATTGCCAATTGTAACAAACAAATCAGGGCGCTGCTGAATGGATGGTAAATAATGTTCCATTTTTATAGAACAAACTTGTGACTGAAACCATCTATATAACTGCTCTTTTCCCCGCAAATGGTACGCCGATTCATTTTCAAACTCGATTTTGCAGCTATGTGATTTCATATGAGCGAAATGCCACTGTTTTTGCTTTCCTAGTTTTAGCTGTACTTCTAAGTGACAAATGGGACAGAAAAAACGCTCGTTCTTCCGCAGCATAATAAGCTGTTTTTCCTTCCACCCATGAAGAAGATGAATTTCCTCTCCATTCTCTCTTTTGGCGACAAACATAGAATCACTCCTTTCTTCCGTATGGACTATTCTACAACGACAAGTGAATTCCTGCTGAAATAAAGTGAAACTTCCTTCAGTGGACGCTTTTTCCCACTGAAGGAAAGCTCTCACCAATTGGGCTCTTATGGGCAGCTTTCCATCGTGAAATACCTAAAGATACTGTCCATTAGAGAGGGATAGAGTAAAACGAATTGGACACATGCCAGTGGTTCCCCTCCCTTAACTCCTTTGTTTTTGGCGTAATCTTGAGGAAAAGGTATTGCTAACAAAAAAAGACTCATTTTCATGAGCCTTTAGAGTAAAGGGGATAACAAACGATATGTCGATTCCACAATCCGCATCACAAGGCGGCGATTTTTAAAGCGATCAGCATAAATTTCATTTGATATCTGCAAATCTTCTTCAAAATCTGCCACAAGCTTGCGAATACTGTTTGTATCATATAAAAAGGCATTCACCTCAAAATTCAAATGAAAACTTCTCATATCCATATTTGCCGTTCCGATTGACGCCAAATCCGAATCAACAATAACAACCTTGCTGTGTAAAAAACCTTTTTCATATTCATATATTTTTGCGCCTGCCTCTAATAATTCTGGAAAATAAGACCGAGACGCATAAAATACCGTTCTCTTATCCGGTTTGCTCGGCATTAACAAGCGAACATCAATACCTGCTAAGGCCGCTACTTTTAAGGCTGATAAAATATCATCATCTGGAATAAAATATGGCGTTGCAATCCAAATTGATTTCTTTGCTGAGGCAATCATCGCAAAATATAAATGCTTAATCGTCTCCCATTTACTATCAGGTCCGCCCGCAACGAGCTGCACGCCCCCATGTCCTTCCCCTTCTACAACATCCGCCTGTAAATAGTTTGAAGTTAATACTGCTTCACCTGTCATATAAAACCAATCTTGTAAAAAGATAAGCTGCAAACTTTGAACCGCTTCGCCTCGTAAATATAAATGAGTGTCTCGCCAAAACCCAAAATATTTATTCTCCCCTAAATATTCATCTCCAATGTTTAAACCGCCAACAAAACCTTCATTTCCATCAATGACAATAATTTTCCGGTGATTTCGATAGTTTATTTTGTCATTTAAAATCGGGAAACGTACAGGAAAAAACGGCACCATCTCAACACCTGCATTATTTAATTCCTCAATGTATGTCTTTGATAGTTTAAAACTCCCTACTGCATCATATAAAAATCGAACTACCACGCCTTCTTTTGCTTTTTGGATGAGAATGTCTTTAATTTTTGTACCAATTTTGTCATCACGCACAATGTAATATTCCATATGAATATGATGCTTGGCCTTTTTCAACCCATCTAAAATAGCTTGAAATGTCTCTTTCCCATTTGTTAATACTCTCGTTTCTGTGTGAAAAGAAATATTTAATGCCCCTAGACGATCCGCTAGCCGAAACAATAATTCTTGATGTTCATGTTTTTTCAATATACGGTCATGATAATGTTCATGCCCTTTATATTGCAAAAACGCCTGCTCGTCTAAAAGCGCCTTCTTTTGAAACATTCGTTTTCTCCGAAAATTTTGTCCAAATAGAAGATATGCAAAAAAACCTACTACCGGAAAAATCCCAAGCACCATTAACCAAGTTAATGTTTTCGAGGGATTACGATTTTCCAAGAAAATAACACATCCAATTAGAAATGCTGATATCGTAAATAAAGTACTTAAAATTCCTAAAAATGAAATATCCATAATCCCAATTACATCTGAATAAAATGTTACATTAATAAATAAACGTAACGAAATAAACACAACGAATAAACCAATCAAAAAGAAAAATAGCTTCAATATCTTTTTCATATCCGCCCCCCTTACATACAATCCCTTTTAGTATATCCACATTTAAAAAGCCGATTTCAATATAAAGAAATCGGCCTACATTCCAGGAGAAAAATGATTACGAATTGTTTCAAGTGCATTTTCAGCAACAATTTGCTTCCCGTATTCACGAACGCGATGAATCGTTAAAGCGGACTCTTCACCATATTCTAATATCACACTTAAAATACGGTCAATCTCCTCTTCATCGTGCACTACCTCATCAAATTCGACATATACATAATAGCGGTCTTCAAATGAATATAATTCATCTTTTATCTCTTCAAATATAAGTCGATGACTTAATGAAATAACATGCTCAAAGTCGTCAAATTTAATTAAGAAACCAAATGTACCATCTTCATTAAAAATTGCTCCTGCTTCTTCTTCTATTTCCTGTTCAAATAACGATTCAATTCGTTCATCAAGAGGAATATCGATAATTTTATCGAGACCAATTGGTAATTCTAATTTTTGTCCGTCTTTCGAAAGCTGTGCTTTCGTCACAAGTACCTCAATTCCTTTTTCAAGTGCTTGAACTTGAATCCAAAGCGGTCCATCAATAAAAAAGTCGTCATGGTCACGCGCTTCATCCATCATTTCCCAAAATAGCTGTTCACTTCTATCGCGGTTATACCAAATCTCTTCACGATTAAATC
The DNA here is from genome assembly GCF_002582035.1 of Bacillus pseudomycoides. Taxonomy (GTDB): domain Bacteria; phylum Bacillota; class Bacilli; order Bacillales; family Bacillaceae_G; genus Bacillus_A; species Bacillus_A pseudomycoides_B. The sequence continues at coordinate 6,083 of NZ_NUQE01000014.1, forward strand.
CGCGATCTTCTATATCAATGTACGAGATATAAAATTTCATCGTATGATCATTAACTCTTTCGATATCCAAAACGTACCTCTCCCTTCCTATTTGGAATGGTTATGAAGGGACTCCCCAATCATATTACAAAAAAAGTTAGAATCTTGTACTCTCATTTTATGATAAGATGCGCCAGAATGGAAATAAAATTACCTTATTTGCCAAAAAAACAGTTATTTACCCAATTTTTCATTCAGTGAAGCAATTATAATAACGCTCCTTTCTTATTTGGAGAAAGACATTGGACATGCTATCGATAAAAATGATTGTCCTATATTCTTTTTTACTGCATATGATGTAAACGAAACAAACTAAAAAGGACATTCCTTCTTCTCTGATTTACAATACATTTACCGTTCATATTAAGCACAATCCTTTTTTTACATAGTGATTCTAACTAAAATAAATTAGATCCTAATAGACAATGTTTCTGCCTATTAGGACAGAACAAACGGAGGCAAACTGAATGGATTTAGACTTTCTCACATCCATCCTTATAATCGTCGGTATCGACGTTGTGTTAGGCGGCGACAACGCAATTGTCATCGCACTCGCAAGTCGAAATTTACCAGAAACAGAGCGAAATAAAGCGATTGTTTTAGGAACCGGTTTAGCCATCATACTACGTATCTGCCTCACAGTACTAGCCGTTTATTTACTTAACATTCCATTTTTACAATTAATCGGCGGGTTTTTCCTTACTCTCATCGCAATCAATCTGCTCACAGATAACAATCATGATCTTTCTAGTATTAAGGCAAAGACAAGCTTATTTCAAGCCGTACGGACAATCGTTTTCGCAGACCTTGTTATGGGGTTTGATAATGTACTTGCAATCGCCGGGGCTGCACATGGAAATATTGCATTAGTTATCATAGGATTACTCATTTCCATTCCTATTATTATTTGGGGAAGTAAACTCATTTTATTATGCATGGAAAGATTTCCGCTGCTTGTTTATATTGGTGCTGCTATCTTAGCTTACACAGCAGGTAACATGGTTACACATGAAAAAAATTTCATATCATTTTTCGAGCAGAACCCATTTTTCACAGCAAGCATTCCCTTTCTCTTTATGATTACAGTGTTATTGGTTGGAATTTTTGTAAACCAATTAAAGCTGCGAAATACATGAACAACCAAGCTAATTTAGCATGATATGACGTTCGGAACAAAAATCAGAAAAGGGGGGAATTTTCATTCGAATAATCCAACAATGGAACCAAGAAGATAGTAATTACATTAGACAGAAGGTTATAGAATATAATACTTCACAACTACCAGATGAAGTAAAATCTCCTTCTGAGAATGTAAGCCTTGTAGTAAGAGACGAAGAAGGAAACATAATAGGTGGTATAACAGGAACCATCTTTTGGCGTCACATGCATATTGATTATCTATGGGTAGATAATCAATTACGCCATAAAGGATACGGAACTAAGTTACTACATAAAATGGAAGAGGTTGCAAAAGAGAAGAAATGTAGACTTATTATACTTGATACTTTCAGTTTCCAAGCTCCTGAATTTTATAAAAAGCATGGCTATAAAGAATTTGGTCTCATTGAGGATCACCCAAAAGGATTCCGCCAACATTTTTTAGAAAAAAGACTGAAAGCATAACTTTCGATAACAAGAATTATGTAAATGTTATCTCCTTTTAGCAAAATACAACATGTTTTATTCGTACAAAAAAAGGAGCTAATGACCCACGCTCCGTTAAAGCAAAATTGGGAATTAGCTCCTTTTCATATTATATTAATTTACAAGACGCTGCGCTTCGCGTAATTGAAATGTTCTCACTGTACGTGGTAAAAAGCGGCGAATTTCATCTTCGTTATAACCAACTTGTAGGCGTTTTTCATCAATTATAATAGGACGACGAAGAATACCTGGATAATCACGAATAAGCTTATATAAATCTTGAAGAGGTAAAGATTCTAAATTAATATTCAATTCCTGAAAAACTTTGGAACGAGTTGAAATAATTTCATCTGTTCCACTTTCTGTCATACGTAAAATCTCTTTAATTTCCTCAATCGATAATGGATCCGAGAAAATATTACGTTCTGTATAAGGAATATGGTTTTCCTCTAACCATAATTTCGCTTTTCTACAAGACGTACAACTTGGAGAACTATATAGTGTTACCATACATTACTCACTCTCCTTAAAAGAGTACAAATTCTGTACTACTATTTCACATTTTCATAATTATGTTCAAACAAACTTTTCATCGCTCATGACTACTTGTCTACAAATAGGAACTTCAAAACTTGTAAGTAAACCTTTCTTAAAAAACAATTACTTTAAATAAGTAACTTCTATAATCATTATACAATAGAACAAGAAAGAAATATACAGTAAATTTTCTTTATAATATACATAAAAGTTATGTATAAGATGTGTATTTTGTAAGAAAAATATATGTATTCAGCTGATGGGAACATTTGTTCTTTTTTTTATTTTACCAAACTACTTTTCCTCTGTCTACACAAATTATACAAATACATATTATTTTTATTTGATAATTCTTTCTTTTCCATCTTCTTTCACATACAATACATATATACATATGCAAAGGGGGCTTACATATGGGTGCATTTTTTCTCGATTTTGCAATCGTTGCAGCATTGGTCATCGGTATTACCGCAACAATCGGCATTATCACAAATGGGATTGGGGAAAAATTATTTGGCGGTAAAGACAAAATGAAATTCGTAGATAAATCCTCTGAAGTGCAAGCCGGTTGGAATCAAGTCGGCGGTAAAGGAATTTATAAAAAACACACGTACTAAAAAATGAAGCAGGATTAGAATCCTGCTTCATTTTTAATACGTACTATTCCGTTACAGAAGCCCACTTAAAGCTTAACTCTGGACCATATTTATTGATGTAAATATCCTGTACTGTTTCACGCTGTAAATACGCTCTTCCACGTTGGTATATCGGTGCAATGGCTGCATCATCAAATAGCATTTTCTCTGCACTCAATAAATTATTCCAACGAGCTTGTAAATCTGATCCATCTTTTTTAGCTTTTGTAATGATTTCATCATACTTCGGATTTGAGTAGCCCATTTTATTTTGTGCACCGTTTGTCACAAACAGATCAAGGAATGTCATTGGATCTGGGAAATCTGGTCCCCAACCGCTAAATGACATATCATAATCACCGCTACTCTCTAATTTTAACACTTGTGCAAAAGGTTGTGTTTTAATATTTACTGTTAAACCTGGTAAATTCTTTTCTAATTCACCTTTTAAATACTCACTTGTTTTCTTTGCTAATTCTGTATCAGAGTTTAACAATTCAAGTTCAATTTTGTCTTTTCCAATCTCTTTTTTACCAGCTTCCCAATACTTTTTCGCTTCTTTCGCATCAGCTTTTACAAGTTTTCCATTCTCCTTGCGGAAATCTTTTCCATCCGGACTCTTAGTAAAATCAGCTGGAACTATACCATATGCTCCTTTTGAACCGTTATTCAACATTGTATTCACCATTGCTTCGCGCTCAAAGCCCATGGAAATTGCTTTACGAATATTTTTGTTTGCTAAAGCAGGATTTTTTTCATTTAAACGCAAGAAATATACTGTTGGATCGCTTGTCGTTTTAAAATCTTTTCCTCCCTTATATTTATCTACAAATTCTGCTGATAAATAAACACGGTCAACTGCTTTTGTTTCATATAAGTTTACCGCTGTTGCTGTATCTTTTACGATATTATAGTTGATTTCATCTAATTTGACTTCTTTATTATCCCAATAAGATGGGTTTTTCTTTAACTGGAAGCTTTGCTCATGTTTCCATTCACTTAATACAAATGGTCCATTATACAATGTTGTATTTGCTTCCAATCCGTGCTTCGCGCCTTGTTCTTTCACATATTTCTCATTAAGAGGATAGAACAACGGATACACTGTTAAATCTACAAAATACGGAACTGGATTGTCTAGTTCTACTTCTAATGTATAATCATCAACTGCTTTTACACCTAATTGATCCGGCGGCAATTGTTTCATATTAATCTTCTCTGCATTTTTCACATCAAACATTATGTAAGCAGATTTTGCAGCTGTATCTGGATCTACTGCTCGCTGCCAAGAATACACAAAATCTTTTGCTGTTACAGGGTCACCATTTGACCATTTTGCATCTTTACGTAATTTAAACGTATATTTTTTTCCATCTTCTGTTTTTTCATACGATTCAGCAACACCTGGAACTAATTTATTATCTTTTCCAAGACGATATAAACCTTCCATTGTATTGTTCATTACGTTTGAAGATGTTCCATCTGTTGTTAATGTTGTATCCATCGTTGGAAGCTCAGCTGTTTCAACAAGGTTAATCACCTGCTTGGCACTACTTGTGTCCCCTTTTGCTTTTGCCTGCGAATCTTCTTTAGAATATCCGCATCCCCCTAGAATCATGCTTACTGTTAATGTTGATGCAAGTAGCATCGGCACCTTTTTCTTCATGTATTATACCCTCCCCCAAAATGTTAGCCCTTTCATTAAAAAGTACAAAAAGTAAATAAGTTCTAACAATTCATATTATACACACAAATTAATTATTTGTATATCTATTTTACTATTTTATTAAAATTTTCTGTTAATATTAAATGCTTTGTAAGCGTTTTATGCTTCTATATTACCCAATCTTCATTAATCGTTTGTTTATTTTAAATTATCAGAATATAATTATTCTGTTTTTATAGTATAGTTCAGTGATCTAAAAAACGAATGATTTACTCATCTATTCTTCTAAGAACCTAAAAAAACGAGCACATTTTTCATGTGCTCGTTTTCTCTTATTGATAAATTTCTTTATATCTCTTATATTCAGCTTCTGAGCAAAGAACAAAATGTCCCGGGCGAATTTCTCGCATCTTTGGCTCTTCATTACCGTATTGATGCTGAGATGGATCGTAAACGATACGTTTACGATTGCGCTCATAATCTGGATCTGGAAGTGGAATTGCTGATAATAGTGATTTTGTATACGGATGAATTGGATGCTCATATAATTCTTCACTCGTTGTAAGCTCCACAATTTTCCCATGATACATAACACCGATGCGATCACTAATATATTTTACCATTGATAAATCATGCGCAATGAATAAATATGTTAGCCCTTTTTCTTTTTGCAATTTTTTCAATAAGTTAACTACTTGCGCCTGAATCGACACGTCAAGTGCTGAAATTGGCTCATCTGCGATAATAAAATCTGGCTCTACTGCTAGCGCTCTCGCAATCCCAATACGTTGACGCTGCCCACCAGAGAATTCATGAGGGAAACGACTTGCATGCTCACGGTTTAGACCAACTGTTTCAAGCAATTCGTAAACACGCTTCATACGATCCTCTTTGTTTTTTGCAAGACCATGAATATCAATACCTTCTGCAATAATGTCCCCAACACTCATACGCGGGTTTAATGATGCATATGGATCTTGGAAAATCATTTGCATTTTACGGTTAAATTTCTTTAATTGAGCACGAGATTTTTTACCGTGCACATTGTCACCATTAAATAATACTTCTCCTGCTGTTGCATCATACAAACGAATAATCGTTCTTCCTGTTGTCGATTTACCAGAACCAGACTCTCCTACAAGTCCGAATGTTTCTCCGCGATAAATATCAAACGTAACATCATCAACTGCTTTTACAACTCCACCGCTCACATTAAAATGTTGCTTTACATTTTTTACCTCAATTAATTTCTCACGATTATTAGTCATGCTGTTCACCCGCTTTCATTTGTCGAATACGTCTTTGGACAATTTCAGGCGGCTCCACATTCGGAGCTTGTTCATGAAGTAGCCACGTCGCTGCATAATGCGTATCACTTACTTTGAATAAAGGTGGTTCCATTTCAAAATCAATCTTTAACGCCTGTGGATTACGCGCTGCAAATGCATCACCTTTCGGCGGCTTTAATAAATCTGGAGGTGTGCCTGGAATTGCATACAACTCCTCTTCTCCGCCCTCTAAGCTTGGCATAGAAGCTAATAATCCCCACGTATACGGATGCTTTGGATTATAGAAAACCTCGTCAACTGTTCCGATTTCTACAACTTTCCCTGCATACATAACAGCCACGCGGTCCGCCACATTCGCAACAACACCTAAGTCATGCGTAATAAAGATGATAGCAGCCTCTGTTTTTTGCTGAATGTCTTTCATTAATTCTAAAATTTGCGCCTGAATTGTTACATCAAGTGCAGTCGTCGGCTCATCGGCAATTAATAATTTCGGGTTACAAGCAAGCGCCATTGCAATAACAACACGTTGTCTCATACCGCCTGAAAATTGATGCGGATACTGTTTTAAGCGCGCTTCTGGATTTGGGATTCCAACAAGATCAAGGAGCTCTAATGCCACTTTACGAGCATCTGCTTTACTCATTCCTTGATGCTTAATGAGACCTTCCATAATTTGATTTCCGATTGTCATCGTTGGATTCAATGACGTCATTGGATCTTGGAAAATCATCGCAATTTCTTTTCCGCGAATTTGTTGCATTTCTTTTTCTGTTAACTTCGTTAAATCCCGACCGTCAAAAACAATTTCTCCATTCTTAATACGCCCTGGCGGGGTTGGAATTAAGCCCATTAACGCTTTGGATGTAACGGATTTACCAGAACCGGACTCCCCTACAATTGCTAATGTTTCTCCTTTTTTTAATTCAAAAGTAACTCCGCGCACCGCTTGTACTTCACCAGCATGCGTATCGAAAGAAACGTGTAAATCTTTTACTTCTAACAATGTTTTCATCATTCTTTCTCCTTTCTCCCCTATTTACGCATTTTTGGATCTAACGCGTCACGTAAACCGTCTGCTACTAAGTTAAATGCTAAAATTAACAAACTAATTACAGCGGCTGGAATAAACATCATATGCGGATATGTTTGAATTGACTTATACCCGTCACTTACTAGAGAACCTAATGATGCTAACGGCGGTTGAATTCCAAGACCGATGAAACTTAAGAAAGCTTCCCCAAACACTGCGGTTGGAATTGTGAACATTGTCATAACAATAATAGAACCCATTAAGTTTGGCACTAAATGTTTTACAATCAATTGTGTATTTGTTGCTCCAAGTGTACGTGATGCTAATACATATTCTTGATTTTTCATTTTTAATACTTGTCCACGTACAACACGTGACATTCCGATCCATCCTGTCAGAGCCATTGCAAGTGTAATCGATAAAATACCGGGATCCATTATAATTACCATTAAAATTACGATAATTAAGTACGGAATACCATTTAATACTTCAACAAAACGTTGCATTAAGTTATCGACGCGGCCCCCGTAGAATGCGGAAATACCACCATATGCAACCCCGATGACTAAATCAAATGCGGCTGCTAATAGTGCGATATATAAAGATACTCGTGTTCCTGTCCACGTTCTTGTCCAAAGGTCGCGGCCAAGGTCATCTGTACCAAACCAGAAATATTCTTTAACATCATGTTTTTCATATTGGTCTACACCGTATTGATCTACACCATCAAACGGCAGCCAATGAATATTCTCTAACACCGGTATTTTCGGCGGCAGTTTCGCACGGTTTAAATCTTGATCTTTATAAGAATATTTACTCATCATCGGTCCAAAAATTGCTAATAATGCGATAATAAGGAGAATAATCATTCCAAATACTGCACCTTTATGTTGAAACAGACGTCTTCTAACATCTTCCCAAAATTTCACACTCGGACGGGCAATGACTTCATTATCAGTATTGCTGCGATTTGCTGGTTGAAATAAATCTTGCGATAATTTTTGGAGATCTTTCATTATTTTTTCCCTCCCGCTAAACGAATACGAGGATCAACTACACCATATAGGATATCGACAATGAATATAACAAAAACGAAAACTGCACTATAGAAAATGGTTGTACCCATAATAACTGTGTAGTCGTTCAATGTTATAGACTTAACGAACTGTTCCCCTAAACCTGGTATAGCAAATACTTGCTCAATAACAAGTGTTCCTGTCATTAAACCAGCAACCATTGGACCTAAAATTGTAATGACCGGAATAAGAGAATTTCGCAGTGCATGCTTCACAATAATTACACCTTGACTAATCCCTTTTGCTTTTGCTGTTAAAATATAATCAGCTTGCATAACCTCAATTAATTCTGTACGTGCAAAACGAGCAATTGTAGCTGTTACACCTACAGATAACGCAATCGTAGGTAGAATTGTGTATTCAAATCCTTTCCAAAATGCTACCGGCAGCCATTCCAGTTGTACTGCTATATAATATTGTAGTAATGCCGCAAAAACGAATCCTGGTACAGACATTCCGAGTACCGAAATGAATGTTGCCCCGTAATCAGCCCACGTATTCGTACGAAGAGCTGCAACAATGCCGAGTAATAATCCCATAATAGTCCCTAAAACAATTGCTTGAAAACCTAATTGTGCAGATGGACCAATGCGGCCAACAATCATATCTGTTACTGGGCGGTTATCATACTGGAATGATACCCCTAAATCTCCTTGAACTAAATTCTTCATGTAGTGTGCATATTGTACTGGTAGAGGATCATTTAAACCATACTTTTCTAAAATGATTTCTTTTTGTGCTGGCGATAACTTCTCTTGGTTTTTAAGCGGAGAACCCGGCAATAACTTCATTAAAAAGAATGTTAATGTTGTGATTAAAAATAACGTAATAATCATGTACGCGAAACGTTGCAATGTATAACGTCCCATAACTAGCACCTCCCTATTTTCTCAAAAGCAATAAGATAGTTTGAAATATTCTTACTATTATTTATTTAAAAGAAGAGCATATGCCCATCATAGGCATATACCCTTTTGTAAACGATGGAATAAAGTACATTATTGTCGGATAGAAGTACGCAACTTCTCTTCTTGTACCTTTACGAACTTTATGTTGTAAAGGATAAATTATTAAATTAACAAAGTTGCCCAATTGAACTTCTTATGTATACAACAACTATGTTTACATCTTGCTGCTACTTGTTGCCTTCTCTTTGCTCGTCACTCGCTTATCTTCCGCGAGCATCTAGCATGCTAACTATTCATGTCGATGCAAGTAATCATCACGGATTTTTCTTCATGTCGTATTTCCTCCCTTAAGTGCACTCCCTGTGCCCTCATGTGTAAAAATACAGAATTGAAAGAATAATCTCCAAGTTTCTACAATTTTCATTATACATATAATAAGGCAATTGTGAATATAGTTTTTTATTTTTTTGTTAAAATTTTTAAACTAAAATGTATTTTTTTATTTTTTTGTAAAGTCAGAACATAACACTGTAGTTATCCATTTGCAACAAAATACGCAATTATGTATATTTTTCTAAAAATTCTCTATAGTGCTAATTATAACTTTTATAGTATAATAATTCTAGTAATTTTTTTGTGGAGGTGAAGCATTTGAATACGCTTTTTTCACGTATTAGTATACTAACAGGCATCACAATTATGATTTCTTGCGTATGTTCCTTTATCTTTTCTAGTGCTTTTTTGTTGAATTTTGTCAATATTATGTTTTATATTGCTTTATTCTTTATTATTATTGGAGGATTTTTATTTCTATTTCAGCGTGGCTTTTTCAATGTAACAATGTATGCCTTTAAAAAATTTGGTCGATCAAATAAAAAAATTGAATCTTTAATTGAAGGTGAAGAAAAACGCGATCCGACAGAAATATTGTACCGAACCTATTCTTTTGCATGGACGTATCCTATCGTTATTACTGGTATCGTATTAGGAATACTATCAACAATCATTAGTTTCACTGTTCTTATATAGTTTGCAAACCATTCACCGTGTGTTATAATATTGCAAAAACATTTGTTTACAATTTTATATGTATGCGATGAGAAAGAATAGTACATATTGAAGCAATTTCAGAGAGCTTGTGGTCGGTGAGAACAAGTAATTGTACAGTATGGAATGGGCTTTTGAGCACCAAACCGAAACAATTTAGGAGTAGGCTTTGGCGTTACATCCAACGTTACAATGGATAAAGAGATTTTGCTTTAGCAAAATAATTAGGGTGGTACCGCGGTCCATTCGTCCCTATTTTTAGGGATGAATGGGCTTTTTTGCGCACGAAAAGCGAAAGCGGCTCGTTCAGAATTACAAAGCGATAGAACTCTAGGCCGAAATATTGAAAAATGTAAACTATACAACTTTAAGGAGGAAATACATATGTCAGTTATTTTTTCAGGCATTCAACCAAGCGGAACAATTACACTCGGTAACTATTTAGGAGCAATGAAGCAGTTTACAGAACTGCAAAATGAGCATGATTGTTATTTCTGCATTGTAAACCAACATGCAATTACTGTACCGCAAGACCCAGTACAACTTCGCAAAAATATTCGCAGTCTAGCAGCACTATATTTAGCATGCGGCATCGATCCAGATAAAGCTACATTATTTGTACAATCAGAAGTTCCAGCACACGGTCAGCTTGGATGGATTATGCAATGTACTGCTTACGTGGGTGAATTAGAACGTATGACACAATATAAAGATAAATCACAAGGAAGAGAATCTGTTCCGGCTGCTTTATTAACATACCCACCATTAATGGCAGCAGACATTTTACTATACAATACAGAGATTGTTCCAGTGGGAGATGACCAAAAACAACATATTGAGTTAACACGCGATTTAGCAGAGCGTTTTAACAATCGTTATCGCGAAGTGTTTACAATTCCGGAAATTCGCATTCCAAAAGTAGGCGCACGCGTTATGTCATTAACAGAACCTACGAAAAAAATGAGCAAATCAGATCCAAATCCAAAATCAATGATTAGTATGCTTGATGACCCTAAAACAATTGAAAAGAAAATTAAAAGTGCCGTAACAGACTCTGACGGTATTGTAAAATTTGATAAAGAAAATAAACCAGGTATTTCAAACTTATTAACTATCTATTCTTCTTTCTCAGGTAAAACAGTGGAAGAGTTAGAAACAGAGTATGAAGGTAAAGGATACGGCGACTTCAAAGGCGACTTAGCAAAAGTTGTTGTTGACGCAATCCGCCCAATTCAGGACAAATATAATGAACTCATTAATTCTCCTGAATTAGATGAAATCCTTGATAAAGGTGCTGAAAAAGCAAACCGCGTCGCAATGAAACAACTTCGTAAAGTCGAAAACGCAATGGGATTAAGCAGAAAACGCCGATAAGGAAGAAAAGCGGAAGCAGCTCGCTCAGACTGTGAGGGGGATGGAGCTCCTGACGTAGAGGTGCTTTTCACCTCGTAGGAAGGCGCGAAGCCACCGAACAGTCTAGCCGCTGGAGCTAGACATCAAAGAAAAGCGAAAGCCACTCGACTACTCACATGCTGAATATTGTCGAAGGGTCTTTATCCCGCATTAACGGGCAGTAAAGGCTAGATAAGAGCGAGGAAGAAAACTGCCCGTAAAAGCCCGATTGGTGAGAGCTTTCCATCAGTGAGAAAAGCTTCACTGATGGAAGTTTCACTTTATATCGTGTCGAAGCGCCGATAAATCCTTCACTTCCGCCGATATATTGCAAATAACGCCGATATCTTTGTGGACACGCAAAAAAAGGGAATGATCCTAAAAGGCACCTACGTGCCTTTTGGATCATTCCCTTTAATTTACCTTTTGCTCATTTTCCATTTCCCACAACTTTTCAAAGAACGGTTGTCCTCTCACAAGTCGTTCACAAAGCTGTTCATGTTTATCTGACCAGCCATGCTTTGCTTCCTCATATAAACGGTTCCATACTTCTTCAAATGGCAGGTGTTGCACAGATGAATATGCTGCTGGATCCCATTCTGTATACCAATAGCGAATCTCCGATGGGTTCTTCGTTGTATGTAGTTGATCTAGCGCCATAAAGAGCAGTTGCTTTAGTTGCCTTTCTTTCCGTGTTAGCCCATTCATCATATGCGGGGAAGGTGATAAAATATGATGTTCCTTTTGTGATGCTTCCACTTCAAAACCATATGTTTCTGCCTGTACGTTTTCTACCATCTCATACACCATTTGCTCTTGCCTTGGAATCAGTCGGCTTTTGCGTATTGGGATATTGTATCCAATTGTATCAATTGCAATAATTCCTTTTCCATCCGTTACAACAAAACAATACTCTTGCTGCAGTCGTTCATGGTTTTTTCGAATATACGCCTTATGATGTACGTCTTCCAATAGTTTTGGCGGAAGCTCTAGCAATTCGTTCTCAATGTAATGATATAATGTGGAATCTACTTTTACTAATGGTACTTGATCTAACAATTCGATCGTATCATCCTTCCGCCATTCATAGAAATGACAGACGTTATACCCGTTTTCTTCACCTTCAAACCAATTTACCCATACATCATGCAGATATAACATTGCTTACCCCTCACTTCACAACTGTTTGTAAATCTCATTATGGTCATCTTTCGTAAAATTTATTCCAAGGGAGGAAATATATTCTTATTATTAATTTCTTCATCTTCTCTCACCTTTCATTCTCGTAAAGTAAAACTTTCATCGGTAAATATCTTCCCCGCGAATAGCCGGATAAATTAAAAAAACTTAGCTGCAGCTAAGTTTATACATCATTCTTATGAGTCAAAAGAAACTGCTCCTTTTAAGATGGTTTTAGCATCCATTTCTAGTAAAGCATTTGTATTATATTTCTTATGCTCTACACAATCCTTTACGATATGAGATCCTACAGCATACCCAAGCATTTTCGGATAGAGTCTCCATCCATTTAACAACACATCATGCTCCCTTGTACCTCGCTTCACATCACACCGATCTTGTATAAACCGACGCCAAAACATAATCGCTTCTTCTTTACTATAATAAGACACCCAAGGAGCATGGTAAGAATCTCCATACCTTTCATACACAGCTTGTTCTGCTAATCCCTCCATAATCATCGTATCCAAAATGGTATACTCTTCTTCGATCTTCTTACTTTCATGAATACGACATATATGGTGATATTCATGGGTAAGCAATGCCTTTAACTCAGCAATTGAATTTTTCGAACTCACAAACAAAAACAAAGCATTTCGCATTGCTAATCCTGTTTTTCCGTTATATTCTTGCTGAACCGTGCGATTATACGGATCAGATAATAAAATAAATACCGGTATATTGGGCCCTTTCAACCATTGCTGCAATTCTTTATATTCTACCGCTAGTTGCTCCCATACTCGTTCTTTTTGCAATATGTCAATTTCTTTCTCTCCATCTATTACCGGGCGAAACATTCCCTTTGAAACAAGAAATCGATACAAAGGTTCTTTTTGGAGCGGAATATATTTTGTTAACTTCTCACAAATTTTTTCTGGTTGCCAGTAATACTCGCGCATCAATTCTGCCGTTTTAATCACGCCCATCTCTATCACTCTCCTTAGTTTCATACATATGCAGCTATGCAAAAGAAGGCATAAAAAAAGTGCAGATTTTCATCTGCACTTTTTTTACTTATATTCTTTAAATACTAATGCTGCGTTATGGCCACCGAAACCTAATGAGTTACTTAATACAGCACGTACCTCTTGTTGTCTTGCTTTATTTGGCACACAATCTAAGTCACACTCTGGATCTGGTGTTTCATAGTTAATTGTTGGCGGAACAATACCATCTGTAATTGTTTTAACAGATATAATCGCTTCTACTGCACCAGCTGCACCTAGTAAATGTCCTGTCATTGATTTTGTTGAGCTTACTGCTACTTTATATGCCTGCTCACCAAACACTTCTTTAATTGCCATCGTTTCATACTTTTCATTTGCTTCTGTACTTGTACCGTGCGCATTAATATAATCGATGTCTTCCGGCTGTAATCCAGCGTCAGCTAATGCCTGACGCATTGCACGAACACCGCCTTCACCGCCAGGAGCAGGCATTGTAATATGGAATGCATCACCTGTTGCACCATAACCAGCAATTTCTGCGTAAATATGAGCACCGCGTGCTAGTGCATGCTCTAACTCTTCTAAGATAAGAATACCAGATCCTTCACCCATAACAAAACCGCTACGATTTTTATCAAACGGACGGCAAGCCGTTGCCGGATCTTCATTAAATGTTAATGCTTTAGCAGAACAAAACCCTGCAAGTGCTATATTTGTTAACGGTGCTTCTGCTCCGCCTGTAATCATTGCATCCGCGTCACCGCGCTGAATTACTTTAAATGCATCGCCGATTGAATTGGCTCCTGATGCACAAGCTGTTACTGAACAAGTATTGATTCCTTTAGCCCCTGTGGCAATCGACACTTGACCAGCTGCCATATCTGGAATCATCATCGGTACTAAAAATGGACTTACGCGGCGTGCACCTTTTTCCATATACACTCTAAATTGTTCTTCGTATGTTTCCATACCGCCAATACCAGATCCGATCCACACTCCGATACGCGGAGCGTTCTCTTCTGTGATTTCTAATTTCGCATCTTCTACAGCCATTTTTGCAGCTGCAACAGCATATTGTGTAAAGCGGTCCATACGACGCGCTTCTTTCTTATCGATATATTTCTCGACTTCAAAGTCGTTAATTTCCGCTGCTACTTTTGCCGGAAATTGGTCTACATCTAAGCGTGTAATACGTCCAATTCCAGATACACCTTGCTTAATGTTGTTCCATGCAGTTTCTACATCATTCCCTACAGGAGTAACTGCTCCTAATCCTGTAATTACAACACGCTTTTTTTCCATACAAAATACACTCCTTTTCTCTAAGTCCTTATTTACCCCAACGAAGAGCAACTGCTCCCCAGGTTAATCCGCCGCCAAAGCCAACTAATATGATAAGATCACCATCTTGAATGCGTCCATTTTGTAATTCTTCTACCATAGCAATCGGAATCGAAGAAGCTGACGTATTCCCAAACTTAGAAATTGTCGTACTCATCTTTTCCTGCGGTAAATTTAATCGTTCTCTCGCCGATTCCATAATACGAATATTTGCTTGATGAGGAACTAAAAAGTCCACTTCTTCTTTCGTAAGGCCGGCTTTTTCTAAAACACGAAGACAAGAGTCACCAAGTTGACGAACAGCAAATTTAAAGACTTCTCTGCCATTCATAATAACATATTCATCTTGATAAAGGTGCTTACCACCACTTCCATCCGCTCCTAATTCAAACGAAAGAACACCTTTTCCTTCTGAAACAGCTCCCATAACGACAGCACCTGCTCCATCTCCAAATAGAACCGCCGTATTTCGGTCATTCCAGTCTACAATTTTAGATAATTTATCGCTACCAATTACTAATATATTTTTATAAGTTCCAGTTTGAATAAATTGTTGTGCTGTAATCATTCCGTACATAAAACCAGCACAAGCTGCACCTAAATCCATAGCTGCTGCATGCTTCGCTCCAATTTGTTCTTGAACTACGCAAGCAACCGCCGGAAACGAACGATCTGGTGTTACTGTTGCAACTAAAATAAGATCAATTTCTTCCCCGCTCATCCCTGCATGCTCAAGTGCTTTTTTTGCAGCTTCCACAGCCATATGTGAAGTATCTATTGTATCATCGGCAATTCGTCTTTCTTCAATTCCCGTTCTTGTACGAATCCACTCATCAGATGTATCCATTATTTTCTCTAAGTCGTGATTTGTTACAACCTTTTCCGGCACATATCTCCCGATCCCTAAAATGCCTACATTCACATTGCAACCCTCCATTTTATATCAATTATTATGACTTGGTACTAATTTTAAATGATAAATCCCCTTTTGTCTATATAATATTAATTTTATAATACACTGCAAGCTTTTCCCGGAAATCACGCAATTCTGGATACAATTTTAAGTTGGACAACATGCCTTGAATAACTGGAACTCGCGGGTTGTTCCTCTTCATTTCTTCCTCTAATACATCTAAAGTTACCAATAATTCATCATTCCCTACTTGATCTACTAATGTGCGTTTTAACTGAATTATCTCATTTACAAATACTTCTTCATTATGTGTGTGAGCTGCATTCACATCACAAAAAAAATGATTCAGTTCCCGTTCTAAAATAACCGGTTTTTCCCGCGAGCGGTGCAGACCTGTTACAATATCATCCATTCTCTTTAAGATGAATTTTACTGTATATGGTACATCTATATTTACCACATTAAAGATAATCAACTCCGAATATCCACGCGCTATCCCTTCGAGCATAATTATTGCATCCATAAGATAAGGAGTAACTTCTTCTCCATAAATAGAAAGTAAACTATTTCGATAAAAAGCGTGCGATTCTAATTTCATTCTTGACATTAATATTTCTATTTCCTTATTAAAAGGAATCACATTTTCCCTCATACACATAATAATGAACTCTGTTTTTTGCTGTAATTCGTAAAACTGACAATGTAATTGTTTTTCAAATTTCTCACGTGGAGGTAAGGATTCTTTTTCAATATCCATAACTTTATTTTGAATTTGATCGTAGTAATACTCCATCGTTGCCAATACTAAAGTGTCTTTCGATTTAAAATGCAAATAAAATGCACCTTTGGAAATACCACATTCTGTTGCTATTTCTTGAATAGACGTCGCACTAACACCCTTCATTGCAAATAATTTAATTGCTGTTTCAATAATTAACCGTTCTTTTTCCTTCATCTTTTTCTCTCCTAAAAAAACACTCTTATTCGCATTATGACTCATCGGTCAGAAATTGCAAGTATTTCTCAACATTTTATCCCTCTATTGACAGGAAGTAAGCCCCTCACCTCAAGATTCAGAAAAGATAAAGAAGATAAGCATTCTCCACTGACGCAAGTTTCTCTTTGCATCAGTCCTTTCAGTTGACCATTGACCGATCAGTCAGTTATACTTTATCCGTTATGACCAATTAGTCAGTTCCAACAAAAAGGAGTGTACAGATGAAGAAGATTATTAACTTTTCGTTAAATAACAAGTTCGCAGTCTGGTTATTAACGATCATTATTACGATTGCGGGAATCTATTCGGGGCTTCGCATGAAGCTAGAAACAATCCCAGACATTACGACACCACTTGTAACGGTAACAACTGTTTACCCTGGTGCTACTCCAGCTGAAGTCGCAGAAAAGATTTCGAAACCAATCGAACAACGACTGCAAAACTTAAGTGGAGTAAACGTTGTAAGTTCCTCCTCTTATCAAAACGCATCTTCTATTCAAGTAGAATATGATTTTGATAAAAACATGGAAAAAGCAGAGTCAGAAATTAAAGATGCACTCGCTGACTTACCTTTACCAGAAGGCGTAAAAGAACCGAAAATTTCTCGCCTTAGCGTCAACGCTTTTCCCGTTATTTCATTAAGTGTCACAAGTAAAAACGAGTCTCTTGCACAGCTGACAGAACGAGTGGAAAAAGATATTGTTCCAGGCTTACAAGGACTAGACGGCGTTGCATCTGTTCAAATTTCAGGTCAACAAGTTGAAGAAGTACAACTTGTCTTCAATGAAGAGAAAATGAAAGAATTAGGCCTTAGCGAAGAGACAGTTAAGAACATGATTAAAGGTTCTAATGTTTCTATGCCGTTAGGACTGTATACATTTAAAGATAAAGAAAAATCCGTTGTTGTAGATGGCAACATTACAACATTAAGCGCTTTAAAAGAAATGAAAATCCCGCTTATTCCTTCTACAAACCAAGGAAGTTCACAAGGGCCAACTCAGGCGCAGCAGCCTAATATGAATTCCGCTGCAGTGGGACAAGGATTTGCAATTCCAACTGTAGAATTGCAAGATATTGCCGACATTAAACAAGTTGGGAAAGCAGAGTCTATTTCACGTACAAACGGAAAAGATGCAATCAGCCTTCAAATTGTAAAAGCCGCTGATGCGAATACCGTTGACGTTGTAAATGCTGTAAAAGATAAAGCACATGACTTCGAAAAGAAATATGATGGCACCGAAATCATTTCAACATTTGACCAAGGTGCACCAATTGAAAAATCAGTTAGTACAATGTTAAGTAAAGCTATTTTTGGGGCGGTTTTCGCCATCATTATCATCATGCTGTTCTTACGTAACATTCGAACAACGCTTATTTCCGTTGTTTCAATTCCACTTTCTTTATTAATTGCAATTTTACTATTGAAACAAATGGATATTACATTAAATGTTATGACGCTTGGAGCAATGACCGTCGCTATCGGCCGCGTTGTCGACGATTCAATCGTTGTTATTGAAAATATTTACCGGCGCATGGCTTTATCCAATGAAAAATTAAAAGGAAGAGACTTAATTCGCGAGGCAACGAAAGAAATGTTCGTTCCGATTATGTCATCTACAATCGTAACTATTGCGGTCTTCTTACCGCTTGGTCTTGTTAAAGGAATGATCGGTGAACTATTCTTACCGTTTGCTTTGACAATTGTTTTCGCCTTATCAGCTTCTCTTCTTGTAGCTATTACAATCGTTCCGATGATGGCACATTCTTTATTAAAAAAAGAAAGTATGAAAGAAAAACAACAGCACGATCACGAAGAGCATCCAAGCAAACTTGCTAATGGATATAAACGCCTTCTAGAATGGGTATTAAACCATAAAATGATTACATCTAGCATCGCGGTTTTATTATTAGTAGGAAGCATTGCCCTTATCCCAATTGTAGGCGTAAGTTTCTTACCATCTGAAGAAGAAAAAACAGTAATTGCATCTTATAATCCAGCACCTGGACAAACATTACAAGATGTCGAAAGCGTTGCAACAAAAGCAGAAGATTACTTTAAGAACAAGAAAGATGTGAAAACGATTCAATTCTCACTTGGCGGAGAAAATCCAATGAACCCAGGTGCATCGAACCAAGCATTATTCTTTGTTCAATATAAAAACGATACAAAGAACTTTGAGAAGGAAAAAGAAAAAGTTGTTAAAGACCTGCAAAAGATGACAGACAAAGGAGAATGGAAAAACCAAGACTTCTCATCTAGCGGAAGCAATAATGAAATTAAGTTATATGTATACGGCGACAGCTTACAAGAGATTGAACCTGTCGTAAAAGACATTCAAAATATCATGAAAAAAGATAAAACGTTAAAAGATATCGACTCTAGCCTTGCAAAAACATACGATGAATACACATTGGTCGCAGATCAAGAGAAATTAAGTAAGCTCGGGCTAACTGCAGCACAGGTAGGCATGGGGCTTTCCGACTCTCACGAACGTCCTGTCTTAACAACAGTAAAAGAAGATAACAAAGAGATGAATGTGTATGTTGAAGTTAACAAACAAAATTACGAAAACATCGATGACTTAACAAATCGAAAAATACAAACACCATTTGGTACAGAAGTGGCTGTAAAAGACGTTATGACTGTAAAAGAAGGAGAAACGTCTAATACAATAACAAGACGTGATGGCCGCGTATATGCAGAAGTAACTGCAAAACCAACAACAGATGATGTATCAAAAGCTTCTAGAAACATTCAAAAAGAAGTAAATAAGATGGACTTACCATCTGGCATCGATGTTTCGATGGGCGGTGTATCTAAAGATATTCAAGAGTCCTTTACACAACTTGGCTTAGCCATGTTAGCTGCGATTGCGATTGTATACTTCGTTCTTGTTGTAACATTCGGCGGGGCACTAGCACCATTAGCGATTTTATTCTCGCTTCCATTTACAATAATCGGTGCCGTTGTTGCCTTATTAATTTCCGGTGAAACATTAAGCGTCTCTTCAATGATTGGTGCCCTTATGTTAATCGGTATCGTTGTCACAAACGCTATCGTACTCATTGACCGCGTCATTCATAAGGAACGCGAAGGACTTACAACACGCGAAGCATTATTAGAAGCGGGTGCAACAAGATTACGCCCAATCTTAATGACAGCTATCGCAACGATTGGCGCCTTACTTCCACTTGCATTAGGCTTTGAAGGAAGCGGTCTTATTTCTAAAGGTCTTGGCGTAACAGTAATCGGTGGATTAACAAGTTCTACGTTATTAACATTATTAATTGTACCGATTGTATATGAAGTATTAAGCAAGTTCAAACGAAAAAATAAAGTTGCTGAGTAAAAAAACGAGGCCCTTCTGTAGCCCTGAAATAAAGTTTGATTAAATCAACTCTGTAAACCTTAATAAAAAAGGAAAAAGCGTGTTTTGAAAAAAGAATGATCAATACACGCTTTTTTCTATTCAATTGAATAATTATTTTATAAAAAAATTTGATCATTTCTGTGATCCTTACTCCATTAAAGCACCCTTTAGTTGAACAAGCCTCATCACTTTCTATTGCATATATTCACGAACTGTATGGTACGTCTGTAACGATCTTGGAAGGTAACTGTATTAAAATACCAAAGCTCCATAAAAAGACAGCATGTGTCCAAGTCTCCATTAATATATATTCATGAAAGAACAATAGTTGAATATGAAAGACAGAATATATAATTATGTAAATTGGAGGAAAAAGAATGTTTAAACCTAATCCTGCTAATACAGCAATTGTCATAACGGACCCACAAAATGACTTTCTGTCCCCTGGAGGTAAAGGGTACCATTTAACAAAAAATATTATTGAGCAGTACAACACACTAGGTAACCTTGAACTTCTAATGAGTACAGCCATGAGTAAAGGATATCAACTTTTTATTTCCCCTCATTATATTTATCCGCATGATTATAGTTGGCAATTTACTGGAGCTGAACAAAAAATGCTATTAAAGCTTCAGGTATATCAAAAACAAAATGCTTATACTTCTCCTACTGTTGGAGCTGACTGGGTTCCATCACTTACGCCTTACATTTTAGATAATCGAACAATCATTGCGACCGCCCATAAAATTGCCAGCCCACAGACAAATGATTTAGTTTACCAATTACGTCAGCAAAGGAAAGAAAAGGTCATTTTGGCAGGTGTCCTATCAAACGTTTGTGTGGAATCACATATGAGAGACTTAATCGAAAATGGATTCCAAACAGCTGTTGTTTATGATGCCACTGCCACTATAAGTGATAAGGACTTTCAAGCAGCAGTTACAAATTATCAGGCATTCAGCAGTGCTACCTGGTCAACTCAACAGGCGATTTACCAATTATAAATACATATGGAATAACTCTATTATCACTTAACAGGTTCTTAATCCACAAAAAACCGAAATCCCTTCTTTATCGAGATAGGAGATTTCGGTTTTTTCAAAACTGTTTAACTTTATCCCGCATTAACGGGCAGTAATACTCCCACCTCAAAATTCGGCGAAAGCATTGTCCAGNNAAGTTTCACTTTATTTTAAAGTAACACTCTCCATCAGTGAATCCTCACCGCTAGAAAGGTTTCATTATTAAAGCTTCATCATTTACAGAAAAAGTATTAACCTAGTAGTTATAAATATTTCGCAAACGTATTACTCTCCTGCATCCGCTTTCCCAAGCTCATAAGCTTCACTCATAACCTTCATTAATAATTCCAATACAGGCTGTGCTTTTGCCATATCCAGTGCAATACCATTATCATCTAAAATTGCCTTTGCTTCCGGCAAATGTTTCATTGCGATTTGTAAAAACTGCATGTTTTTATCATTCATATTTTCTCATCCTTTCAACATTAAAACGTTCGTTTCTAGTTTACCACGTGCTGCTTCCCTCGTATAACTCCTTATAATGTTTTATGTGAGAAATTTGACGCTGTAATCCGTCTTCTAATGCAATCGGATTTGTAACAATCATCTCTGTTTCCTCATTGTTTTGACACTCTTTATGATGTATTGGAATTTTACCTGTTTCCTGTAATAATTCAATTCCTTTTTGCCATTGGTTTTCTTCTCCGCTGCAAAGAGAATATATTTTTCTTTCCATCCTTTTTTGACCGAGTTCATATAAACATCGAGCAACATCTTCAACATATATAAGGTCACATGTGCATTCCTCTACGGGAACAGAAATAGTCTGTTGTTTCATCTGCGAAAGAATTACATGATGGTATGCCATAAATAACGGTTGCCACGGCCCATATACTGCCGGCACACGTAGTATACAGTAATCTCTGCCGCCTTTTTGTACTTCTCTCTCCATTTTCGAAAAAAGCATACTATTTTCATCACTACTACAAGCATGATTCGCTTCTATAGAAGATAAAGCGATTAATTTTATTTCTTTTCGTCTGCAAAAACTCTCAAATCGCTTTACATATTGCAATATAGTACGTTCGTTTCGAAAATCCTTTTGCTGATTCGGCTCACATAAGCAAAAATATACAGCGTCAATATCTGTTTTTTCCAACACTTCCCACCCTTCATCATCACGGAGCGAAGAATACGTAAATAATGCATTTCGACCAATTAAGCATAATTTTTCTTCATTTATCTTGGAAACGTTTTTTATATCATCAAAATCGAATGCATACACTTCAACCTCTTCTTCAAGAAATTTCTGCACAAGATGATAACCTACAAATGTTAACGCCCCAACAACAATTACTCGTTTCATTTTCTATCCCTCCTCAAATGCATGAAAAGCTCCTTATGTATAGGAGCTTTATAAATCTTCATACCACTTAAAAAACTGACACGCATTTTGCGACACTTTATATTTTATATCTTGTAGATGAAAGGATAATGAAGTTGGGTGATTCTCTTGCAAACGCTTCTTTTCAAATTCTCTGAGCAACTGTTTTCGTTCTTTTTTTTCTTGAATAGAGACAAATATTTTTACTGGAACAGATGATTCTAAATATGGAAATGCTTTCTTTTCAATTTTCCCTTCTAGTTCTGATTCTGTCGCATCATACGCTTGTATCAATTCACGCATTAACCGCTTATAAAAAAATTTGTGCTCTTTTTCAAGTTCAACATGTGCCGGTAAGTGAAGACACGGATTAAACATGAGAACAGATCGAACACACTCTGGATATTGTTTCATCATTTGCAGGGCAACAAGTGCTCCCATTCCTTCTGCTATAATATGAATTTTTTCGTTCAAAATTTCCTTTTTCATAACAACATGATACAGCCTCTTCGCCAAACGAACTGCCTGTTCATTCCCCCAATGTCTCCCATACAAATTAGAAGAAAAAATCGTATAACCTTCCTTCCTCAATTCATTTAACAAGTGTGACCGCCCTGCATGTTGAAGCCATAAACTTGTACCATTCTCAATGAAATAATTGTAATCACCTAGTAGCAATATACCGAATCCATTCGGCTTTTCCGGCAAATGAATCACACATAGCTCTTGTTCTAAAAAGAAAAAACGTTCCGTAATACTCATACTCTCCCGCCTTATATGACAACATCAAACTTACTCTTTTATAATGTATGATGGTAATAACAATTTGCTTTGCAAAAACAACAAATATTTTTTTATATTCTTTTTAGAGTTATGTTACAATAAAAATAACTTGAACGAATAGAGGTGTGAAAAGATGCGTGTAATTTGGGCCTTTATCTGGTCGTTCCTGCTTGTGCAAATGATGAGCTACGTACTAAGCTCTATGACGCCAGGCGTTACATACGATTTCCAACAAGCGTCTATTTTTTCTGTAATTCTTACTGTACTTGTAATCGCACTGGGAGCATTAATTCCAAACGAACCTGCACAGCAGCATTAATAAAAAAGAGTCCGGTAATCAACCGGACTCTTTTTTAACGAGCTTCTACAACTAACTCGTTATTTAATACATCAATTAATACATGACTATGATCTGTAATTGTACCTGCAATGAGTTCACGCGCTAACTTCGTTTCAATTTGACGCTGCACGTAGCGCTTTAACGGACGTGCACCGTACATTGGATCGAATCCCGATTCTATAACAAACTCTTTTGCTGCATTTGTTAGTTCAACCGTAATATGACGGTCTGCCAAACGATTTTGCAGCTCTTTCACAATTTTATCGACAATACCTTTTATCTCATTTGTTGTAAGTGGTTTAAATAAAATAATTTCGTCCACCCGATTTAAAAACTCCGGACGAAAATGGCCGCGAAGTTGTCCCATTACAAGATTTCTTGCTTCTTCTTGAATAGAACCATCTTCCCCTAATCCTTCTAGTAAATATTGCGATCCGATATTGGACGTCATAATAATGACTGTATTTTTAAAATCAACTGTACGTCCTTGCGAATCTGTAATACGCCCATCATCTAACATTTGCAGTAAAATATTAAACACTTCTGGGTGCGCTTTTTCAATTTCATCTAATAAAATAACAGAATATGGTTTACGGCGCACAGCTTCTGTTAATTGTCCGCCCTCTTCATACCCGACATATCCAGGAGGCGCTCCGATTAAACGGGATACTGCATGTTTTTCCATATACTCAGACATATCGATTCGAATGATTTGTTCTTCGCTATCAAATAATGATTGCGCCAATGTTTTCGCAAGTTCTGTTTTCCCGACGCCTGTAGGTCCTAAGAAAATGAATGAACCAATCGGACGATTGGGATCTTTAATACCAGCACGGGCACGTAATACCGCATCTGCCACAAGGCCGACCGCTTCTTCTTGTCCGATGACACGCTCTGATAAAATTTGCTCTAAACGAAGCAGCTTTTCACGTTCTCCTTCTACGAGTTTTGCAACCGGAATACCGGTCCAACGCGATACGATATTCGCAATTTCTTCTTCGCTTACTTCTTCACGAAGAAGACGGTTATCTTGCTGCTTATTGGCATTTGCTTCTTCCGCTGCTTTCAGCTCTTTTTCTACAGCTGGAATTTTACCGTGACGAAGCTCTGCTGCCTTATTTAAATCGTAATTTCCTTCCGCTTCTTCTAACTCGCGGCGCAAACGCTCTAGACTTTCACGCAAATCCCGTACTTTATGAATTTCTTCCTTCTCTTTTTGCCACTGCGCTCTCATTCCACTCGCTTTTTCTTTTAGATCAGATAATTCACGCTGCAATGTTTGCAGACGCTCCTGACTTCCGCGGTCCGTTTCTTTACTAAGCGCAGCTTCTTCAATTTCTAATTGCATAATACGACGTGTTATTTCGTCCAGTTCTGTTGGCAAGGAGTCAATTTCTGTTCGAATTGTTGCGCACGCTTCATCAACTAAATCAATCGCTTTATCTGGCAAAAAGCGATCGGAAATATATCGATCTGATAACATCGCCGCTGCTACAAGAGCACGGTCATGAATGTTAACACTATGATAAATTTCGAAGCGTTCTTTTAAACCGCGCAAAATAGAAATCGTATCTTCAACCGTTGGCTCTTCTGCTAATACTTGCTGGAAACGACGTTCTAGTGCCGGATCTTTCTCAATATATTTGCGGTATTCATCAAGTGTCGTCGCTCCGATGCAATGCAGCTCCCCGCGCGCTAGCATCGGTTTTAGCATATTCCCGGCATCCATTGCTCCCTCTGTTTTTCCAGCACCCACAATGGTGTGAAGCTCGTCGATAAATAATAAAATCTTTCCTTCACTTTTTTTAATTTCATTTAAGACTGCCTGCAAACGTTCTTCAAATTCACCGCGGAATTTTGCACCAGCAACAAGCGCACTCATATCAAGTGCAAAAATCGTTTTATCCTTTAATCCTTCTGGTACATCTTTACGAACAATACGCTGGGCCAATCCCTCTACAATTGCTGTTTTCCCAACACCAGGTTCACCAATTAATACAGGATTGTTTTTCGTTTTACGTGATAAAATGCGGATAACACGGCGAATTTCACTATCGCGCCCAATAACCGGATCAATTTTCCCTTGTCGTACTTCTGCTACTAAATCACGGCCATATTTTTGCAAAGCTTCATATGTTACTTCTGGATTTTGACTCGTCACTCTTTGATTCCCCCGAACTTCTGTTAATGCTTCTAATAACGCTTCTTTCGTAATACGAAGCGATGTAAACAGCTGACGTATATCGTTCGCTTTCTTTTCATCACAAAACGCAAGAAGAATATGTTCTACTGAAATATAATCGTCTTGCAAATGCTTCGCTTCTTCTTCCGCTCTTACAAGCAGTTGCTGAAGCGCACTTGTAATATATACTTTCCCTGCTTCAGCGCCGCCTCCTGTAACAGAAGGCTTTTGCTTTAGCAAGCGTTCTATCCCTTGCATAAGCTGATCTATATTTACATCCATCTTTTGAAAAATACGGATTGCTAATCCATCTTGCTGCTGAAGAAGCGCATCTAAAAGATGTACAGTATCAATTTCTTGATGATGATGCTTCGTAGCAATTGATTGTGCACTCATAATCGCTTCTTGTGTTTTTGTTGTCATTCGATTTAAGTCCATTACAGCCACAGCTCCTTTACACTTTGACTTTTTTTGACCTTTGATTTGATTATACGACAAATTATGTATTTTATACAATGAAGATGATTTTATAATACTATCTTATTTTTGAAAAAATCCATTTCATTACGTCATAACAAATCCCGCAGCTTATAACTGCGGGATTTGTTATGGTCTTCTTTTATATGTCCATTGTCTGTTTTGGTTTGTAACTTCTGGAAATTTATCTCCAGCAGAAAGCTTTACCATTTTCGGATCCTTAACCATACTCCCTGTTTCACCAATTTCAACGTATATGCCGTCGTTTGGTGCTTTTTGACCAGCTCGGAATCGATGACTTTGTCCCATATCCATTCTCCTTCCATTCCATCATTACATCTTTAGTATGTCCCATTTTAGAAAACCTTTTCTGTTATGTTTAGGAAACCATGTTCATATAATGAATTTACACATTTTAGCAGGAATTAAATCAATATATGTAGAAACAAAAAAAACTGGCCATAACGACCAGTATCAAAGGAGAGTCAAACAACTTATTACGAGAAGATTACATTCTCATTATAAACACGATACTCTATTCAATGTAACCCTTTTCACAAATTGTACAAATTGAAAGAAACATTATTCAAACTTTCAGAAAACAGCTTGACTTTTCCATTTACCAGTGACAAATAGTAGACAGCACAAGAATGTAGGACTTAAGATGAATATAATACACAAAACTTTTTATAAAAGGTGAGAGACGCATGAAAAAACAACATTTAATTGCATTAGATTTAGACGGTACTTTACTTACAGATCAAAAAATGATTTCAGCGCGTACAAAACAAACTATTGCAAAAGCAAAAGAACAAGGTCATATCGTTGTTATTTCAACTGGGCGTCCATTTCGTGCGAGTCATGCATATTATCAAGAACTTGGATTGAACACACCGATTGTAAATTTCAACGGCGCATACGTCCATCATCCACTTGATAGAAATTGGGGAACACATCACTCTCCGCTTGAGCTTGCTACTGCACAAGAAATCGTTCGCGCATGTATGGATTTTGGTGTAGAAAATATTTACGCGGAAGTTATTGATGATGTATATGTAAAACAAATTGATTCAGATAAAAAACATATTTTCGAATTTGGATCACCTAAAATTTTCACAGGTGATTTACTCGATATTTTACAAGAACATCCTACTTGTTTATTAATCGATGCACACGAATCAAAATCAGATTCCATCCGCCAACATTTGACAGATATGCATGCAGAAGTTATCGATCACCGCAAATGGGGCGCTCCTTGGCCAATTATTGAAATTGTAAAAAGCGGATTAAATAAAGCAATTGGCTTACAAAAAATTTCAAGTTACTACAATATCCCTAAAGAGCATATCATCGCATTCGGTGATGAAGACAACGATTTTGAAATGATTGAATTTGCCGGGCACGGAATCGCAATGGGGAACGCCATTCCAGAATTAAAATCATTAGCCAATCACGTAACATTAACAAACGAAGAAGATGGAATTGCTCTTTATTTAGAGGACGTACTTGGATTGTAAGGCGAAAATTCCCTGCTTATAGTATAGCGCCAAGCGCACATACTATAGGAGACACAACAAATGTGTCAATGTTTTTCTGCTAAAAGGGGGAATTACGAATGGGCAAAAAGAATAAGTCAAAACGTTTCGTACAACAAGGGGCAGATTCTGTTATGCAGCATGACGCAAGATTCCCATACCGTGGTACATTAGCTGAAGCAGAAAAAGAACGAAATAACTCTTCTCTTGGAGGGTTCTAATGGGTAACTTACTGTTCCAACAAGCACGAGATGCTGTTGCACAAGCTGTATCTTGTTCAAACCATAGCGAACAACAAGCACTTGTTGCTAAAGCGAAAAATGCTTTGTTGTCCGCTTATACCAATTCTTCTACTGCCGAAAAAGTACAATTACACGAAATGCAAGAAGAACTTCAAAGCATTTCAACAGCGGAGTAAAGCTTAGCTGAGCAACTCCGACTAGATGAATAAAAGAGGACCACATGCGGTCCTCTTTTATTCATTCTTTACGGAACAATCCAAACACTCCAACAGTTTGAATGATGTTTGTAAACGCACCTGGATCTACCTTTTTTATAACCCTTTCTAATTCGTACAACTCGTAGCGAGTAATAACAATCATTAACATTTCTTTATTTTCATGTGTAAACCCACCTATCGCCGGAATAGTCGTAATCCCTCGGACCAATCGTTCATGAATTGCCTTTCGCACCGCTCCCCCATTTTTCGTTACGATAAATGCAGTAATTTTCACATGACGCGTATGTATGGCATCAATAATGCGTGAAGATACATATAATGTCACTAGCGTATAAAGCGCCTTCTCCCAGCCATATAGATAACCGGCTGCTATAATAATGATGGCATTAAAAAAGAAAAAATACGTTCCAACCGGTTTATCTTTTACTCTAGATAAAATCATCGCAATGATATCTAAACCACCAGTTGAAGCTCCCCACTTCAAAGCAATCCCTACCCCTAACGCAGAAATGATTCCTCCAAAAATGGCATTTAAAATAATATCGTTAGAGATTGCTTTTACTGGCACTATTTCTAAAAATAGCGTCATAAATACAACGCTAAAAAAACTAAATATAGTAAATGACTTCCCTACCTTTTTCCAAGCTAAAATAACAACTGGAATATTGAATAAGGCAAAAAGAAATCCAGTCGAAATATGAATTGACATAAAATCCGCTAACACTTGCGAGAGTAATTGTGACAATCCAGCGAAACCGCTAGCATACACTTTTGCTGGTGTTAAAAATAAGTTCATTCCAATTGCATTCAACAAACCAGCAGTGATAACAACGACTAACTTTTTCACAAGTTCACCATAGTTCAGTTTTAAATCCATATATCCTAGCCCACCTTTATATGAATTGCATTGTATACATAGTCTTAACGAAAACGGAAATGATAAACGTAAAACTATTTATAAAGGGAGCTGAATCGTATGCCTCACACAAGTGACAACGACAAAAAAGCGCGTGATAACAACGCCAAACGCACACAAAAAAATGAAGAACAGCAAAAAAATATACAGCAAGGAAAACGCGCCTACTCCAAAAAGACTGATCATCTATAAAGTGAACCTTCCATTAGTGGGGGTTTTTTTCATCCCCCACTGATGGAAAGCTCTCACCAATTGGGCTTTTATAGGCAATTATCTCCCACCTACCTTCTTCGATTTTCTCTGAATCTTGAGGTGGGGTTCTTACTGCCCGCGAATAGCGGGATAAAGTGAAACTTCCATCAGTAAACAATTTTCTTACTGACAATTAGCCGCACTCATTTCGTTCTTATCATGCAGTCTTACACCCTCTATTTCATTTAGATAATTCTTCCTCGTACATCAACATTTTCGTTGATGTACTTTTTTATGCAAAAACCACCTAAAATTCACATCATGTTCACTTCCGTTTTTTACAATAGTAATAACGATTTTTGGATGAGGTGTTTACATGAAACGAAGACAATTATTTATCGCTGCAGCGACGCTCGGCACATTAATGTTATCTGCATGCGATCCCAAAGATAGTTCCGATCCAATTGCAACTTCAAATGCTGGTACGGTAACAAAAGGAGAATTTGATCAGGCATTAAAAGAACGTTTCGGAAAAGATATGCTCTATGAAATGATGGCACAAGATATTATGATTAAAAAATACAAAGTGTCCGATGAGGCAGTTGATAAAGAATTTAACAAAGTAAAAGATCAAGCCGGTGATAATTTCAAAACATTTCTTGAAAGCAATCGGATGAAAGACGAAGAAGACTTAAAAAAACAAATTCGTTCCAGCTTAGCCATCGACGAAGCAGTCAGACAAACAGTGACAGAAAAAGATGTAAAGGCACGGTATAAACCAGACATTAGAGCTAGTCAGATTTTAGTAAATGATGAAGAAACGGCCAATGATATAAAAAGACAACTGAATAGCGGAGCATCATTTGAAGAATTAGCAAAACAATATTCCGAAGATACGGTTTCAAAAGCAAACGGCGGAGATTTAGGTTACTTCGGTCCTGGAAAAATGGTACCCGAATTTGAAGAGGCTGCTTATAAATTAAATGTCGGTGAAATAAGTGAACCTGTAAAATCATCAAAGGGTTACCATATTATTAAATTAACAGATAAAAAGGAATTAAAGCCCTACGATGAAGTAAAAGATTCCATCCGTAAAACGATTGAAGACGAACGTATCCAAGATAATACGTGGCGACAAAAAGTATTAACAGACGAATTAAAGAAAGCAAATATTAAAGTAAAAGATAGTGACT
The DNA here is from genome assembly GCF_002582035.1 of Bacillus pseudomycoides. GTDB lineage: Bacteria > Bacillota > Bacilli > Bacillales > Bacillaceae_G > Bacillus_A > Bacillus_A pseudomycoides_B. The sequence goes on from NZ_NUQE01000014.1 coordinate 36,641, forward strand.
TAAAAGATACATTTACACATGCTTTACAGTCATAAAAACAGCCGAACAAAGCTAATTTGTTCGGCTGTTTTCTCATTATCCCGTAAAAGCCCGATTGGTGAGAGCTTTCTGTCAGTGGGGGATGAAACTCCCCACTGATGGAAGTTTCACTTTATTTTTTAAAATACGTCCAACCTTCTTCTTGATAAACCTTTTCTTCTTTCATCAATTTACCAAGAGCACGTTTGAAGGCTGCTTTACTCATGTTAAAACGCTCTTGAATATCTTCTGGATAACTCTTATCCCAAAATGGCATTGCACCGCCGCGGTTTTCCATATATTCATAAATAACCGCTGCATCATCTTCCATTCCTTCTTGTTTACGAGGAAGCAGTGAAATGTTAATTGTTCCATCTTCTTTTACATCAATAATACGGCCTGTTACGCGCTCTCCAATACGCACTTGTTCTTTACGCTCTGAACAGTGCAAGAATGCACGAAAATGTTCATCTGTTAATACAAATGACCCTACTTGCAATGAACGGTACACACGACCGTTTACATTTTTATTGCACATAGATGGCGTTGCTTCTACTACAATTTCTTGCATATCTGCATCTCTTGCCGGAAGCGCAATTAAACGGCCGCGATTTGTTAATTTTAATGTACAATACAATTCATCATCTTCTTGTGGCCATACTGGTGTATAAATTGGAAACTCATCAGCTGGAATTAATATATCTTTCGAAACACCGATATCAACAAACACCCCTAAATGAGGCTTCACTTCCACAACTTTTACCCAATTCCAATCATTTGTTGTAATAAGTGGTGTTTTCATCGTTGCTGCTAAACGTTCTTGATGATCGTGATATAAAAACACTTCAATTGTGTCGCCTTCTGCAATCTCTCCAGCTACTTCATTTTTATGTAAAAACACTTCATCTTCTTCGTAACCGACCATATACCCAATCTCTGTTTCGCGTAAAACTGTTACTTGTTCAATCGATCCTGGTTGTAGCTTCATATTTTTAATTCCCTTCTCTATATAAAATTTATCTTATTCTAACGGGTAGTATCCTTATTGTTTCTTAATGTAAAAACAGCTCATAAAACTAAATTAACATAACTGACTATCAATGGGGATACCCCCACTGATGGAAGTTTCACTTTATTTTTTTATCATTCCAAACAAAGTTTCATTATACACGTTTCTTCCTTTATTTGTCCAACTCGCCAAAATTAACTATAATAGGGGTTGGAGTTTAATTTGGAGGTGCTTACTATGGCAAAAGATAGTTCTTTTGATATCGTTTCAAAAGTAGAATTTCCAGAAGTAACAAACGCTATTAACATCGCGTTAAAAGAAATTCAAAATCGTTATGACTTTAAAGGAAGCAAAAGTGATATTAAATTAGAAAAAGAGGAAATCGTTTTAACTTCTGATGATGAGTATAAACTTGATCAAGTAAAAGATGTTCTTATTTCAAAATTAATTAAGCGTGAAGTTCCTATTAAAAACTTAGATTACGGAAAAGTCGAAAGTGCTTCTGGCGGTACAGTTCGTCAACGCGCAAAGTTACAACAAGGTATCGATAAAGAAAACGCTAAAAAAATCAATAACATTATTAAAGACTTAAAATTAAAAGTAAAAACGCAAGTACAAGACGATCAAGTTCGCGTAACGGGTAAAAGCCGTGATGACTTACAAGCAGTTATCACAGCTGTGCGCGGTGCTGATTTATCAATCGACGTACAATTTATAAACTATCGTTAATTGTACATGAAAAAAATCCTCTAATTAAGAGGATTTTTTTCGTTTCTTCACTAATACAATAAAAATCATGAACAACAAATAAACGCAAACTAATGCCAAAATAAACGACCAGTTCCACCCCGTTTTTTCTGCAAGTGCATATACGTTAGCCGTTTCTCTTTTCATCACAAGATAATATTCCCCGTTTTCTTCTCGTACCATATCATCTTCTAACAATCCACGCAGCTCGCGATTTTCTCCCAATTCACTTGCAGCAAGCGTTACCTTTTGCGTTTCTGTTGTATTATTAATAGCAATAACTGTTGTTTCATCTTTATACATGCGTTTTATAATGCTCATACCATCTTTATCATACAATAGTTCAAACGTTCCGTACCGAAGAGATGGTAATGTTTTTCGAAGTTCTCCTAACCTCTCTATATACTGCAAAAACTTCTCATCCGTTTTAAAATCCATTAAACGACGATTATCCGGCGTCTTTCCTCCATCTAGCGCAATTTCAGTACCATAGTATACAAACGGAACACCAGGTGATGTATATAAATAGGTAAGTGCTAATTTCAAACGGGTCGGTGGATAATATTGATTTTCTTTTGCGATTCTAACAAAACGCTCTGTTTGACTATTATCTACAAACGTCCCTTCTATACGATCGCCGCCCATTTTCGTCACATCATACAAGGGCTTTACAGAAATATTCGGCTTTGCAAATACGTCCGTAATGCGCTGCTGATAAGCCTGATTGAATCCTCCTTCACTTTGCATATCATCTATTACAAAGAAATTTTGTTTCACACTTTGCACAGCTTCAATCACTTCATTCAAAAATGACCTCGTGATATTCTCATTATGTATCAAATGATAACCGTCTATATCTGTTTCCTTAATCCATTGTTTAGCACCTTCAATCGTGCCCGTTTCATCTTCATTATCCACTACAAATTCAAGCATAACTTTCATCTCTCGCTTGTGTGCTTCTTGGACAAGTCGCCGCATGTCCTCAATCGTCCCAAAATGTTCATTCATTTTTGTTATGTCAGTAGGATGATAACCGTCATAACTATTACTTGCAGTAGGTGGTGACAACAAAATAGAAGTAAAACCCATCTCTTTTATATAATCAAGTCGCTTTATAATCCCTTGTATATCCCCTCCTTGGTATGCTTCTAAATTATTTGTATCAATCCCTTTATCATTTTTCGAATCGCCATTATTAAAACGATCAATCATAATAGAATATACAATTTCATCTTGCCACTGCCCCGTTTCCTTCGCTGAAACATGAATCGGTAATTGAAATAAAAATAATAGACAAATCAAACATAGAAAATATTTTCCAAAATCCCTCTTCACATAACTTCCCCCAAATTATTTTTATAATTATATGAAAAGTATAACAATTTATCCTTATCTCGTACACTCATGCATTTCGCATATTACATGTTATATTTCCTTACATATAAAATTTATTTTTCAGAAAAATCTGTTGATTTATTTCAGATTATTGAATATGATACTAAATATAACTTTTTAATGTTAATTTATCTAACATTATAGGAGGGGAAAAGATGAGTATGGGGGATACAGTATTTCTTTTTTTATCTACCGTGATGGTGATGATTATGACACCTGGGCTTGCTTTATTTTACGGAGGAATGGTTCGCAGCAAAAACGTACTTAGTACAACGATGCACAGTTATAGCGCAATGGCAATCGTGTCTATTCAATGGATTTTCATCGGTTACTCTTTAGCATTCGGACCGGATTGGAATGGACTTATTGGTAATTTCGATTGGTTCGGCCTACAAAGCGTTACTTTCACACCAAATGAAGCCTACAGCGCTACAATTCCACATAACTTATTCATGATGTTTCAACTCATGTTTGCAATTTTAACTCCCGCTTTAATTTCTGGTGCATTCGCAGAACGAATGCGATTTTCCGCCTTTCTTATTTTCATCTTACTTTGGACGACAATTGTATACGATCCCGTTGCTCACTGGGTTTGGGGCGTAGGGGGATGGCTTCGAGAACTCGGAGCACTCGATTTTGCAGGAGGAAATGTTGTTCATATTACATCCGGCGTCGCAGGTCTTGTATTAGCTATTTTCCTTGGAAAACGCAAAGATGCCCACGACTCTTCACCCCATCACTTACCATTCACAATTTTAGGTGCAGGATTATTATGGTTTGGTTGGTTCGGCTTTAATGTCGGTAGCACATTAACATTAAATGACGTTGCACTCACAGCTTTTATTAATACAAATACAGCCGCTGCAGCTGCTGCACTGACATGGATGCTTGCAGAATGGTTCTTCCAAACAAAACCAACTGTACTAGGTGCTGCTTGCGGAGCTATTTCTGGTCTCGTCGCAATTACACCAGCTTGTGGTTTTGTGACACCATTATCTGCCCTTATTATAGGTTCAATCGGCGGTGCACTTTGCTTCATGGCAGTCTATTTCTTAAAACACAAGCTCGGTTACGACGATGCACTCGATGCCTTCGGTTGCCACGGCATTGGCGGAACTTGGGGCGGCATTGCAACAGGACTATTTGCTACAAAATCGGTTAACAGTGCAGGTGCAGACGGCTTATTTTACGGAAATGCAGCACTTCTTTGGAAACAGCTACTCGCAATCGGAGCAACCTATACATTCACAGCCATAGCCACGTATGCAATTATTAAAGGAATTAGTTTATTCCTACCAGTTCGCGCACATGATCATGAAGAGAAAATGGGTCTTGATCTTTCCCTTCACGGAGAAAGGGCGTATGAACAAGTTGAAACTCCTCTTATTGGAGATATTTTAGATAGCAAGTTAAACCATTCTCCTAAATAGCTCGCCTTTAAATGAAATTATAAAAAGAGGATTTCATAACGAAATCCTCTTTCTTCTATATTAGAGTTAGATAGAAAAATCGGCTCATATGACCTAGAGTGAAACTTCCATCAGCGAGAGTCTTCTTCATCCCCGACTGATGGAAAGCTCTCACCAATCACAGCAATTATCCCCCACCTATCTTCTTCGCTTCTCTCTCAATCTGGAGGTGGAGGTCTTACTGCCCCAAAATAGCGGGATAAAACTACTTAATAAATAATCTACCTAATTTGATTAAAGGTACGCTCTTTCCCTAGATATGGAACATAACATGTAAAGGGAATCCAACTACTATAAAGGAGCGCTATGAATTATTATGATAAATCCATTCTTTAACAATACAAGGCAAGTAGGCGCGGGCGCGGGTTTGGGCGCAGGTGCTGTCACATTTAGTTCTGCCCAACAAACACTTCATGCAATTCATCAAGTGATGACAGCAGATCCTCTTTTTACACAT
>NZ_NUQE01000101.1 GCF_002582035.1 Bacillus pseudomycoides
TCTCTGTCGGGTGCTCCAACGTCCTGCGATTCTGAGCGAGCCGCTTCCGCTTTTCTTAAGAAGAAAGGTGGGGGATAATTGCCCGTAAAAGCCTGATTGAGCGGGATTTCCATCAGTGGGAGATGAAAATACTCCCACTAATGGAAGTTTCACTTTATGTAAGGGAGGAGGTTGCAAGGGTAATCGGTTAAAAGCAAAAATAAGGGGGGCTTATTTTGAAAAGAACTTTATCTTTAGTATTAACTATGTCACTTGTTTCAGGGAGCTTTGTTACGATTCCTTATACAAAAGTTTCAGCTGAAACGGTGTCGTTGACTCAAGACACATTGAAGCAAAAGACAGATCAGGCAATTGCAAATGGTAATTTTGAAGATCATTTGAGTTATCTTACAACATATTTAAATGAAAAGGTTGGGGAAATCACTGAAGCGAATTTGCAAAGTAAGCTTAAAGATCCAGTATTTGCAGCAGCTTTGGCTCAGTGGCAATTCATATCACAAACAGGCGCTGCAGCAATGGATACATTCGCTAAAAAAGATGCTGCCCATCAAAATTTTCTTAGTTGGGTTATGAAAAATACAGATGCAATGAATACGTTTCTTGAAGGTGGCAGTCCAACTGGAAAGAATCCAATAAATGCACTTGAGATATGGAATACAATTTGGAACACGGATGCAGATTCTCATGAAGGATTGTATTTAAAATTAGCTATAGCTACATCGCTAGCTCATGCTGAACCTGTAAAATATTGGACAAATAATAAACCTATTGATCCATTAACGAGGTACCAATATTATAAATCAGCAGATCAAAATAATGAGTTATTTCCTGTCTTTAGAACATATGATGTTTGGCATTTAAGATTAGTAGTGAATACTTGGTCACCAGAAGAAGATTTAACTTGGGCAAGAAACATGATTAATACAGAACATCCAGAACTTAAAAGACAAGATAAGATAGGAGAAAGTGCATATCTGATTAAATATGTATCAAATAACAAAGATGGGGTTAGTATTCAAGCTGGAAATGATGCATTTTATGGCTTAGGTTGGAATCTTGCTTCCATTTACAGAGATGGCGGAGTATGCGGTAATATTTCGAAGTTTGGTACGCAAGTAAGCCAAGCCTTTGGTGTGGCAGCTATGCCTGTTGGACAACCTGGACATTGTGCACTTATATGGAATGACAAACCATCTTCTTGGCATCTAGGAAATGATATATCTGGATGGGGTGCATCGGAACATCATGGTGGAACTGTTATTCCTTGGTCAGATGATAAATTGAAAAATCAAGTACCGTACATCTTACTATTTGAAGGTGCGGAAAGTGACCCAGTAAAACTAGATCAATCAGAGCGATTACGCTGGTTAGCTAAAGCGATGACTTCATTAGATAACAAAGTTGCAATTTATAAGATAGCTACTAATATTTTACCGATTAATGTTTTAGTATGGAAAGATTACGTTTCTCTCATGTTACAAAATCCAAATGTAACAGATGGTGAGTGGCAAGAATTAAACAGCGGTATCATTTCTTCTTTTGCTAATGAACCAAGACCTATGATGGATCTTCTTACTCAAATTAGAAGCCATGTTCTGAATACAGATGATAGAGCTAAGCTTCAGCAATATACTTTAAATATATTAAATGCATTCTCCACAATAACGAATGTAAATGAAAAGCAAGTAGCTAATAACATAAAAGATCAAATGCCAAGTTTAGGGTTGAACCTTGCTACTTTTAGTTTTGATGGAGCAAATGCAGGGAAATTAATGGGAATTAAACCAGATACGGAATACAGTATTGATGGTGGAAAAACATATAAAGCTGCTACAAGCAATGATATACTTCTGAGTAATGAAGAAATAGCGGCAATCAATTCAACTAACGGTATTTTAACAAGAGTGATTGGAACAGAACAGCCTTTATTAATTCCAATTGAAAAAACTGGTAAAGTTAATGTTTCTTCAAATGATGATGAGAACTTAGTTTTTGGTCTAGACGGTACGATAGAATTCAGCATCGATCAAGGTTCACATTGGACAAAATATAATCCAGCTTCTCCTAACTTACCGGATTTAACAGGAAATGTTACGTTAACAGTTAGAAAGTTTGCTGTTGGTTCAACGCCAGCAAGTGATGCTGTTAACTTAAAGTTTACTGATACGGCCGCAGTAGGATTAATACCACACAAAAATTTATCAGTTGCAGGTGTCTCAAGTCAGCAAACTTCAGCTAATAATGCTGCTGCAAATGCAATTGACGGAAACGGTGCAACAATGTGGCATACGTTATGGGATGGGAGTGATAAGGCTCCATACATTACGATAAAGCTTAATGAAGTTACCAGCATCTCACAATTAGCTTATGTTCCAAGACAAGATAGTAATTCTAATGGTAACATAACTAGTTATAATATATACACAAGTCTAGATGGAGTTAACTTTACAAAGGTTGCTACTGGAACGTGGGCAGATAATAAACTTACAAAGAATGCAAGTTTCAGTAAAGTAGATGCAGGGTATGTAAAGCTTGAAGTCGTATCAGGGCACGGTGGATTTGCTTCAGCTTCAGAAATAAAATTATATAATTAATAGTTGAAAGATTAAGGAATTACTTATTTCATACGCAAAACAAAAAAGCCCGGCATATGCCGAGCTTTTTTATTATTTGCTAGATGATTCGCCTGATGAGCCGCCGCTTGTTTTCGGAGCTTCGAAGATATCTTTTAAATCTTTATCGTTAATCTTCACATCTGCTTTTTTCATTTCTTTTGTAATAAGATCGTTCATGAATTGTGGATCTTGGATTTTCTTATCAACAAGTCCCTCTTTAATATGATCTTTTTCTTGGTCGAATGGTTTCAAGTCTTTAATGTCAGTTACTTTAATGATATGGTAACCGAATTGTGATTTTACAGGTTGACTGACTTCACCTTTTTTCAATTTATATGCAGCATCTTCAAATTCTTTTACCATTTTACCTGGTCCGAAGTATCCTAAGTCGCCGCCTTTATCTTTTGAACCTGTATCTTCAGAGTATTGTTTTGCTAAGTCTTCAAAAGATTTTCCTTGTGATAGTTCATCTTCTACTTTTTTAGCAGTTTCTTCATCTTTTACAAGAATGTGGCTTGCTCTGATTTCAGGTTTGTAATTAGCTTTTGCTTCGTCATCCGTAATGTTTGCCTTCACAGCTTCTCTCATTGAAAGCTCAGCACGAACGGAATCTTTTAATTGTTTCTCAGTCATACCGCTTTGTTTTAATAGAGCATCAAATTGATCACCGTATTGCTTTTTATATTCGTCGTATTTTTTATTAACGGCATCGTCTTTTACTGGGTAATTTTTAGTGAATACTTTTTCCATTGTCATGTTGCGTAAGACGTTTTTACCGCCTTGTTGCTTCATTGCATCATAGAACTCATCTTTTGTTATATCGCCAGCTTTTGACGTTACAACTTTGTCCGAAGTGCCACATGCTGATAATGTGAACACGCTTGTTACAGCTAGAGCAAGTACTGCTTTCTTCATCAAATAAACACTCCTACTATTATGTATTTTTTATAGTATAAGCAATATGTACTAAATTTAATATAACATATTTCAACTTGTTTTCCTATTGATAAAGAAAAATTAGCCATTTGTTGGTCTAGTTTGTCAGATTAGGCTATATCACCATTTTAGGCTTATAGGCATACAAAAGAAGGTGAGGGGGTTGAAATTATAATGAATCAACAATTAATTTTATGGCTTGTGTTATTTATTTTATTGGTGATAGTAGGTATAATTTGTTTATAGAGGAAAAAAGTGAGGAAGGGGTTCCCTTCCTCACTTTGCATGAAATATAATTTCTATATAACTAGAAATTAATAGGATGGTAATACATACATTAATGAACCGAAAGACGCTAGTTTTACTTCGATCAGACATTTGCTTTTGTTGACACAGTGTGTGCGTCATGAGATTCGTGTAAACTAGAACAATAAGTGCAAAAGCGATAAATATCATTGTCACGAGGAGAGTCCTCCTTTGGCGAAAATACATATAATTGAATCTATTGTATCATACGATATTTTGTTCGTGTTATAAAATTCTGAAATAGAGAAACTTGGATGAGAAAGAGAGGGAAGAAAATGGACGTTGTTAGACGCTTAGAACAAGCAGAATATTATGTATCGCTTCTTTCTAATATGATAGATGAACAAAAGTGTCCATTTTACTCTTTAATTATAAAGAAGAAAGTGATGAGACGTGATGTAGAACGTTTGTTAACTCTTTGTGAAGAAATGAACGAGCAATACATAGTCGAAAAGCAAGAAGGTTTACTTTTATTTGATGAATTGTTACATAAATTTGAAAAAGCGCTTCCACGAAGTCTCGAAGGAAAAGAGACCGCAGAAGCGCTCGAACGTCAAGGTTTATTTCAACCATTAATGCAAGAATTTATACGTATGATGGCATTAAAATGATAATCTAAAATTTTTTAACAAGCTTTTCGTTGTGCTCTATAAAATCATCCTCGATATTATCTAGGGATTTCTCGAAAATGTCGATAAAATCTTGCCCGTAAATATTTCGTAAAATGGCGATTAATTCGATATTTTCTGGGAATTTACCATAAAAATTACGCAGGGCTAGAGCGCCATTAAAGACAGAATTACTTTCAGGCTCATATTCCTCCATTAATTGCAGCAGCAATTGCTCTCCCTTATCAGTAATCTCAATGTACGTGTTTCGCTTGTCATCTTCTTTTTTTGAAAATATAAGTAAACCGCGCTCTTCTAGTTTTTTAGAGAAGTTAAAAGCTGTGGATACGTGCATCACGCCGAACTTTGCAATTTCTGAAATAGAAGCTCCTTTTAAATGATACGCAATCCATAAAATATGATGTTCATTAATGTTTAAATCGTATGGCTTAATCCATTGCTGCCAATCTTTTTCTACACATTTCCATAATGCTTTTGATAATTGAGCGATGCGTTGGCTGAAAATCAACGCTTCTTTTATCGAATAACTTTTTTCACCGTTTTTCATTCATTCACCCACTTTATACAAATCTTATTCATTAGTATCTATTATGCCAGTAAAATAAAAATTAATAAAGCCTTTTTGTTAGAATTGTAAAAAAAATTCGGAAAAATGACAAAACTATACAAATTCCGAGTTAATTTGGAAGCGTTTCATGATAGGTTAGGGTAAAGAGTAACGTAATTTTATTCTTATTTGCATGAAAAAAGGAAACAGTATAATTGCATAAAAAATACGGCACATGTATGTCATGTGCCGTGTGAGAGAAGTTACGAATCAAAAATATTTGTTATATACGAAAAGTTACGCCTTATCAGGAACTGCTTGTTGTAATTTTTCGATTGACTTTTGAATGTCTTCAATTTCTTGTTCAATATGGCGTTTGTTTTGAGAAATATCTTGTTTCCATGTAGAGAATGTTTCGTGCATATCATGTTTTAATTCTTGAATTACTTCTTTTCCTTCAGAAGCTGTTTCAACAAGTTGTCGTCTTAATAATTTCGTATCTGTTGTAATATCAGATAATGTTTTCTTTATATCATTTCCTTTTTCTTTTAACTTATTTCGCATGTCTTTTCCAGATGAAGGAGTGGAAAAGAGCACAGCAAGTCCAGCGACAGCTCCGCCGCAAATGACACCAGTTAGAAAGAATTTAGATTTTGACATAAAAAGGGCCTCCTTAATTGGTTCAACTAACCATCAGCAGGCAAAAGCATCCGCAGATGGAAGTTTCACTTTATCGTTATACTCATGATGTGTAAAAACGTGCATATGCATAAGACAAGGGGGGAGAAAAGTGAAATGGATTACAACAATTTGTTTTATTGTCAGTCTTTTCTTTCTTGTACGAGCAATGCAATTATTTTTTATTTTAAAACAGAAAAGATCGTATCCGCCAATACTTTGGGTGAAACAACAATCTGTTAGATTCGCTTTTATTGGCGGGGCATGTATGTTATGTACCATTTTATTGTACATACTACAATAGGGGATCTATTCAGATGAAACGGTTAGTCTGCTTAATATGTTATATAAGAAAGATTATCTGCAAAATCTAATCTTTTCAACTCATCAGTTCTGATGAAATTGTTATACTACTTTACGCTAGTTGCAATTGTGTTGGCAATGTTTTGTAATTCTTCCATTGTGTAATCACTTTGATGAGATTTCCATACAAGGCCGAAACCGTCTTTTCCGCCGTAGCGTGGAATTAAATGAAGGTGGAAGTGAAAGACAGTTTGTCCTGCTTTTTCTCCATTATTATTTAATAAGTTAAAGCCAACTGGATTATACTCAGCTTTAATCGCATTCGAAATTTTTGGAACGACAGAGAAAATGTGTGCAGCAATTTCTGGTGTTAACGCAAATACATCTTGTTTATGTACTTTTGGAATTACGAGTGTATGTCCTTTTGTAACTTGGCTAATATCTAGAAAAGCGAGTACATGCTCATCTTCATATACTTTTGCGCAAGGAATTTGCCCTTCAATAATTTTACAAAAAATACAATTATCTGCTGTATGATTCATATTCCTCATCCTTTCAGTGGTCTTAGCCGTATTTTACCATAATTACATAGTAGAAAAAACACGAAAAGCAGGAAGCTTATAAAGCTTCCTGCCTTCTGAAGAAGGTTTGAAAAAGCATTTCGTTTAATCTACCTTTAGGAGACACCTCATTTGTTTAGGAAATGCGTGGTAATCCGACATCTACTCTGCCGTTGACACCCCATTTACAATGAAATGATGTTGCAATCCTTCTGAAATGACTTGTTTATTTTATAAAACAGCATCTACTCTCCTCGAGACACCCCGTTTCTAAAATAAAACAATTATATGACTCCGTGTGTAAACTCACTCACTTTGTCCATTATAGACACCCCATTTCATGATGATTTCGCTATGCTGTGTTCATCACTTTTATGGTTGCTTTTTCAATGTGTTCCTTCCTCACTAATTATGATGTCCGCTTTTGTAAAAGTTATGTAAAGGAAATTTTTTCTTTTTAAAAAAGTTCGGTACTATGTAGGAGCTTTGATTTTTTGGTAAGATGATTACACATACATAAAGAGGAAAGTGGTGTCATATGGAACAATTATTGCGAGTGGAAAATGTCACAGGCGGATATACAAAACGGCCTGTATTGCAAAATATTTCATTCTCCGTCAAAAAAGGAGAACTTGTCGGTTTAATTGGTTTAAACGGTGCGGGAAAGAGTACAACAATCAAGCATATTATCGGATTGATGGAGCCGAAACAAGGTCACATTACAATTAACGGTAAGACATTAAAAGATGATATGACAGCATATCGCTCCAGTTTCTCGTTTATTCCAGAAACACCTGTGTTATATGAGGAGTTAACATTAGAAGAGCATTTAAAGTTAACGGCAATGGCCTATGGCGTTGAGAAAAAAGAATATGAAGAACGTGTAGAAAAACTGTTAAAAGAGTTTCGCATGAAAAATCGTTTAAAGTGGTTTCCATCCCATTTTTCAAAAGGGATGAAACAAAAAGTAATGATTATGAGCGCTTTTTTAGTACAACCTTCTTTATATATTGTTGATGAACCGTTTGTTGGATTAGACCCGTTAGCGATTCAATCGCTTTTGCAAATGATGGATCAAATGAAGAAAAGCGGTGCGGGCATTTTAATGAGTACACACATTTTAGCAACAGCAGAACGTTATTGTGATTCGTTCATTATTTTGCATCAAGGTGAAATTCGTGCACAGGGCACACTTCAAGAACTGCAAAAGCAGTTTAACATGCCGGGTGCGACGCTTGATGATATTTACATTGCACTAACGAAGGAAGAAGATGCGGATGAATAGTAAAGAGTTATGGAAAGAACGGTTTCGTCATTTTTTAAAAGAAATTCGAACATACGGTAAATATGTATTTAATGATCATTTAAAATTTATTTTTGTATTTATCATCGGTGCGGGTGCATATTATTACCAACAATGGTTACAAACATTAACGCCATCATTTCCAGCAGCATTTGTTATAGCAGTTCTATTTGGCTTTGTATTAACGGCAGGATCAATTCAAACACTATTAAAAGAAGCGGATCTTGTGTATTTACTTCCGGTAGAGGAAAAATTAAAAGCATATTTCGCAAAAGCATTTCAATTTACGTTTCTCATCCAGCTGTATATCATAGCCATGGTAAGTGCGGCGATTGCTCCGCTCTATTTCCAGCAGATGAAACAATCCGGGACAACATACATAGTAATTGTGATCGCTATTGTGTTAAGTAAAGCTTGGAATTTATTTGTCACTTGGGAGAAGTCTTATATGACGGATAACCGTGTTCATCGCATTGACTGGCTTGTCCGTTTTGTGCTTAACTTTTTCTTTGTTTATTTCCTTGTAGCGCACGCTTCGGCTATTTATATGGGAGCAATCATCTTTGGAATGGTGATTTATCTTGTATTTTGGCAGCAGAAAGTAAAAGGAAAACCGCTGAACTGGGAATACTTAATTACTGAAGAAGGAAAGAAAATGTTATTGCTATACCGCATTGCCAATATGTTTGTCGACGTACCAGCGTTAAAGGAACGTGTATCTCGCCGAAAATGGCTTGATTTTATTCTGGGTACCGTACCAGAAAAACGACCATATTTATTCTTGTTTGTTCGTACGTTTTTACGTTCAGGAAATTATCTTGGATTGTATGCTCGTCTACTTATAATTGGTAGCTTGATTTTATACTTTGTGCCATTTCTATATGCACGTCTTATTGTAAGTGTCGTGTTTTTATATTTAATTGGCTATCAGTTGTTAAGCTTATGGAAACATCATCGTTTAAAGGTATGGCTCGAGTTATATCCTATTCCAGAGGAAGCAAAGATGAAAGATTTTCTCGCATTATTATGTGCTGTGCTTTGTATAGGCGGTGTCATTTTCACTGTGCTATTTGCATTTGCAACGAAGGATATGATGATGACAGGAATTGTATTTCTTGAAAATATGTTATTTAGTGTTGGATTTGTCTATCAATACGGAGCAAAACGACTAAAGCGCCTATCTTAGGTGAAAAGAGGAAATTTCACTGCATATTGAAAGGAAGAAAAGTATGACTGAATATGAACAAAAGGTCATCTTAGAATTGCAGCAGTGGAAAAGGAAAATTGTAAAAAACTCTTCCGCAATGACACGTCTTTCCAAAGCAGTTCAAATGAAAGTGCAGCAGCTTATCCCAGCAAAAGTGCAAAACATACTAACAGAAACGATTAAAACGATGGTGCAAGGAATTAGCGCTGGCTCAAATTTTATCAAACCTAAGTTGAAAGAAACAGATTGGTCATTGCAAAGAAGAGATGAAGAAGTGCTAAAGAAAATGGATGAATATAAAAAGATTGCAGCCGCAGAAGGAGCTGGGACAGGGGCAGGAGGTCTCTTGCTCGGTCTTGCTGACTTCCCGCTTTTGCTTAGCATTAAAATTAAATTTTTATTTGATGCGGCAACACTGTATGGCTATGATACGAGTAAAAAAGAAGAACGGTTATTCATTCTTCATGTATTCCAGCTTGCTTTCTCAAGTGACGATCATCGGAAAGAAATATGGAAAGCTATTGAGACATGGGATACGAATATAGAGAATCATATTGATTGGGAGAAGTTTCAGCAAGAATACCGGGATTATATTGATTTAGCCAAGATGCTACAGCTTGTACCAATCATCGGTGCACCGGTGGGGGCATACGCGAACTATCAACTCCTGCAGCGGCTTGGTGAAGTGACAATGAACTGCTATCGGCTGCGCTTCTTTCAGAAAAAAGGAATACTGTAACATGAAAAACTTTCGTACCTATTATAGATACGAAAGTTTTTTTGTGCCATGAAAAGGAAAACATTCCCTAAAAATATCTTGTTTTCCAATTATGTTTTTTATATGATTAATGCAGTTTGGTAACTAAGATTATAGAGTCATAGAAAAAGATGTACTAGATTATGAAATAGAGGTGAAACGATGCAACCGCTAGAAAATCAAATTCATTCCAGTATGGTACGGGTATGGCAAATTAACTCGCTTATTACATCTGGGATCGGTCTTATTATTACAATTGCTTATTTTATATTTATGATTAAATTTGATTGGACGGGCTGGATATTTGGTGCACTTGTAATAGCGCTTCTTGTGTATGCACCGCTCGGCTATCTTGTTTTTCCAAATTTACGTCAGCGCTATCATAGTTATCAACTAAATGAAGAAGAGATGGAAATTCAACATGGAATGTTCGTTGTTCAGCGCGTATTAGTGCCGATGATTCGCATTCAGCATATAACGATTGAACAAGGCCCGATTATGCGTAAGTATGGCTTAACAGAATTGAAAGTATCTACAGCTGCAATGACGCACGGTATACCTGGTTTAACGATGAGAGAAGCAGAACAATTAAAACGCCAAATTTCTGAACTGGCGAAGGTAAGTGATGAAGATGTATAAGAGGCAGCATCCAATTACTATTTTATTTGAATTAAAATTAAGAGATCTTCTTCCAACATTTTTACTTCTTTTGAGTATGAAAGGTAAGTTTTCATTTTGGTATTTGCTTCCGTTTGGGGTTTTTGCGCTTACCATTATTTCTACTATAATCGAATGGTATTGCAAAGTATATTGGGTTGAAAATCGTACTTTACATATTAAACAAGGATTATTTGTAAAAAAAGAAAGCTATCTAAATAAAGAGCGCGTGCAAACGATTAACACAAGTTCCAATGTTGTCTATCAATTGTTAGGTTTAACGAAATTAAAGATTGAAACAGCTGGCGGAGGCCATGAGCCAGAGGTGAAATTAGCAGGAATTACAAATGATGAGGCAAAGCATTTAATTTCTCTTCTAAATGAAGAAGCGAAAATAGCAGAACAGTTAAAAGAAGAACAGCATGCACAAATGAATGAAACGAATACAGCTGTTTATAAACTAACAGTAAAAGAAATTCTCCTTGCATCTATTACATCCGGTCAGTTTGGGTTGCTATTTTCGTTTCTTTTCATATTTGCGCAAGAGCTAAAAGACTATCTTCCACAGCATCTTATCAATGCAGTCGAAAAATATGTGGAAGATAGCGATATATACGGATGGATTTATATGGCGGCTATTTTACTTGTATTTTCATGGGTGATTTCAACAATTTCATATGCATTTAAACATGCGAATTTCACTGTTTATCGAAGAGGAGATGAAGTTCGCATTTCGCAAGGGCTATTTGAGAAAAAGGAACTTGTGTTAAAGTTGCACCGGATCCAAGCCATTACGATTAAAGAAGCACTGCTACGACAACCATTTGGTTATTGCTCGGTGCACGTAGAAGTGATTCAAAGCGTTGGAAAAGATCAAATGAATGTCACGCTGCATCCCCTTATGAAAAAAAAGGATGTCGAGCAGTTATTGGAGCACTTGCAATTACCATACAAAATTGAGGAACATGTAACACATTTACCAAAGGGTGCACTGCGTCGCTACCTTATTTATAGTTGGATCATTTGTATGATATTTGCAATACCAATTGCCGGAGTTAGTATATATTTTAAACAATATATGGGGTTATTTGTGTTAATTCCATTGTTTATACTTTTTACAGCTCTTGGATATGGAAAATTTACAACAGGCGGATACGCGCTAGAGCCGAATCAGCTCACAATTGTATATCGCGGCATTGCTAAGTATACAGGATTAGTAAGAAAAAGACATATTCAATCGATGAAGAAAAGTCAGTCTTACTTCCAGCGTAAAGATCAATTATGTACATATATGTTTGCAGTTGCATCATCAGGCGCAGGTAAGCATTACGAATTAAAACATATGAGATTAGAAGATGCGGAGAAGATGCATAGTTGGTATAAGAAGAAGGCGGAAATTTGATAGAGTTAGAAAGAGATGTAAGCCGAAGGGGAGGCTTGCATCTTTTTTTTATTTTTTATCAAACCAATCAAATCTTTCTATCGTTACCTTAAATATAAATAAAAAATTAAAGGAGGAGTCAGTATGAAGGTATGGCAATGTATTGTGTCCATAGTAGCGAGTCTTTTCTTATTAACAGCGTGTAATAGCGATAAGAAAGAAGATGCTCAAAGTAAGAAAACAAGTGGAGAAAAGGTGAGTGAAGTTAGTAGTAATAAAGGTGAATCTCCTAGTTTACAATTATTAGAGAACGATAAGGTTGGAAAATACTTAACAGATTCAGACGGAAAGACACTCTATTATTTTGCAAAAGACACAGCTAAGGTAAGTAATTGTAGTGGTGAATGTGTAAAACTTTGGCCGCCATTTGTTGCAAAAGATTTTGAAGTGCCAAAAGGATTTGATAAAAAAGATTTTGCTACGATAACAAGAGAAGATACGAAAGAACAACAAGTAACGTATAAAGGCTATCCCCTTTACTATTTTGCCAATGATAAATCAAAAGGAGACATAAATGGACAAGGGGTTAAGGATATATGGTTTGTGTTGAATAGTGAAACTACATTTAAACAGTGATAAAGTAAAACTTCCATCAGTGGGGGTTTTCTTCATCCCCCACCTATCTTNNATCTTCTTCGCTTCTCTCTCAATCTTGAGGAGGGGGTCTTACTGCCCGTTAATGCGGGATAAAGTGAAATTTCTATTAGTGGGGGTCTTACTGCCCACTAATAGCGGGATTAATATTCTGTTAAAAGGAGCGACCAGTGTTGTTGGTGGTTCCTATTTTTCTTCCTGAATTATATAATTAAATAAATTACAAATTATCAGAAATAAATGAAAAAACAGGGAGTGCAGGTGAGCATGAAAGAAAAAAATGATTATGAGCTAATGCAATTAGTAAAAAGAAACGAGCGTCCTGCATTAGAAGAACTATATGAGCGATATATTAAGCTGATATATAGTTTTACTTTTAAATTTTTCCAAGGAAATGAAGACAAAACAAAAGAAGTCGTTCAATTAGTTTTCTTAAAACTTTGGACAACGAAAAGTATGTATAACCCTTCAAAAGGTGAGTTCGTAAATTGGATACTGACTATTACGAGGAATATATGTATTGATTATGTCCGAAAAGAAAATAAAGAACTTATGCATAGGAAGTTTGATGATGCTGAAAAACCTATGCATATAGCAGATTCAAAGAATGAAATCGAGAAAAGGTTGCACAGTGTTGAAATTCAACAGGCAAAGCAGAATTTGTCTACGTCTCAAAAAAGATTAATCGACTTACTATATTGGAAAGGTTATTCCCTTAGTGAGATTGCTAAAATGGAAGATGAACCATTGGGAACTACGAAAAGTCGTCTTCATCAATCTTTAAAGCAATTAAAAAAATATCTAGAATAGAGGGGATAGTATGGAGAGAGAATGTGAGCATTTATTATCTTACGTTACGAATACATTTGATGATAGAGAACAAAAACAGTTTAAAGAACATTTAAAGACATGCCCGAAGTGTCAAGCCGAGTATCCATCAATGCAGGCAGCTTGGGAAGCACTGCATTTTGATTTTGAGGAGAAAGAAGTACCAGAAACATTAAAAGCTGAAGTGTTTGATTTTATATTTGCAGACGAACAAACGAATGAAGATAACAGAGTGACAGCGAAATGGAGAGAATGGACGGCTGTATTAAAAAAACAATTTACACCGTTAACAACAGCATTACTAGTAACAATGTTAGTGATTACAGTAGCATTAACAATCGAAAATTCGCAATTTAAAATACAACCTTTAGCTAAGCATGAATTAAACAGTGATCCAATTGAAGTAATTTCTACTCGTCCATTAGTATCAACCAATCAAAATCATGAAAATACAAAGGGGTATATGTTTGTTATACAACAAGGAGATAAGAAAAAATTAGTTGTACAAGCTGATCATTTGCCGCAAGTAAAAAATGAAGAAGTGTATCAAGTTTGGTTATTAAAGGATGGAGAAAGAAAAAACGCTGGAATATTTAAACCTGATGAAACTGGTTCAGGACTTCTGACATATGAGATTTCACCAAAACAGTCCTTTGATAATATCGGTATTACACTTGAACCAGATTCGAATAGTACGAAACCTCTTGGTAAAAAGGTACTCGGAACGTAAAACATATGTTGTAGTGAATTCAATTTTCTTATATCGGCAGGTGGGGTTACTCTTGGAAAATAAAATAAATGAATTAACTTCATATGGTAGATACCATGTTTTTAAATGTTTTATTCATCAATGGTTTATGTCTCTTGTGATGGATAATCATACATTTGTGTCAAATATACCTTTTAACTCTGATAAAGAACTTGTCCAACAAATGATCCCATTTTTTGAATATGTTGAGGAAGATCAGGAAGAAAAATATGTACAAACAGCTCATATGACAAAGAAAGCTATGAATGCTATATATAAGAGTTTACAAGATAAAAAATGGAGTTCTTGTTATTTGGAGATTTTTTCATTTTTTGAAAATAGTCAAAATCAGTATATGCCTATTGATTTTGAAAGTGCAAGGACAACGATTAGCTTTTATAAAGATGCTGTATCTCAACCAATTGAAAGTAATGAGTTTATTTCAAACCTTAGAAAAGATTATGAGTATAGTCAGTTTAAAGAGGAAATTGGCGTTTACTTGATACCTCCAACACTTATCATCACGGAAAAAAAGGTAAATCAAATTTTAGATTATTTTTCTCAATATGGAATTAGAATAAAATTGGATGTTTTACCGAATAAAGAACGTGACATGTATCAATTAGATGGTATATTCATGTGGTTTGATTAGAAAGTAAAAGGAGCTGACTAANNTTAGTCAGCTCCTTTTACTTCTTTTACAATTGTACTTTATTCAGTTTTATTTTCTTGATTATCACTATCGTCATAGTAATTTAAGAGTAAGTTTTTTTATTTACAGTTTTCCCTAATTTGTGGTTTTCATATATTGGGGGGAAATCATAATAAAATATTATATGTAAATATGATATGGTTATATATGTAATATGATTTAATTTAATGTAAAAAGAGGGAAATATGAGGAGATTCTATATTTTGTTTATTTTAAGCATATCTTTTTTGTCAGGCTGTCAAAATGAAACGAATCTAAAAAATACATCACTAGATTCAGTTAGTATAAATAATATTAGAATTTATGATGATATTAATGATCTGGATTTAAGTAGCTATATTAAAAGTGATAGATTTTCATACAAAAATACAAAGTATCAATATGAAAATATGGTATTAGATGTTAATAAAGAACAACTTATAACCTATTTATTTGGATTTTTTAGTGAAAATGAAGTAATAATAAATGGGCAATCCGGATTGAAAGATATTAATAGTGTTACCAAATTGCTTGGTAATAATTTTAAAGAATCATGGGAAGATAGGGAACAACGACTTAAGTATCATAGTTATTATGATAAAAATAATAAAATAATTTTAAAAATAGTATATAGTGACGTATCAAAAGAATTAGTTTGGGTTGAAATTAGTTCAAATAAATTTTAAATAAAAAACGATAAAGAAAATAGGTATAGTTGTAGTATTGTCAAACATTATTAAAAGTAGGTGGAGGAATTAAATTTGAGTAAAATGGGATTTGAAATGACAGACCCTGAAGAACACTTAGATTTTGGATTTGACGACATAGTAGATTTATCCAGGAGATGTAGGTTTTCTGATTGTACACATACAAACGAGCCACATTGTGCAGTTCAAAAAGCCATTTCTGAAGGCACTCTTTCTGAAGATACATTTAATCGCTATTATAGAGATAAAAACGAGGCAGAATATGTTTCTAAACAAAAGAATAAAACGAAGGCTGTTGACTATATGAAACAACTGAAACTCTTTCAAAAGCCTTAGTTCAGATGAAATTGATAAATAAGACAATTTAACATGGCCCTTGACTTATTTTGTATTTAATAATCAGGGGCTTTAACGGAACAAGGGAACTCCAAAATAGGGGTTCCCTTACTTTTTACTGAAATTAACTTAACACGGCTTTTTGTAAAAAAACAAATTACATGTAATGACAGTTGAAAATTGGTTTCTCTAAAGAAGTCTCGTACGAAATAATTACCTTCATTTTGTAGCCTCTTTTACTTTTCTTTATTCTACCTGAACTTGTAAAAACCTTCGAAGATGATACATAAAGGGTATGTTTTTTCAAATAATAAACGTACCATCATTTGGAAAGAAGGGTGAGGCGTGAAGAATACTAAGAAGTTTCTCATTGGCTTTGTTTCCATTTTTATATTTGCAATTGTTCTATATAAACTGATTATATTTGCTGGTGGTTATATGATGGATGAAAAACGTCTTGTATTTCACTCTTCATCACGTATCGTTGACCAGAAAGGTAAAGAAATCACGAAACTTTACGTGGAAAATCGAGAATTGGTACATATTGAAGATATTCCCACATTTGTTCAACAATCGTTTTTAGCTGTTGAAGATTCACGTTTTTATAAACATCATGGTGTTGATTTTTCTTCTATTATAAGAGCACTTTATAAAGATATTTTAGCTGGAGAGAAAGTAGAAGGCGGGAGTACGATTACACAGCAGCTTGTGAAAAATGTCTTTTTGTCACATGAAAAAACGTTATTTCGCAAAATGAAGGAAGTTGCAATTGCATTTTACTTGGAGCAGAAATATACGAAGCAGCAGCTTCTAGAAATGTATTTAAATCATATTTATTTTGGGCACGGGGCATATGGCATTCAAGCAGCTGCAAAATTTTATTTTAATAAAGATGCACAGCAGTTAACGGTCCAAGAAGGTGCGATGCTCGCGGCTCTTCCGAAAGCGCCGAATAGCTATTCTCCGTTTTTGCATCCTGAAAAAAGTAAGGAACGCCGGGATTTAATTTTATCGTTAATGCATAAGCAAGGATATTTATCGGCAGAAGAAACAGTTCGTTATCAAGGAAAAACGATTGCTCTTCATACAAATCGAAATGAACAGGAACTTGCTTATATGCCATATATCGATATGGTAGTCGATGAAGCAGCTCGTACGTATGGATTATCTCATCAAGAAGTATTGCGCGGAGGATATACATTTGTTGTTGCGATGGATGACAAGATACAAAAGGTAGCGTATGAACAATTGCAAAATGTCCATAATTTTCCGATGCAAGACGATGATATGCAAGGTGCTGTTCTCTTAATGGATAGTAAAACAGGCGGGATAAGAGCTGCGGTTGGAGGAAGGAATTATATAGCACGCGGGTTAAATCGAATTTACGCAAAGCGGCAGCCGGGATCTGTATTAAAGCCGCTTCTCGTATATGCACCAGCACTTGAAACGAAAAAATATACACCGTATTCTTTATTAACAAATGAACAAAGTTCGTTTGATGGCTATGAACCGCGCAATTACAACAATCAATATTCGAAGGAAGTAACGATGTATGATGCGCTATTAGAATCGGCAAATGTCCCAGCTGTATCCCTTTTGCATGAAATTGGAGTGGAAGAAGGAAAGCGATATTTAGAAAAAGGAGATATCTATATTCCTGAACACGGTCTTAGTACTGCACTTGGTGGTTTAAAAGAAGGAGTTTCCCCATTTGAACTTGTGAAAATGTATCGTGCATTTGGAGAAGGTGGAAAAATCGTTGAACCGCATGTAATTGAGAAGGTGTTGAATCGACACGGAGAAATCATTGGACAAGCAACAGGCAAGGAAATAAAAATTTTTTCTAAGCAAACTGCTTGGTATATGACAAAAATGCTTGAAGGTGTTGTGAAAGAAGGAATTGCACAAGATGGTGTATATAAAGGAGCACTTGCTGGGAAAACAGGAACAACCTCTTTGCCAAATCAAGAAAACGGAGCAAGAGATGTTTGGTTTGTTGGGTATACACCAAATTTAGTGGGAGCTGTTTGGATGGGATACGATCGTACTGATGACAAACATTATGTGCGTGGTACTAGTGCTTATCCAACAAGACTATTTAAAACAATTTTAGGGAAAGTAAACGTACAAGGTGAAACAAAATTTGTACAGCCACGTGGTGTTGAAACAATTGGAATGCCGATTCGCTTAAGTAAAGTGGATGGTTTAGAAGCTAAGTTAACGTTTACCCCGCTCGGTTTGTTTACAGCAAAACTAACATGGAATCAACTTCCTGATAAGAGGGTTCAATATCGAATTTATAAAATAGATAATGGGAAAACAACTCATATAGGTACAGTAGCAGGAAAAGGTGAATATGAAGTAAAGTTTATGAATATTTTTAAAGCACCGCGTTTTTATGTTGTACCATTTAATCCGCAAACGAATCGAGAAGGGGAAAAAACAAAAGAGGTTAAACCATAAATTCAATGATATAATGGGAATGTTTCAAAAAAATAAGGGATTTAGACACATGTTTGTGTCAATTTCATGAACAACGCACATAATGTTGTACAATTTGTTTTTACAGATTGTATAGTAAGAAAAGATAAAAAAGGATAGGATTCGTTAGCCGTATTAGAAAAAGGGGGACAAGGATTTTGGTACGACAAATCAATGAAACATTTTTACAAGCATGCAGAGGAGAGCGTACGGATTATGTACCAGCATGGTATATGCGCCAGGCGGGTCGTTCTCAGCCGGAATACAGAAAGATTAAAGAAAAGTATTCTTTGTTTGAAATTACACATCAGCCAGAGCTTTGTGCATACGTAACGAAGCTACCTGTTGATCAATATAATGTTGACGCTGCTATTTTATATAAAGATATTATGTCACCGCTTCCAGCAATTGGCGTGGATGTAGAGATTAAATCAGGAATTGGACCTGTAATTGATAATCCTATTCAATCACTACAAGATGTCGAAAAATTAGGGGAAATTCATCCTGAAGATGACGTTCCATACGTATTGGATACGATTCGCTTATTAACAACGGAAATGCTTGATGTTCCGCTAATCGGATTTTCAGGAGCGCCGTTTACGTTAGCGAGTTATATGATTGAAGGCGGACCGTCTCGTAATTATCATAAAACGAAAGCGTTTATGTATGCAGAGCCGAAAGCATGGTTTGCGCTAATGGACAAGCTTGCAGATATGACGATTACGTATTTAAAAGCGCAAATTAACGCTGGTGCAAAAGCAATCCAAATTTTCGATTCTTGGGTTGGTACAGTAAATGTTGCAGATTACCGCTTATATATTAAGCCAACAATGGAGCGTATTTTCACAGAGCTTCGTGCTATGAATGTACCGCTTATTATGCACGGCGTTGGAGCGAGTCATTTAGCAAATGAATGGCATGACCTGCCGCTTGATGTTGTTGGTCTGGACTGGCGTTTGCCAATTGAAGAAGCACGTGCTCGCGGTATTCAAAAGGCTGTGCAAGGAAATTTAGATCCATCTATTTTACTTGCACCGTGGGATGTTATTGAAGCGCATGTAAAAGCGATTTTAGATCAAGGAATGAAACAGCCGGGATACGTATTTAACTTAGGACATGGTGTATTCCCAGAAGTGAATCCAGAAACGTTAAAACGTATGACCGCATTTATACACGACTATTCAAGAGAACAGTTGGCGAAGTAAAGGAGAGGTCATATGAAAAAGAAAATCGGTTTACTTGTGATGGCATATGGAACGCCATATAAAGAAGAAGATATTGAACGTTACTATACACACATTCGCAGAGGAAGAAAGCCAAGTACTGAAAGTTTAAACGAACTAACAGAACGCTACCGAGCAATCGGTGGCATTTCTCC
Organism: Bacillus pseudomycoides; assembly: GCF_002582035.1. Taxonomy (GTDB): domain Bacteria; phylum Bacillota; class Bacilli; order Bacillales; family Bacillaceae_G; genus Bacillus_A; species Bacillus_A pseudomycoides_B. The sequence continues at coordinate 19,703 of NZ_NUQE01000101.1, forward strand.
GCTAGCGAAGATTACGCTTGAGCAAGCAAAAAAATTAGAAGCGTATTTAAATGAAATGCAAGATGAAGTAGAGTTTAAAATGTATCTCGGTTTAAAACATATTGAGCCGTTTATTGAAGATGCTGTGAAGAATATGCACGAAGATGGAATTGAAGATGCAATTGCCCTTGTGCTTGCGCCGCATTATTCTACGTTCAGTGTAAAGTCCTATATAGGAAGAGCACAAGAGGAAGCAGAAAAGCTTGGCGGTTTGCAAATTCACGGTATTGACAGTTGGTATAAAGCACCGAAATTTATCGATTACTGGGTGAACCAAGTAAAAGCAACATATGAAACAATGACAGCTGATGAGCGTGAAAAAGCGGTTCTTATTGTATCAGCACATAGCTTGCCAGAGAAAATTATTGCGCTTGGTGATCCGTATCCGGAACAATTAAGTGAAACGGCTGATTATATTGCGCGCGGAGCTGAAGTGAAAAATTATGCAGTAGGCTGGCAAAGTGCGGGTAATACACCAGATCCATGGATTGGACCAGATGTACAGGACTTAACACGTGAGTTACATGAGAAATATGGATACACTTCTTTTGTATACGCACCTGTTGGATTTGTTGCAGATCATTTAGAAGTATTATATGACAATGATATTGAATGTAAAATTGTAACAGAAGAAATTCATGCAAACTATTATCGCCCAGAAATGCCAAATGCAAGTGCTGCATTTATTGCTTGTTTAGCAGATGTTGTTATGAAAAAGTGGAGTACAGTTTCATAAAGTGAAACTTCTATCAGTGGGGATTTTTTATCCCTTACTGACTGTTAGTTGAACCAATCGGACACATGTCAGCAGTTATCCCCCTATCTTTTTTACTTTCTCTGAATTTTGAGGTGGGGGTCTTACTGCGCAAAAGTAGCGTGATAAAGCAAGGAAAGAGGGAACAGTCTTGAAAAAGAAGGTAGTAATTATAGGCGGTGGTATTTCCGGCTTAACAACAGCGTATTACTTGCAAAAAGAAATTCGTGAACAAGGGCTGCCGATTGATACAATGCTTATTGAAGCATCAGGAAGGCTCGGAGGGAAAATTCAAACAGTGGAAAAAGATGGATTTACAATTGAACGTGGTCCAGATTCGTTCCTAGAGCGAAAAGAGAGTGCAGCAAGGTTAGCGCGGGAATTAAATCTTGGCGATAAACTTGTTAACAATGCAACAGGGAAATCGTTTGTACTTGTAAATAATCGTCTGCACGGCATTCCAAGCGGTTCGATGATGGGAATTCCAACGCAAATTACACCATTTGTATTTTCTGGGTTGTTTTCTCCTATTGGAAAGTTGCGGGCAGGATTTGATTTTGTGCTTTCTCGTTCTAAGCCGCTATCGGATCAGTCACTGGGTCACTTTTTCCGTCGTCGTTTAGGGAATGAAGTGGTTGAAAATTTAATTGAGCCGTTGTTATCGGGTATTTATGCTGGGGATATCGATCAGATGAGTTTAATGGCGACATTCCCACAATTCTATCAAGTAGAACAAAAATATCGCAGTATTTCGCTCGGTATGCGTACATTAGCACCGAAAAAGCCAAAGGACGCAAAGGCAAAAGGAATCTTTTTAACGTTAAAAACAGGATTGCAATCCATTGTAGATGCAATTGAAGAGCGGTTAGAAGATGAAACGGTTATGAGAGGAACGCGCGTTGAAAAAATTACAAAAACTGATGATCGTTATAGCATCCTGCTTAGTAATGGCAAAGAAATAGAGGCAGATGCTGTTGTTATGGCTGCATCTCATAAATTGTTGCCATCTATGTTTTCTCAATATAAAGAGTTCCGGTTCTTCCGTAACGTTCCATCTACGTCAGTTGCGAATGTAGCGTTAGCGTTCCCGAAAGAAGCGATTCAGCGTGATATTGAAGGAACAGGATTTGTTGTCTCTCGTAATAGTGATTTTACGATTACGGCATGCACATGGACGCATAAAAAATGGCCGCATACAACGCCAGAAGGAAAAGTATTGCTGCGCTGTTATGTTGGGCGCCCTGGTGATGAAGCAATTGTGGAGCAAACAGATGAAGAAATGGTTCGCGTTGTGTTAGAAGATTTGCAAAAAACAATGGATATAACAGCTGAGCCAGAGTTTGCTGTTGTGAGCCGCTGGAAAGATGCGATGCCTCAATATACGGTTGGGCATAAAGAGCGTATGGAAACTGTAAAACAGTTCATGAATGAAGAATTACCTGGTATTTATTTAGCAGGAAGCTCTTATGCGGGCACTGGATTGCCAGATTGTATTGATCAAGGCGAAGCAGCGGTTAAATATGTGTTATCTTATTTAGAACAAACGAAACAAAAAGAGGTAATGGCACAATAACAATAAGAGGAGCATCCCTATTAATTAGGGATGCTTTTTGTATGATAGTATTCTCGTTCATATTCAAGTGGTTGTTGTGTGGGTTTGTCATTCATCGTAATGAATACTCCCCCACGTAGCAAAGCTTGAAGTGGGGGTTTCTAACGTTTCAACCTAATGGATGATTAACGTCAGTGGAGTTAACACACTAGCGAGCTGTTTCACGCCTAACCCCTCTATCCCGTTTGTCCATGCATCCGGGACTACTTTTCGTAAAATATTAGCCGCAGCATTTACGTCTGCGTTGATTTCGATTCCTTTTGCAGAACGATACATACCACGCTTCATTCGTTTTCCTGAAAACGTTGCATTTTGGTCATTTGTTCCATACGTTGGAATAAAGTCATGATCTAGAAAACTTGCTTTTGATGTGTAAGATTCCTCGGTTACAATAACTTGAATGCCTACTGCATTTGCTTTGTATGTAATCATTTGAATCAATACACTATGCGAGATATGGCAAAACGTTTGGTTATTTTTCTTTCCCATATTCGTTTCTTGCTTCCAACTTTTGTTTTGACCAATAACGATTTTGCAAACTTCCTCTTCTTGAGCTAGTTTTACAATATGATGACTAGCTTTATGGAAGATGTCCTTTATTTTCAGGTAACGCTTTTGGTGAAGTTTTTCTATTCTTTTAGAAGTAAAAGGTCCTTCCTTTGTTTGTTTACCTTTCCTTAGAACACTTGTAAAATGGCTCTTCATTTTATTGTAATATTGATTTATGCTTTTGATATGTTTGCCCTTAACAAGTACAGGTTTCATACCTGTGTTTGTTACAATGGTTGCAAGATTATCAATACCTAAATCAATACTCATATAACGCCCATTCTCTTCAACGGATTGTTGTTCTGAAGGAACATCTACCACCAATTCCACTACATACTCATTGTATTTTGGAATGACACGAACTTGCTTCAATTTACCTTCAGTAAACCCTAATTTTCCAATGTTTAATTGCAATTTTGTCTTTGGAAACTTTAAAAACTTATCATTTTTAATGACACAATCTTGATTTGTATACAGAATCTCTTTTTCAGAAGAACGAATATATTTTGGAATTCTAGGTCTTCCAGTATATTTATTTGGATTCTTTTTATAATTTTTTAAACTAGCAAAAAAAGACTTCCAATTTTGGAATACATTTTTCATGATTGATTGACTAGATTGCGTAGGCAAAGCACGATAATCATTCTGAATCATCACTTTAAATAATGTATCCAGAAAATTATAATCTACATAAGGTTTTTCTGTAGTTGGTGCTGAAAACAAATTACATTTCACTTCTTTTTGTTTTTCTTTTGGTTTTGTTTTCTCTTTTTCCAATTTCTTTTGATAGGAAAGAAGTTGCGTATCATTCATCTTCCCTATGTTTTTAGAAATCGTATCCAAAACTTCTTTTTGTAAAAGTTGCAACTCCTTATCTTGTGTCAAACCTGTATACACTTGTCGTATATAAAAGTTTGTCGTGTTGTACATATTCTTAGCATTTTGGCAAGATTCTTGAAAATAAGAATACATACGATGCCCTTTTTTAATCCAAATCTGAAGAGTTTTATAATTTGTTTGATTTTCCATTGTCATTTTTCACCTCCTTGTTAAGGATATTATACCAAAACAAGAACGTATGTTTCTATTATTTTTTGAACATAAAATATTTTTTTCGATTCACCTCACCACCTTCACATATGTTTAGAGGTGGGAGTCCTCTCGAAAGGTATGATAGAAGGTAATAAGCTAAAATCTACGGCAAATCCTTTTTTCTCCATGATATAGTCATAAACAAAAGCGAATATAGTGAAAAAGGCATATATCATAATCAAAATCATATTGAATAACTCCTTTACATTCTTTTTACAATTAGTATAAGAAAATCATTTCTCAAAAGAATCCGTAGTAAGTAGTGAATCCTAATCATCAAATAGTCAGAGAACGGAAGCATAGTTTCCTACTAAAGTAGGAGATTAATTTTTTTGTAAATTTCTATAAATATAATGTTCTTTATAAAGAATCCTTGCTATGATAGAACATGCTAGGGAATAGGAAAAACATTTAGGGGGAGGATTTCTTTGAAAAAGCTAGCAATTATCTTTTTTTCACTTGTATTCGTTGTACTAGTAGCGGATATTGTAGCGAAGGCTGAACAGGAACAAGTATTAACTGTTGATGAAGCAATTCAGTTGTTTCAGCAGCAAGGAAAGAAACAAGCAGTTGTAGAGGGGTATATTGTCGGATATACACAAAATCCAGGTAAGTATACGAAAGATCCAGCGAAATTTGGAGATACAAATGTTGCAATTGCCGCTTCTCCAGATGAAGTGAACGCTGATAAAATTATGCCTGTTCAGCTTCCGATAGGCGAAGTTCGAAAAGCAGTGAATGTAAAGGATCATCCAGAAAATATCGGAAAAAAAGTACGTTTAACAGGTACGTTAGATAGTTATTTTAGCAGCCCAGGGTTAAAATCTGTTACAGCTTATGCGTTTCAAGATAGAGAGAATCAAAAGGTGAGCGATGTAACTGCTAATCCAAATGGGGGCGAAGTAGAAAAAGGAACAGCTGTAACATTATCAACAGCAACAGAAGGTGCGACCATTTATTACACGTTAGATGGATCAAACCCAACAGCTCAAAGTATTCGTTATAATGAACCGATCATACTTAATGAAAATAGTGTCATTAAAGCAATTGCAGTGAAAGAGGGATTAGAAGATTCTCGCATTGTAACATTCTCGTTTACGATTGTGAAAAATGAACCTATTCATATTCACGACATTCAGGGGAAATCCCACATTTCCGCTTATAATGGAAAAGATGTAAAAACTGTTACAGGTATTGTTACGCAAGTAGATAAAAACGGATTTTATATGCAAGATCCGCAGCCTGATGAAGATCCAGCTACTTCAGAAGGGATTTATGTCTATAAAAAAGATGGGGGCGTGAAAGTAGGCGATCTCGTTTCTGTAGATGGACAGGTGGAGGAATTTATCGGACCAGGATATGCAGAACGTTTTGATACAGACTTATCTACTACAGAAATTAAAGCAAAGCGCGTTATCATTAAAGCGAGCGATCAAAAACTACCAGAAGCAGTTGTATTAGGGGAAAATGGTGTGAAAATACCAGATCAAGTTATTGATAATGATGGATTCGGTACTTTCGATCCAGCAGAAGATACAATTGATTTTTATGAAAGTTTAGAAGGAATGCTTGTAACATTGCCACAACCAAAAGTTATCGAACCGCAAAAAAACGGTAATTTATATGTAACGATTGCTAATGGCAGTCAGAAAGTATCAACAAAATTCGGGACGCCGCTGCTGCAAGCTGATAATTTAAATCCAGAGCGCCTTTCCGTTAAGGTCGCACGAAATTATGTAGCCAAAGCAGGAGATCAACTTCTTGGAGATGTAACAGGTATAGTTGGTTACGACTACGGAAATTATCGTATTGCTCCAATCAAAGAACTGCCAGCACTGCAAGATGGTGGATTTAAACAACTTGGTGCAAATATTCAACCGCGTCTTGATAAACTCACAATTGCAACATATAACATGGAGAACTTCTCAGCAAATAAAAAAGAAACGTCCGATGAAAAAGTAAGACGTCTTGCTTACGCAATTAAATACAATTTAAAGATGCCAGATATTATTGGTGTTCAAGAAATGCAAGATAACAACGGAACAATCAATGATGGTACAACAGATGCATCACTTAGTGCAAAGCGTTTAATTGATGCGATTCAGGAAATGCACGGACCAAAGTATGAGTATGTAGAAATTGCGCCAGAAAATAATAAAGATGGCGGTGCACCAGGAGCAAATATTCGCGTTGGCTTCTTCTATAATTCATCTCGTGTGAAATTAGCACAAACACCAGTTTTACTTGAGAAAAATGTTGTACGAATTGGAGAAAATAATGCATTATTTGATGACACACGTAAACCGTTAGCTGCTGAGTTTACGTTCCAAGGCCAAAACATCGTTGTTATTTCCAATCATTTAAACTCTAAATTAGGAGATGCACCGCCGTTTGGAAAAATCCAGCCGCTTGTACTAAAGAGTGAAGCAAAACGCGTACAACTTGCTGAGGAAGTCAATGGTTTCGTAAAAGGTATTCAGGAGCGACATGCAAATGCGCCGGTTGTTGTAGTCGGTGATATGAATGACTTTGAATTTTCAAAACCAATGCAAGCATTAAAAGGCGACATCATGAAAGAAATGCTTGAAACAGTTCCACAAGAAAATCGTTATACGTATATTCATGAAGGAAATGCACAAGTGTTAGATCATATTTTCGTAACGAATAACATTGCACCGCACACAATTATTGATCCAGTTCATTTAAATACAAATGTTATGGAAGAGGATGGCCGTATGAGCGATCATGATCCGGTGCTTGCCCAAATTGAGTTAAAGAAAGCTTCATAAGAAAGAAAATAAAGTGAAACTTCCATTAGTGGGGGCTTCATCTCCCACCTATCTTCTTTGCTTCTCTCTCAGTCTTGAGGTGGGGGTTTTAGTGCCCGTTCATGCGGGATAAAATGCACTCGTCTGTAGTACAGGCGAGTGCTTATTTATTTTTGTTATCTTTTTGATACAATGTGAGATAATGATATTGAATTTAATTTTTTAGCGATAAAGTGAAACTTCCATTAGTGGGGGCTTACTGTCCGTTAATGCGGATAAAAAGAAAACTTGTAAACATTGGAAAGATGTGATAATATCAAATTCGTACTATATGACTAAAATATTCAATCGGTCATTATTGAGGGGTGACAACGTGGCAATTGATCGAAAACGAGCAATTATTGAAGCTGCAACAAAATCTTTTTCCGCTTTTGGCTATAAAGCAACAACAATGGATCAAGTTGCAAAACTCGCAAATGTTGGAAAAGGAACAATTTATACGTTTTTTAAAAACAAAGAAGAGTTATTTGGTGAAATCATTTCAAATTTAATTTTTGAAATGAAGCAAGTCGCAGAAACGGCAATTGATTCAAATGTATCATTTTTTGAAAATGTACATCGTGCCCTATATAGCATTTTAGAATTCCGTAAAGAACATCAACTTATGATTAAGCTTATTCAAGAAGAGCGGGATATGGGGACGAAAGAAGTGCAAGATGTTATGCGGCAATTGGATTCTGAAATTATTACATTTATAAAAACTCGTCTTGAAGTTGCAATTGCAAAAGGTGAAATTATGGCATGTGATCCAGAAATTACCGCTTTTATCATGCTTCGTCTGTATGTATCTCTTATTTCTGATTGGGAAAAGTATCACGAACCATTAGAAAAAGAGCATATCGCTGAACTTTTTGAATTATATTTATTAAAGGGATTGTCAAAATAAGATAATCCTCTTATTATTATAAAATGTGACCGAGTGAATAATTTAGTCATAAGTTAAAAAGGAGAAGTCAAATAGAGATAACGCTGGTTAGTATATGAGATTGTCAGTAGATAGTCTTATTATTTTTAAAGCAACTGACCAAATGGACAAATTGGTCAGTTGCTTATTTATGAGGAGAGTGAAACAATGAGAGGATTTAAACTGCTTGGAAAAGAGTTTGCTACCATTATCAAAAGCAAAAAAATCTTAATTCCAATTATTGCAGTATTATTCATTCCAGTATTGTACGCTGGTATGTTCTTGTGGGCGTTTTGGGATCCATATAGCCAATTAGATGATTTACCAGTTGCAGTCGTAAACCTTGATGAAGGTGCAGTATATAATGGACAACCGATTGAAGCCGGTAAGGACCTTGTTGATAATTTGAAAGAAAATAAAAGCTTCAAATGGGAGTTTGTCAGCGACAAAAAAGCAAAAGAGGGAATGGATGATCGTAAATATTATATGACGATCCGCATTCCAAAAGACTTCTCTAAAAATACAACAACATTGTTGGATGAAAACCCTAAAAAATCAAAACTAGAGTACATTCCAAATGAAAGCTTAAACTTCTTATCGTCACAAATTGGTGCATCAGCCGTTCAAAGCATCAAAAGTGAAGTAGCAAATTCAGTAACGAAAACGTATGCTGAGACAATGTTTGATTCATTAAAAGATGTTTCTAAAGGTTTTGCCGATGCGAGTGAGGGAGCAGGTAAGCTTCATGACGGTACGAGTCAATTGAAAGACGGCTCACAACAAATCACAAATGGCTTAGGTGAGTTAACTAAGAATGCGAATGGTGGATTGAACCAATTAGCAAGTGGTTCTAATCAAATTACGAATGGTTTAGGTGAGTTAAATAGTAAAGTAAGTGCTATGCCGAGTGGAGTGAATCAGTTATTAAATGGTTCACAACAAATTACAGGTGGCTTAAATGAACTAACTAATCCTAAAGGAGAATTGCAATCAAGCTTAGGGCAGTTATTGGGTGGTTCACAACAAATCACAAATGGATTAAATCAGTATACTAATCCACAAGGTGACTATCAATCTGGATTCAAAGCAGCTCAAAAAGGTGCACAAGATATAAGCTCAGGAGCTTCCGAACTTTCACAAGGGGTATCTGAATGGAAGAAACAAGCAGATACACTAAGTGGTGTTGCAGAGCAAACAGCAGGAGGAGCTCAACAGGTTTCAAAAGGCTTGGCGGATTTAAATGAACAAATTAAAAATTTACCAGAAGAATATAGAAATCAATTACAGCCTGTTGTTCAAGGAATAATGGAAGGCAGTCAACAAGTCTCTAAAGGTACAGCAGGAGTTGCACAAGGCGTAGAAGGGCTAGCTGGAGAAAAAGGAGCTGGACAAATTGAAGCCGGAGCAACACAACTTGCAGGGGGAGCCGGCAAGTTAAATGATGGATTAAATCAGTTATCAAAAGAATCAACAGCTGGTTTAAATCAATTGGCAACTGGTTCAGGGCAAGTAACAGGAGGACTAGGACAGTTAGCGGATTCAAAAGGGAAATTCCAAACTGGCTTAAGTCAATTAGCAAATGGATCAGGGCAAATAACAGGCGGTTTAAATGAATTAGCAAGTCAATCCGGCCAATTAATAAGTGGAGTAAGTGCTTTACTTGACGGTTCACAACAAATCTCAGGTGGTTTAGGTCAATTCGTAGATCCAAAAGGAGATTTCCAAAGTGGTTTAACTCAATTACAAGAAGGTTCAGGTCAAGTAACGAATGGATTGGGCGAAGCAAATGACGGTTCAAAAGAACTTGCAACGAAACTTGGCGAAGGCGCTAAAGAAACAAGCGAAGTAAAAGGCGATGAGAAGAAATACGACATGTTCTCTGCTCCGGTGAAATTGAAAACGGAGAAAGAAGCAGAAGTTCCAAACTACGGAACAGGCTTTACACCGTACTTCTTATCTCTTGGTTTATTCGTTGGAGCACTGTTATTATCTATCGTGTTCCCATTACGCGAAACAGTTGGGATACCAAAATCAGGATTTAGCTGGTTTATTAGCAAGTTTGGTGTACTTTTGGTAGTTGGCGTGATTCAAGCACTTATTGCAGATGCGATATTACTGCTTGGGTTAGGTGTTGAAGTACAAAGTGTTCCATACTTTATATTGTTTAGTATCATTACAAGCTTAACATTTATTGCGTTAGTTCAATTCTTAGTAACGACTTTCAGCGATGCAGGACGTTTTGTGGCGATCTTAACATTGATTATACAGTTAACAACAAGTGCTGGTACATTCCCGCTTGAGTTAATTCCAAAACCACTGCAAGTGTTTAATGCATGGTTCCCAATGACATATTCTGTATCAGGATTTAAAGCGGTTATTTCAAGCGGAGATTTCAGCTTTATGTGGCACAATGCAGGTATTTTAATGATCTTCATCGTTCTGTTATCACTTGGAACAATTGGAACATTAACTTGGATGCATAAGCGTCAATACGGAAGATTTGCGGAAGCAGAATAAGTAAAAAAAGCCTAAAGGTTATATTGTAATGAACCTTTAGGCTTTTTTATATTGTAGAGAAAGTTTTTGCTGTGAAGATCTTGCTACTCGTTAACGAGAGACAACTCCAGTCTTTCTTTTTGACGAAGATGATGCTGAAAATGCATATAAATAAGTTGAAACCATTCCACTGCGTTTAAATATCCTAAACGTGGATGCTCTACTTTGTAATCGTTTGGAATGGCTGATAATTTTGGTTCAATTTCTTTCATTTTTTCGATAAGTTGCAATAGACCTTGTTTCATGTCTTCTTTATTCGTTGGATTGTTTGGTGTATATCCAGGGTGATCGGGTACTTTAATTTGGATGGGAGGAAATGCTCCCATTGCGTAAATTTTTTCTCCAGCGTCTGTTTTATCTCCTCCAACAGCAGCTGTTTTGTTTGCACATTTTTCAATAGCTGCTATTTGCATATGGAAAGCTGATAAAATGAGATGATTGTACATTTGTCCAGGTGACCATTCTTCATCGGAAGGCTTTTGTATAAATCGTTCTAATGGGTACTTCTGAAGCTCTTTTATATAATACGTTGCTAACTCTTCAAATTTCTCCAAAGCGACACTTGTTGTCATGTTATATACTCCCTTTCTTATAATAGTTAAGTTCTTTTCTCTTATTATAAAGAAGTATTGCTGACACCATTATGTCAGTAGTAAAAATGAAAAATTACATATTTTTTTGCTAAAGCGTTTGCTGTTATTATTCTTTTTTGTTGCAATTCTAGATAATGGAAAGTAAACGATCTGTTAGATTCATCTATAGTATCCTTTCTCGGTAATACTACTAGTTGCAACATAAAAATATATTCGAACTATAGAGTGTTTTTTCCTGCAGTTATAAAGTTAATTCATTAGTTTTTTAAGTTTTACAATATTAATATAGTAATTTCACGTCAAGGTGTCTTGCAGTTTCCAATTATATACTATATAATTCTAAATAAGAAAACGTTTTCATTCAAAGGGGGAGAATTTCGTGTCGACGATCGAGGACGTAGCGAAATTAGCGGGGTTATCAAGAACAACGGTTTCTCGGGTAATTAATAACCATCCGTATGTATCGGAAGAGAAGAAAAAGAGAGTACAATTAGCGATGAAACACCTTGGATTTGTTCCGAATTCTGCGGCGAGAAGACTTCGTAAGCAAAAGACAGAAACGATTGCGGTTTTAGTTCCGCGCGTGACAGATCCTTTTTTCAGTAAATTTATTGAGGCAATTGAAATTGTAGCTTCAGATCATAAATATAAACTGATTATTTGTCAAACAAGATATTTACCAGAAAAAGAGATGGAGTATTTACAATTGTTATCTACGAAACAAGTAGATGGAATTATTTTATGTTCACTTGAAAATTCTTGGGAGGATGTTGAGCCTTATTTACAGCATGGACCAATTGTTTTATGCAATGAATATATTGAAGAAGCAAACATTCCAACTGTAAACTTTGATCATGCGCAAGGAGCTTACATAGCAGCGAAGCATGTGTTAGATCAAGGATATCGTCATCTTGTCTTTTGTCGGGGGAAAGAGACAAAGGTGATAAATCAACAGAGAAAAATGGGATTTTTGCGTGCTGTAACAGAAAAAAGCAAACAAGTTGATTCAATTGATTTCGTTGAAAGCGCTTTCTCTGTTGAGGATGGGAAAAACATGTTCTATGAGCTTCTGCAAGACAAAAAAAATCCTACCGCAATTTTGGCAGGAGGAGATGAAGTCGCAGCAGGAATCATCACAGAGGCAAGTAAACACAACTGGAGCATTCCTGATGATTTAGCTGTAGTCGGTTTTGACAATCAGTTCTTATCACAAATTACAGACTCAGGTATTACAACAATTGATCAGCCAATTGATGACATGGCGCGTAAAGTTGTTGAACTGATGATGGATAAAATTCATACGAAAAATTATCGAAATAAAGAAGTGTACGAGTTTGAACTGGAGCTCTTAGTGAAAGGGTCAACGGTGAAAAGTACAATGATGCTAGCCTAGTAGACGATGTCTGCTAGGTTTTTTATATTTACAATCTATTATTCTTCGTCAGTACAATCTTCGCATTTGTTGTGATATGCTTCGTGTTGCTCATCAATCTCTCTTCCGCAGTGGGAACAAGTTTTTGCCGGTAAATTTCTGAAGAACTCCATTGGTTGATCGATCATGGTAAATCCCTCCATTTCCATTTGTTAGTATTATTGTATTAGTACAAATGATTAAAGTCAACAACTGTTTTATAACAAATTTAGAAATAATGAAAATGTGTAGAAAATCCATTATAGTTAAGAATGTAGAATAGAAAGTGAAACAAGGTATGTAAAGCAATGATTAGTGGATTAGAAAGGGTGAATACATATGAAAATGACAGTTGTGGGCTTTTGGGGCGGTTTTCCAGAGGCAGGAGAAGCAACGTCTGGATATTTATTTGAACACGATGGCTTTCGTTTACTTGTCGACTGTGGCAGCGGTGTACTAGCACAGCTTCAAAAATACATAACTCCTTCTGATATAGATGCTGTTTTGTTGTCACATTATCATCACGATCATGTTGCTGATATTGGGGTGCTTCAATATGCCCGCTTAATTACAAGCATGACAAATGGTGTATTACCAGAACTGCCGATTTATGGACATACTTTTGATGCAAAAGGGTTTGCATCGCTAACGCATACACCGTATACAAAAGGGGTTCCTTACAACCCAGCAGACACATTACAAATCGGTCCATTTTCCATTTCCTTCTTACAAACAGTGCATCCTGCTATATGTTTTGCGATGCGTATTACAGCAGGTGAGAAAACTGTTGTATATACAGCAGATTCTAGTTACATGCCAAAGTTTGTTTCATTTGCACAAAATGCAGATGTATTTATTTGTGAATGTAACATGTATGCGCATCAAGATGGATCCGAAGCTGGGCATATGAATAGTACAGAAGCAGGAGAAATTGCAAAACAAGCAAATGTAGGAGAGCTGCTTTTAACTCATTTGCCTCATACAGGCAATTTATCTGATTTAGTAGCGGAAGCAAAACAAATTTTTAACGGCCGCACGGTGCTTGCACATAGCGGTTACGTTTGGGAATCTTGAGGTGAAACGATGTTATTTATTGATAATAAAGGAATTACAGATCCAACGATTAACTTAGCAATTGAAGAATATTGTGTAAAAAACTTAAATATTAACGAAACGTATTTACTGTTTTACATCAATGAGCCGTCTATTATTATTGGGAAGAATCAAAACACAGTAGAAGAAATTAATGCTGATTACGTACGTGAAAAGGGCATTCACGTTGTAAGACGTCTTTCTGGCGGCGGCGCTGTATATCATGATTTAGGAAATTTAAACTTTAGCTTTATCACGAAAGATGATGGGGATAGCTTTAACAACTTTAAGAAATTTACAGAACCGGTGACAGTAGCGCTTGGAAAATTAGGTATTAACGCTGAATTAAGCGGCCGTAACGATATTTTAGCGGAAGGAAGAAAAATTTCTGGTAACGCACAGTTTGCGACAAGAGGTCGTATGTTTAGTCACGGTACGTTATTATTTGATTCCGAAATCGACCATGTTGTATCTGCGTTAAATGTAAAGATGGATAAGATTCAATCAAAAGGAATTAAATCGATTCGCAGCCGCGTTGCAAACATTACAGAATTTTTAAATGAGAAAATTACAATTGAAGAGTTTAAACAGTTACTTTTAGAAAATATTTTTGAAGGCGAAAGTAAAATTCCAACATACGAATTAACGGAAGAAGATTGGAAAGAAATCTATAAAATTTCAGAAGAACGTTATCGGAATTGGGACTGGAACTACGGAAAATCCCCGAAATTTAACTTGCAACATTCACACCGTTTCCCGGTTGGACAAGTAGATGTTCGGTTAGAAGTACAGAAGGGTGTAGTCTCAGAATGTAAGATTTACGGGGATTTCTTCGGTGTTGAAGATGTACGCGACATTGAAGAACGTTTAAGTGGTAAGGTGTTTGATAAAGAGGCATTAGCCGTGGCATTAGCTGATGTAGAAGTACCACGTTATTTTGGTAATATAACAAAAGAAGATTTCTTATCTTTATTCTTTTAATGATATAAGAAACAGCCTTATCTTACGGTAGGGCTGTTTCTTATATATATGTTCAATGAAATGTAACTTGCACCCTTAATTTTCTTTTAATATAATGTATTTAGAATTTTTAAAAATTTATAAAGGTGGGGTTTTTGTGAATCTCGTTCAAAGATTAGCCGAAACGGTGAAAAAGAAAGGGGATAAGCCGGCTTATATTTTTCAGGATCAGTCGGTTTCTTATGACCAATTTAACGGATTAGTCATAAAGTTTTCTAGTAGTTTAGCAAAAATGGGAATTGGAAAAGGGGACAATGTTGCATTAATTGTTGGGAATTCACCGCACTTTTTAATTGGTTTGTACGGAGCAATGCGTGCAGGAGCAACGGTTATTCCAATCAATCCAATTTATACACCAGATGAACTATATTACATTTTACAAAATGGAGACGTTAAAGCAATCATCACACTCGACATCCTTCTACCAGTTATGCAATCACTTACATCAAGACTTCCTTCCATCGAGAACATCATCATTTGTGAAACTTCAGCAGATTCAATCCATAAAGAAACCGAAAAAATGAAAACGTTTACGAATTTAGTGGCTAGCGGAGATCTCGCTTTTCAAGGTCCAGATATACAGGAAGAAGATGTTGCCGTTATTTTATATACATCTGGAACGACAGGAAAGCCAAAAGGAGCAATGTTAACACACAAAAATTTATACAGTAATGCAAGCGATGTTGCTTCGTATTTACAGTATTCAGAGCATGACCGGGTGGTTGCAGCACTTCCGATGTTCCATGTATTTTGTTTAACGGTTGCTGTTAATGCGCCAATTGTAAACGGTGCAACGATTTTAATGTTGCCAAAGTTTAGCCCGAAAGAAGTATTTCGTATTTGCCGTACATACGAAGCTACGATATTCGCGGGTGTACCGACTATGTACAATTATTTATATTTATATGAGGATGCCAGTGCAAAAGATGTTCATACACTTCGCTTTTGTATTTCTGGCGGTGCGTCTATGCCTGTTGCTCTTCTTACAAACTTTGAAGAACGATTTCAAGTTATTGTTTCAGAAGGGTACGGCTTATCAGAAGCATCACCTGTAACATGTTTTAATCCGATTGATCGTCCGCGTAAACCAGGTTCAATCGGAACGAATGTTCAGAATGTGGAAAATAAAGTTGTAAATGAAATGGGTGAAGAAGTATCAGTTGGCGAAGTTGGAGAATTAATCGTTCGCGGCCCGAATGTAATGAAGGGCTATTACAAAGCGCCAGAAGACACAGCTGCAATACTTCGAGATGGCTGGCTGTATACCGGTGACTTAGCAAAAATGGATGAAGAAGGTTATTTTTACATTGTAGACCGGAAAAAAGATATTGTCCTTGTTGGCGGTTATAACGTCTACCCACGTGAAGTAGAAGAAGTGTTATATATGCACGAAGCTGTTGCGGAAGTAGTTGTAATCGGCGTCCCAGATGAAAGTTTAGGCGAAGCAGTGAAAGCATATGTTGTACCGAAAACGACAAATGTGACAGTGGAAGAGTTGATGACGTATTGCTTGCTTCACCTGGCGAAATATAAAGTACCAAGTAGTATTGAGTTTTTAGAAGAACTTCCGAAAAATACGACAGGAAAGATTTTAAGAAGAGCATTAAAAGAGAAAGCGATGCAAGTGTAGAAGGGAATATGAAAATGATTTATCCCGCTATTCGCGGGCAGTAAGACCCCCACTTCAGGACTCAGAGAGAATCGAAGAAGATAGGTAGGGGATAACTGCTGGCATGCGCCCGATTGGTAAGAGCTTTCCATCAGTGGGGGATGAAGAAACCCCCACTGATGGAAGATTCACTTTATCCCGTAGGTAGTCAGATGGGAATAATTTGAAGAAGTTAGATGGAAGAAGTGTAGATAGTCGTTTCACCTTATGATGACCGAATTGCACTCAAGATTGTTCATTATAAAAGCTTAATCCATTCAACTAATTAATAAAAAGGCAGTCTATTTAGTACCGTAATTAGCAATATATGAATATACTAAATAGAATTCAAATGAAATGAATCACAATGGTTTAAGTTAGGACAAATTTAGAGTGTGATAAGGTGGTAGTAAATGAAGGGAGATTGTAATCAGGAAAACAATATTGGATATCCGTATGCGGATATATCGAAGAAAGAAAAAGACTGTGAAATAGGACCTATATGTCCAGATGAGCGTTGCGATGAGGCGCTAGAAGTTCGCATGGAAGCGGCATTTTACCAATATGGTCTTCCTGTGCCAACACAATTATGTAATGGAGATGAAAAACGTTTTTTAAATAAAATTGCTAATTTTTCTAAAGCTTTACCGCATAATGATTACGGAGAAGTTGAATTGCATGCTTATAAAAAATGGATTAAAGCATTGAAGAAGGGGAAATCTAGTGCTTTTGAGCGCTTAATTTTAGGTGGGACTGCGAAACTAGCTAATCCGCAAGCCGCTTATGCCTATGGGTTAGAAGGACCAGATAGCCATCATTTAAGTGTAGCTGTACCTCCGGCGTTTAGTAGTGCCTGGGAAGCAAGTGAAATGGCTGAATTATATTGGCATGCATTATTACGTGATGTGCCTTTTACAGAGTATGATACGAATCCACTTGCTATTGCAGCTGCTTCTGATCTCTCAAGTTTTTCCGATTTTCGTGGTCCGAAAGTTGGGGGAGTCGTTACGACAGGGACCTTGTTCCGCGGTGAAACATCTGGCGATTTAACTGGTCCTTACATCTCTCAATTTTTGTGGAAAGACATACCTTATGGAGCGGCAACAATGGTTCAAAAATATCGTACTGCCTTGCCGGATAAAGATTACATGATTTCTTATGAAGAATGGCTGAATATTCAAAATGGTTCATCTTCACAAAAGATGTTATTTGATTATACCTCACACTATATTCGTAATGGACGTGATTTAGGTGAATTTGTTCATCAAGATTTTTCCTATCAAGCTTGTCTTTCTGCATGTTTAATGTTACTTAGTTTTGGAGAAGCGGCATTGTCGCCAAGTAATCCGTATTTGCATTCAAAAACGCAAAAGGGTTTTGTTACCTTTGGTGCTCCGCATATTTTAGATTTAGTAGGCAGAACGGCAAAGGCAGCACTCGAAGCAGCTTGGTTTCAAAAATTTTTAGTTCATCGCAGAATTCGTCCTGAGGAGTTTGGAGGCCGTGTTCATAATCAGTTAACAGGTGCTGTTCATTATCCAATTCATTCAGAATTATTGAACTCAAAGGCTGTTTCTGAAGTCTTTAACCAATTTGGTACGTATTTATTGCCTATGGCTTACCCAGAAGGTTGTCCGACTCATCCAGCATATCCCTCTGGTCATGCTTGTATTATGGGTGCTTGCGTCACTGTATTGAAGGCCTTTTTTAATGGAGAATTTGTCATTCCGCAGCCGGTTGTAGCAAGCGCTGATGGTCTTTCTTTGCTTCCTTATTTAGGACAACCTTTGAGAGTGGGAGACGAATTAAATAAACTTGCTTCTAATATTGGTATTGGGCGCAATATAGCTGGTGTTCACTGGCGTTCTGATATGACTGAAGGTTTAAAGCTAGGTGAAGCAGTAGCAATTGGAATTCTTCACGATTATAAAGCAACGTATAATGAAAAGTTTAGTGGATTCACTTTTACGAAATTCGATGGCACTACTATAACAGTTTAATAGAGTATTAGTGTTTTTTAACCCTCTTTCAGGTAAAGAAGCTGTTCCAAGTAAAATTTTTGAACAGCTTTTTTCTCTATTGTACAATATAATGAAACTATTACAGCTAGAAAGAGGGTATTTCTGTGGGGAAAATTCACATTATTCATGAAAATGCAGAGTGGACAAGACATCTAACGAAAAGATTGGAAGAACTTGGTCTTCCATATGAAGAATGGCATTTAGACAAAGGGAATGTTGATCTCTCGTCTGTTCCACCGCAGGGGGTATTTTATAATCGTATGAGCGCTTCTTCTCATACAAGGGATCATCGTTTCGCGCCAGAGTTTACGGCTGCTGTACTTGCTTGGTTAGAACGACATGATCGAAAGGTGTTTAATGGAAGCAGAGCATTGCAGCTTGAAGTAAGTAAAGTTGCACAATATATGGCATTAAACGCTCAAGGAATTCGTACACCAAAGACAATTGCAGCTGTTGGTAAGGAGCATATTATAGAAGCGGCAGCTCAATTTGAAGGCCGCCCGTTCATTACGAAGCATAACCGCGCTGGAAAAGGATTAGGGGTTCAATTGTTCCAGTCCGCTGCTTCTTTAAAAGATTATGTAGAAAGCGCAGCGTTTGAAGAACCAGTAGATGGTATTACATTAATTCAAGAATATATACAAGCTCCTGAGCCTTATATTACGCGTTGTGAGTTTGTAGGCGGAAAGTTTGTGTATGCGGTTCAAGTAGATACATCGAAAGGTTTCGAATTATGCCCAGCTGATGCTTGTCAAATTGGCGATTTGTTCTGTCCAGTTGGAGAGAAAGCTCCGGAAAAACCGAAGTTTCAAATTATCGAAGACTTTCATGACCCAATTATTGAAAAATACGAAGCTGTTTTGGCTGCGAATGATATCGCGATCGCTGGCATTGAGTTCATTCGAAATGCTGATGGTGAAATCTACACTTATGATATTAATACAAATACAAATTACAATGCTGATGCCGAAGCGGTTGTTGGTAAATACGGTATGTTAGAGATTGCGAAGTTTCTTGGCAGCGAATTAGAGAAATTATAATAGATGGGAAAGAAAGCTGCTGATTGGCAGCTTTCTTTTAATTAAAAAGTTAAAAGTTTTGTATAATAAAAGCAAAAAACATCAAGAAGGAAACGTCAGTTCCCTTTATGATAATACATATAAGGCAGGTGAACAGAGATGGAAAGTTATGAAATACAAATTCAAAAGGTAATAGATTATATTGAAGAAGATGTGATGGAAAAGCAAACGCTAGCCAATCTTGCTCGCATTGCAGGATTTTCGGAGTTTCATTTCCACCGCGTGTTTCAGGCCTTAGCAGGAGACTCTGTAATGGAGTATGTACGAAAGAGGAGGCTAGCCCGGGCAGCTTATCAGCTTTCTCATACAGAGGAGAAAATTCTCGATATTGCACTAGATCACGGCTTTCAATCTCATGAAACGTTCACGCGCGCCTTTAAAAAGTTGTTTCATATGACACCAAGTGAATATCGAAAGCAAAAGATTCGAACGCCGTTATATTCCAAAGTGAATGTGATGCAGCGGAAATTTAATCCATATCTAGGGGGAATCAAAATGGAATTTCGTATAGAAACAAAGCCAGCTTTTCAAGTGATTGGATATGAGATGAAGACAACGGGTAAAGAAGGAAAAAATCTAACAGATATTCCAGCGATGTGGCAACATTACTTGCAAAATAATTTGTCGGAAAACATTCCAAATCGTAAGCATACGAATGAATGTGTAGAATTAGGAATGTGTACAGATTTTAATTTAGAAGCAGGGGAGTTTACGTATATTATTGGGATGGAAGCAACAAGCTTTGATAATGTACCAAGTGAGATGACATGCCGTACATTCCCAGAAGCAACGTACGCTGTATTTACAACGCCAAAAGTTCCGCACGAAGAAATGGTAGCATCGATTCAGCAAACGTGGAATGCAATCTTTACAGAGTGGTTCCCACATTCTGGCTATGAGCATTCCGGCGTTGTCGAGTTTGAATTATACGATGAGCGCTGTCATGCAGATAAGCACGAGCTTGCACAACTAGAGATTTGGTTGCCAGTGCAAAAGAAAAAGTAAAAGTACACGTAAAAAAGTTTCCTAGATGCTAGGAAACTTTTTTACATCGCCTCTTTAATTTTCTCTAACACTTGTTTACTATCAAACCCACGCTCTCCCATACCAAATACATCGATTAAACGATTATTTTCATCTAGTAGGTAAGAGTTTGAAGTATGAATGTAAAGACCGCTTCCAGGATCGCGGTAACGGAAGTTAAAGGATTCGGCTAATTGTTTTGTTTCTTCTTCATCACCACGCAGCAGATGCCAACCTTTCGTTTGTTTCATGTCGAACGTTTTGGAGTAATTTTCTAGTACTTCTTTCGTATCGTATTTCGGATCAATCGTAATCGTAATAAATTCAATTTTTGTTCCGAAAACTTTCTCTTTCACAAGTTCATCTCGTAAATGTTTCATTTTATATGTTGTAACAAGACAAATATCCGGGCATTTTGTATACATAAATTCTACTAATTTTAATTTTTTCGGTAATTTATCAAACGATATAGATGTACCGTTTACATCTTCCATAACAATCCCCTTTGGCATTTCCGCTGATGCTTTTTGGTAACCGGTAAAATAAAAAATGCCAATCCCGATTGCAATAACAAGTCCTAACGTAAAAGTAATATACAATTTTTTCATTCCAACCCCTCCCACCTTCATTTTATAAGAAAAGTCTGAAAAGTTAGAGGGAGTGAGTGAATATTACATGACAATTCATCGTATTAGCTTGTTCTATTTTTCGAGGAACGAACTACAATAATAATAGACAGGCAGCGATGAGGAGGAGAAAACATGCGGAAAGTTATGAGGTGGACACTGTTTTTGTATGCCCTATTTGCTTTATTTATATATTGGTATTTGTTTGGGTGGAATCATGAGATTATACCAGAAATGTACAAAGGAACGAGTGCAGATCCATCAACATTTATGAATGCAAGGGAACTGATGCTTAGCCAAGATTATTCTCGGGTAAAAAATTTATTATTTTTCTTAGCGACGCCGTTGCAATGGGTTGTGTTATTATTCGTACTTGTTTTCGGCGTTTCAAAGCGGTTTGAAAAATGGGCGAAAGATACAACAAAAGTACGGGTACTGCAAATTGCAATTTATTTATTTTATTTATCATTAGTGACAACAGCATTAGCATTGCCGCTGCAATGGATTAGTCACAAGGTGTCTGTTGATTATGGCATTTCTACGCAACCAACGGCAAATTGGATAAAGGAACATGTACTTGATTTTTGGATCAATTTTTTCCTCATGTTTCTCACGGTGTCTGTGCTATTATGGCTCATTAAAAAATATCCGAAACGTTGGTGGCTATATGGTTGGGCGCTCTCGGTTCCATTTACCATCTTTTTAACGTTCATTCAGCCGGTCGTTATTGATCCGCTTTATAATGATTTTTCTACGCTTCATAATAAGAAGCTCGAGAAAAAGATTTTAACATTAGCAGATAAAGCAAATATTCCAGCGGAGCATGTGTATGAAGTGAATATGTCAGAGAAAACAAATGCGTTAAACGCCTATGTAACGGGGATTGGCACGAATTCTCGCATTGTTTTATGGAATACAACACTTGAGCAGTTAAAAGATAAAGAAATATTATTTATTATGGCACATGAAATGGGTCATTATGTGATGAAGCATATATATTGGGGCGTTGGAAGTTATATTGTCTTAACTTTCGTTGGCATGTACCTTATTAACCGCATTATTCAAGCGTGTATTCGTAAGTGGGGAGATACACTGCATATTTCTAAGATAGCTAGTTTCTCAGTCTTACCACTATTTTTTCTTGTATCTTCTATGCTTTCCTTTGCGGTAAGTCCTGCCACAAACTACGTATCGCGTATTGAAGAAAGAGCGGCTGATCAATACGCACTAAATATGACGAAAGACAGTGAGTCGGGAGTGAAAACATTTCAATATTTATCAAAGTCGAGCTTAAGTCAAGTGAACCCACCGGCTTTGGTGAAGTTTTTCTTATATACGCATCCGCCGATTTTTGAAAGAATTCATACGTTTGAGGAGTATAAGGGGAAATAATTGAGCAAATTAAGATCAAAATAAAGTGAAACTTCCATCAGTGGGGAGCTTCATCCCCCGCTGATGGAAAGCTCTCACCAATCGGGCGCATGCCAGCAGTTATTCCCCACTTATTTTCTTGGTTTCTCTCTTAATCTTGAGGTGGGGGTCTTACTGCCCGCGAATAGCGGGATAAAAAAATACTAATGAATAAGGCAATGAATAATATATTCATTGCCTTTCTTTTTTGTTTCACTACCGCATTCGATACTTTTCTTATTATGGTTTAAATCGCTAATTTACAGTGTAAATGATGTTTCTTGATCACTTAGATCATTATCAAATACATTTGCGGTACTAACTCCATTAAAGACTTTCAGTGTTTTTGCTGTGTTTGATGATCCAGAACCATGATGTTCTTTATTGTGGAATTGAGGAGTTACATTGTATTTGTCACCTAAATTTACATTCCCATTACATTGTGAAATGACAATGCTGTCAACGATTGCAGGCATGCTCTTCACCTCTTTTTATTTTTAGTGTATGCTGTTTATTTTGAAAAAAAAGGTTGTTTATAAAAATAATGGTGGGCTGTTCTTATTTCGTTGATGGAAAATATAGTAAAATAAAAATGGAAGCAAGGGGGGATAGAGATGAAAAAGATTGTTCCAAAAACAAATCTTGAAAGGTGGTTAGATGGTTTGTCGCTTATTGGAATAGTAGGGATGCTTGTATATATTGGATTCATTTGGTCATCTTTACCACATACGATTCCAACTCATTTCGGATTTAACGGAGAAGCGGATGGATTTGGCGGAAGAGGGAATATTTTCATTCATCCAATTGTTGGTCTAGGATTATATATCTTATTTCATGTTTTAAGTCACTTTCCTGAGTTATTTAATTATCCTTCCCATGTTACAGAAGAACAGAAACAGCAATTATATATTCACTCGCGTACATTATTAGGATGGTTACAATTTGAGATTATTATATTTGGTGTATATAGTACTTGGGAAAATGTACAAATTGCAATGCAAAGAGAAGTTGGGTTTTCTACTATCTCTCTTGTTATATTTCTCATTGTATTATTTAGCACAATGATATTTTATATAATTAGAAGTTTACGGATGGTATGAAAAATTACTCCTTAAAAGAGTAATTTTTTTGTTTTTTTCAAAGGGAGCTAACGTTCGGTCAGGGAATATAAATTACGAAAAAAAGAAAGGGAGGAAGGTTTTATGGAAAAAGATTTATTTAGTAGAGTGGGTCATGTTTATGTTCCGGTAAGAAATCTTGAAAAAGCAGTGCAATGGTATGAATGCGTATTAGGTCTAGAACGAAAAGCACAATTTGTTGATCGAAAAGAATATAAAAATTCACAAGTAGCGGTGTTTCACTTTGGAGGGTTACGGAAAGTTGTGCTCTTACTATTTGAAACGGAAAATGAGTCAGTAGGTCAATATGTACGAAATGGTTTACCATTTCCTATTTTTGCGATGAACTGTACGAATATTGAAGAGACGTATCGGGATTTACAAGAAAAAGATGTAAGAGTAGAAGAAATTGTAACGCTAGGGAATAACGAAGCTAAGTATTTTTACTTTTGGGATTTAGATGGAAATATGTTCGAAGCTGCTTGGTCGGTGTGGGATGAAATTGTATGAAATTGTATGAAATCATTGTGGATAGTCTGACATATGAAGTTAAAATCATCATTAGATGAATAGAGTTGTTTAGTTATCTCGAGTAATATTATGAAAATATGAAAAGGCTGATGAAATGTCAGTTTTTTTATTTTTATAAAAAAATATTTTTTTGACCCCTATAAAATTTATGTTCCCTCCGAATATGTATACTGAAGAAAGCAAATGGGGGAAAAATAAGATGAAAAAGATACTTTTAAAAGGAACGATGGTAACTATGATGGCATGCAGTCCGTTTCTGATGGGAACAGCGGCGTATGCTAGCGAAAACACAGACGCAGTAAAAACAACAGAGACAGAAAAACCATCTCTAGTACAAGGCGACTTCTTTTATTTCGTGAAAACAACAATGGAAGATATTAAAATGGCTCTTGCGACAAACGATTTAGATAAGGCGAAGTTATTATCTGAGCAAGCGGCAGAACGAATTGCTGAAGCGGGTGTGCTAATCGATAAGGGAAAAGATGATTTGACACAAGAGACATTAGAAAAAGCGGCAGAAGACTTAGAAAAAGCGGATAAGCTTTCAGGGGAAGAAAAAACAGAAGAAAAAGCTAC
>NZ_NUQE01000102.1:0-26915 GCF_002582035.1 Bacillus pseudomycoides
ATACCATCAAAATCAATCGAACCCTACCAAAGGGGGTCTATTATATTAAGGTATCACCGTATGGGTGGAATGGAATCACAAGCGCAACTTATAGATTTAAAGCTACCTATGTTAATTAATACTATAAGCATGATCATCTGAATTTTGTTTTGCATAGTAATGTGAAAAAAGATGTAGAGAATATTCTACATCTTTTTTGTATTGTTATGAATTTTATGTGAATGGATATCTGTTTGTCTTTTTATGTCATATATTCCACCGTTGTAATTTTTTTGTAGTTCATCTATCAACAGAAATAACAAAGCCGTTTTAGGAATCTCGTCAAGATTTTTAGTGAAAGGTAACAAAAACTGAATATGTAGATAAATGTTTACAAAATTGAGAAAATTATGTTAAATTTAGGTGGTAAATGTAAGATTTTTTGTCGGTTTTTTAGGAAATTTAATTCTGGAGAGAGGTGAGTATTCTTATAAGAAAGATATTACTGACTATTGTAATTGTTGTAAGCATCAGTGGAATTGGGTTCTCCTTATTTTCTATTTTGAAAGGTACTTTTGAGTATCAGCAATCAGCAAAAAGGTATAAGGAAGTAGAGAAAATTTATGAAGGTGAAAGTCTTCAGAGCAACAAAACAGACCAAATGCTACGTATGAATAAGGATTATGTCGGATGGATTAAAGTGAATGATACAAAAATTAATTATCCGGTTGTAAAAACTCAAGATAATAGTTTCTATCTTTCTCACAATTTTTATAAAGAAAAGGACCGTTTAGGTTCTATTTTTATGGATTATAAAAATTCAGGAGACCAATTAGATAAAAACATTATTTTGTACGGACATAACATGAAAGATGCTAGCATGTTTGGAAGTCTTAAAAATTTTCTTGATCAAGACTATTATCAATCACACAGATTCATAAGTTTTGACTACCTTGGCAGTACATATGAATGGGAGATATTCTCGGTTTATGCTTCTGATGATGTGGAGTGGATGAAGACTCAGTTTAGTAATTATGAAGATTTTGGAGAATATTTAACTGCTATTAAAAAGAAATCTAAATTTCCTTCTAGAGTAGAAGTAACTAACGAGGACAATATACTTACATTGTCAACATGTACAAATAGAGAAGAAGATGGGCGGTTTATCGTCCATGCAAAGTTGATTAAAAAGGGGAATGATTAGTCTAATGAAAGCGAGAAGATTGTTATTTTTGTTTGCTTTTATGTTTAGTTTTCTCTTGCAACCAAGTATCGTCACACATGCTGAAAGTGTTTCAAATCTAAAAGTAAATGTTACAACAGATAAACAGTCCTATTCTGAAAACGACGAGATAAAATATACACTCACCATTTCGAATACATCAAGCAATAAGGCAAAGGATATTGTTGTAACTAGCACTATACCTGATGGATTAGAAGTGTTAAGTAAAGATGTAAAAAAAGAGAAAGATAAATTGGTTTGGAAAATAGACAATATTGATGCGTTTGGTCAGGCAAATGTAAGCTTTACAGCAAAGGTGAAAAATTCTGATACAGGAGCACCGCCGGTTACAACAGATGTCGGCCAAAATAGCGGATCAATTCAAAAAAATACGCCTTCCAATGGAACAACAGATAATGTGTCTAATGGAGCAAATCATACTTCAAATGGAACAGCCCCTAAAACAGGTGATAATTCTAGTTTTACGAAATACTATGTATTATTAGCTATCTCCACTACAGTCTTAATTTTGGCCTTAATAGCTCTAAAAAAGAAACGCGTAAAGAAATCAGTCACCACATTAATCGTTATAGCAATGATTCTTCCTTCGTTTACAGCGGCGAAAGCTGAGGAATTGAAAGAGACGGTTAAAGAAACGCATACGGTTACAGTTAATAATAAAGAGTATACACTTACAATTAATGTTGAGGCAGTTATCGATGTTAAAGATAGCGAAGTATCTATTGATTCAAAAACGAAAGAACAAATGAATGAATTCTATAAAGTGTCTCTTTCTAAAGCTATAGTACAAGAGTTAGAAAAGTTAGAAAAGAAAGCGGAATGGATGTCCATTGAAAAGGATGGTATCTCAAATGGTTCTATTGTAAAGAAAATAAAAGAAGCTATACAAAATGATGAAGTTTTAAGTGTTAATCGCCTTGCTAATGGTGAAGTGTTTTCTGAAGTTGAGGAATTAACAACTCGTCTTGGAACTGATGAAGAGAAACAAAGGTGGAATGTCATATCTCTTGCAATTAGTAACATTGCATTGAAGGATTTATTAGCCCTGCTCTCTTTTGAAGACAATGTAAAAGGTGAATCTGGAGAGAAAGTTAAAAAATTAGCTGGACAGGCTAACGAATACTACAAGGAAGCGATTATTACATTATCAAGAAAACAATTTGATAAAGCTTCTAAAGCTTCCATTAGGTCTTATGAGACGTCTTTACTTGCTATGAAGACCCTTGGGTTTGTTTATGATTTTACTGTAGATATCGACAAGGATGATTTGAACAATATGTTGGAACTCGGTTCAAAAACAAATCCACTTAAAGAAGATACAGATAAAGATACCTTGCCAGACGGCTATGAACTTGGAACAACTAACACCTCGCCATTATTAAAAGATAGCGACAATAATGGCAAAGAGGATAGTGTTGAAGATCCAGATGGAGATTTATTAACGAACAAAGAGGAGTATGAATTAGGATCAGATCCGAAAAAAGAGGATACAGATGACGATAGTCTAAATGATAAGGACGAAATGAAATACAAGACAAGTCTTACTGATGAAGATACAGATAAAGATGGTTTGAAAGATGGTATGGAAATCCAATTAGGGACAAATCCATTACAAGGGGATTCAAACAATAATGGTACAAATGACGGGGACGAACAATATACAATTACGACAACTGTTACAAAATTGGAGAAGGATGATAAAGTACAACCTTCTGTCACTATTACGGGAATTGGAAAAGATGTCTCATCTACACGGATTACCAACATTGAGGGAACGTTGCAAAATCTAAATGAAAATATCCCAGGTTATTTAGGAGCACCTTTTGAGTTTAAAACAGACGTCAAATTTTCTAAAGCAGTAATGAACTTTTCGTATGACTCTTCTCTTGGAAAAGAAGGAGAACCATTTAGACCAGAAATCTTTTATTACAATGAAGGTACGAATCGATTAGAGCGCTTACCGGATCAAAAAGTAGATTTGACCAATGCGACTGTTACAGCAGAGGTTTCTCACTTTAGTAAATATATTTTACTAAATGGAGCTAAGTGGGATGAGGCGTGGGAAAAAGAACTTCAAGCTCCTAAAACAGAACAGGATAAAGAAACTTATGTTGATGTAGTATTTAGTATCGATTCTTCGGGTAGTATGGGGGATAATGACCCAGAAGATATTCGCAAGAAAGCAGCAAAAAACTTTGTAGATAAGTTAAAGGAACAAGATCGTTCTGCCGTTGTTGATTTTGATAATTCAGCTGAAACTACAGTTCAACTTACTACAGACAAAGGAAAGGTTAAGCTTGCAATCGATCAAATTGATTCCTTTGGTGGTACAAACTTATATAATGGTTTATCAGAGGCTATTAGCGAGATTAAAAGAAATGGTCAAGAAGGTCACTACAAATATATTATTTTCTTAACTGATGGAGATGGATATTACGATAACTCTGTTTTAAAAGAAGCAAAGAAAAATAATATTGTTATTTATACGATTGGACTAGGTTCGGGAGTAAAGGAAAATATTTTACAAGAGATTGCTAATACAACCGGTGGTAAATATTATTTTGCGAGCGAGGCAGGGCAGCTAGAGGATGCCTTTGACCATACAGCAGATGATACAGTTGACTTCTTTAACGATGACGACAAAGATGGAATTGTAAACTATTATGAAAAAAATGGTTTAAGAATTGAAACTGGAGAATGGATTACAAAGCTGAACTATCAAAATCCGGATTCTGATGGAGATGGTCTGTTAGATGGCGATGAACTAGGTAATTATAATCAGAAGGGTAGGTATTTTGAATATACTTCACGTCCAGATCTCGTTGATAGTGACAAGGATGGTTTGAGTGATAAAGAAGATAGAGAAAAATTAACATTTAATGTAACAGATCAATTATTATCGTATATTTCCGATGCTGCTTATATTAACGTAGAAGACCATATTAGAAAGAATATAGATTCTCTGGATATCAGGGATTTATTTTCAGCCCGGAGTTTAGGAAAGAAAGAATTTAATGAATTGGACGGTTGGAAAATCCTTGATGCAGAAGATAGTCATGTTTATGATTCTGGTCTTGGTATGTTGTTTTTAAAGAAAGGGAATGTGATAGTTACTGC
Source organism: Bacillus pseudomycoides (assembly GCF_002582035.1). Classification (GTDB taxonomy): domain Bacteria; phylum Bacillota; class Bacilli; order Bacillales; family Bacillaceae_G; genus Bacillus_A; species Bacillus_A pseudomycoides_B. The sequence goes on from NZ_NUQE01000102.1 coordinate 4,340, forward strand.
CTTTAGAGGGACAGAGCTTACAAAAGAATCACCTGAACTTTTGAATGATGTTTTATTGGCTGATGGTTTATTGTTTTTAACTGGAACGAATCCCCAAGTAATGTTTGCTAGAAAGCGTGTTGCGAATATGGTACTTAATCATGAAGATACCAAGGTTTATGTGACAGGTCACTCATTAGGTGGATTTATAGCGCAAATAATAGGCTCTGAGTTCGTTGATAACCGGATAGGGAAGGCTTTTTGGAGTATTAAAAAGACTAAGAAAGTATACGACACAATTGCTCAAGATGGATATTACCAGCGAACAACCACTTTTAATGCTCCAGGATCTGCAACGACACCCATCTTCTATTCACCTAGTGATCAGGAAGATTATAAAAAAACAATTACGAATTACGTAATGTATAATAAAAAGGATGATGAAGAAGACCTTGTCGGAAGTTTAGGGTATAAACTTGGTAAAAAAGTTCATATTGAAATTGAAGATGAGATTGAAGGTCTTATGGGCAGACATGGTATTAGTTTCTTTATGAAAGATCCGATAAGTAAATGGCTGCGTTCTCAATATTAGATAAATAGATGGGACAATTTTGTCCCGTCTATTTATTTGCTTAGGAAGGGTGATGAACATTTTCAAACAAGTCATCTCTTATCTTATATTGAATGTTATTTGCATTCCTTTTTATATGGTGTTAGGTATTATTGGACTTATGGGATTAGCGGGATCTAATGCTAATGAACTTTACATTACGCTGTTCATCGTAACTTTCATTTTGTATATCCCTAGTTCACTCCCCAGCTTTATTTTATATAGGTCTTTTAAAAGAAAGAGTTACATCAATACCTTTTCCGTTTTTACATTAGAGCGATTAATCATTTTTGTTTTTTCGCTCTTTGCAATGTGTTACTATGTTTTTTATGCATAAAGATAATTTAAGTTACTTTCAGAATAGATGGTGACGCCATAAGGTTACCATGGAGAATTTGGGTTCTATAATAGATACCATTTGAGTTTTGAATAGTATTATTGAAACGTATGGTTTACTATGGAACTTCCATATGTTCATACTTGGTATGCTCGGTGGAATTTTCTTGTGCTCGACTTTACAAGTGTGGAACATTTTTAGGACGAATCGCCGGTTTGTGCTCTGTCTCAATTTGTTTTCACTTTAATAAAGCCGCTATACAAAATGACCAGCTTCTTGTCGATCATATGATCGACAAGAAGCTTTTTCTTATTTGTGTACTAGATTGAGATTATGCCTTCTAACTACTAATGTTGTATTTTCAGTTTCTGTTTGTGCCACTTGTTGTTTAAATTCCATAGAATGCTTTCTTCTTTGTATAATTACTACGCTTTTACTTGGCTACCTTAAGTATAAAACTACTTTTAGTGGGCATCTAAGTTCATTAGGAAGTTAAAGAGGGAGCTAAAAATTAAGATAAAATTCAAAATGTGATTACAAGTATCATGCCCCTAGTATTTCAAGATATTAGGGCATTTTTATATAAAAATGGATTCACGTACCAACAAGTTTAGTTTACTAATCGCTCTTATACCTGCTGAGTCGCTTTTTGTCAAAAAACCACTTCTGAATTTTATTGTTATTTAATGGAAAAATGTTATTCTATTTGAGTGGATAGGATTGAAGAAAATGGGGTGAGAGCGCAATGGAAAATAACAAAAGAATGCCCTTTGTAATCGTAGCTATGGCATTGGGGCTGTTTATGTCATCTCTGGATAACACCATTGTTTCTGCGAGTATTAGTCAAGTCATTAAGGATATTGGTGGCTTTGATAAAATGAGCTGGGTTTTTACGGCCTATATGCTTGCTGCAACAAGTACGATGCTTGTGTTTGGGAAAATGAGCGATTTATTTGGAAGAAAATTGTTTTATTTACTCGGGATCAGTTTATTTTTGATTGGTTCAGCATTATGTGGAACTGCGCAGAATATAGATCAGTTGATTGCGTATCGTGTTATTCAAGGGATAGGTTCAGGAGCTATTTTTCCGATTTCATTCACAATCATTTATTCAATTTCTACAGATCCTAAGCAAGCTGCTAAAATGTCTGGCGTGTTTGCCGGGATATTTGGTATATCATCAGTCCTTGGACCACAAATCGGTACTTGGATTTCTGAAGCCTCTTGGTTAGGGTGGAGATGGTGCTTTTATGTAAATGTACCTTTTGGCATTTTATCGATTGTTACTTTATTGTTTTCTTTAAAAGAATCTAAATCAGAACATAAACCAAAAGTTGATTATCTTGGAACGATTTTATTAATTGCTTCAACTGTTCTTCTTCTTCTCGGTTTAGAATGGGGCGGGAAGGATTATGCTTGGGATTCCGCTCAAATTATTGGAATGTTCAGTGCAGCTGCGGTATCAATTGTGTTGTTCATATTAGTGGAGAGGAAGGCTAGTGAGCCGATTTTACCTCTTTCCATATTTAAAAATAAAATGGTGCTAGGTACAAGTATTGTTGTATTTTGTCAGGGAGCAATCATGTTCTCTGCGATTACGTATCTTCCCATTCTTTCAGTAGCTATTATTGGGAATGAAAATTCAAATGGTGTATTAACACCGATGATGTTTCCGATTATGATTGGTGCGATTTTAGGAGGTTTCCTTTGTACGAAAGTTCCTTTCCGTACTATCATGGTCATTTCGATGGCAGTTGGAATATTTGAAGCTTATATGCTTAGTAACATTACACATGATACTGCGAAATTGACAGTAACTCTTGTGATGATCACAATGGGATTAATTGTTCTTGGTCCGCTTATGAGTGTCGCACAAAATGCTGTAGCTCAATCCGTTGATATGAAATATATGGGGATTGCTTCATCAGTTGTTGGGTTCTGGAGAAGTATTGGTGGTGTGATGGGGGCTGCAATTACAGCAACCATTGTGAACAATGATTTAAAAGAAAAGATGATGGATTTTGCATCATCCTCTAAAATTCCGGCTGATCAAGTTGAAAAACTAGCAAAACCAGAAATCTTGATGCAACATAATGCACAGCTTCCTCCTCAGCTAGTAGAATTTATGAGAGGAGCGTTAGAAACATCATTGCACCATGGCTTTATATTGGCGATGATAGCTGGTATCATCGGATTGCTTGTTTCCTTATTTGTAGGTGGAGCTCGTTATAAGGTTGAGCAAAAGGACAAAAAGGAAAAAGCCGGAGCAGGTGGATTTGTTAGAGGTTAATAAGTGATGAGAACACGTCATCCTATAGTAACTGAGGCGTGACTGATTCAGCCATTTTCCTTCCTAAACCGTACCAAATACTCCCCACGAATAGCGGGATAAAAAGCAATCCAATATACTTGGATTGCTTTTTACGTGCCTTCGAGGTATCATTCAACATCTACATACGATTTCTCCTCATTCTTCACGTCAAGCACATCAAGCAAGAAGATAAAAATCGGAATCCCAATTATTAATCCCCACACACCAAAAAAATGCTCTGAAAATATAAGGATCATAGACGTATAGAAAATTGGTAAATTCGTTTTTGCAGACATAAATTTTGGATTTAAAAAATAGCTTTCAAACGCATGAATGACTGTAATGAGAATTAAAATGTATACTACATATGTCATCCCACCAATATTATAGGCAATAATACAAAGTGGAAATAGCGAAATGATTACACCTGCAACTGGGATGAGCCCAAGTAAAAAAATCATTACTGCTAATACAAGGAGCTGCGGAAATCCTAAAAGCCAAAGTGCAATAACTGAAAGGATACAATTTATAACAGCGATTAAAAACTGTGCCTCAATAACTTTTCCAAATGAACGTACAAATTTCTGTCCAAAATATGCAATCTCATTGTAAAAAATGCTAAGCTTACTATCTTTAAATTTAGAAGTGAAAGCTATAATACGCTCTTTTTCTAACAAGAAGAACAAACTTAAAATAAGGGAAAGAAACATTTGCGAACTTACTTTTCCAATATTAGCTAAAGACTTATAAATAACATCGACACCTTGTTCAATATACTTTGATACTTCCATCTCTTTAATGGTAGAAATCAAATATTTTATAATTTCATTATCAGGTGGCTGCTTAAAAAACACTTGAAACTGATGAAGTAACTGTGAAATTTGAACGGTAATGACCGGTAAATATTTATATAACGTGGTAACAATCAACGTAACTAAAATAATGTATAAAAAAGCGATAATCACTTTCCTATTTATCCGTACAAAACGATTAAGCTTTTCAGAAATAAACCTTTGAAAATGATCCATTAAAAACGTAAGGATAAAGGTAATCAATATTAAATTAATCATACCTTTTAACCCGTATAATATAAGGATTAAAATTATTAACACAAGCAACCTTTGAAATCCTTTACTTTGAAAGAAATTTTTCATTTGCATCATTAGGACTTGATCTCCCCCTTCAGTGGATAGAAATTCAATATATTTATAAAAACGTTAATCATTTATCTATTACTTTCTACCTGCTTTCTGTGTTTTTATTTGTATACCAAAAAAACACATGTAATATAATATGCATATGTAGATTAAAAAAAGAAGAATCAATTTTCAGCAGTTATATAATTAATCTACAAAAAAGGAAAAGTATAGATGAAAAATAGTGAGGGGTAGCTGGATTTACGTGTTAGGCGTACACGTTTTATATGATATTAAATGACATTGTATAAACTCATATATTGTTGGATTCAATAGTATTGAAAAGTAGTTAATAAAAAAGGTTTTGGTCCGGACCAAAACCTTTTTTATTAATAATTATAATATTTTTTCCCTCCATCTGAAAATTCATTATCCGAATCTAAGTTTTCAGGGATACAGTCTTTTGAATTGAAAATTTCCATGAATGTATCTTTTGAATCACCTTGTTCAATTTAAAGAAACGCAACTGTAAAAGAAGAATCTCGTAAAATCGAATGGCTTTAGTAGTTGGAGGAGTAAACACCGCTTGGAAGATTTTATTCTGAGCGGTGTTTATGTTATGAATATAAATGAAGGTAAAGGAGATGAGGTACATGAGCAGATTAATTGAGAAAGCGATGCAGTTTGCTGCTATCAAGCACGAAGGCCAAATGCGAAAGGGTACTAATATTCCGTACATTATACATCCGTTTGGAGTAGCACTCATTTTACAGAAAGCAAAGCAACGTGATGAAGTGATTGCTGCAGGGTTATTGCACGATACTTTAGAAGATACGAATACAACCGAGGTTGGGTTGTGCGAGCATTTTGGCGAAGAAGTGTTGAGATTGGTTAAGGCGGCTTCAGAACCAGATAAATCGTTGTCATGGGAAGAAAGAAAAAAACATACCATTCTATCTCTTCCACACCGTTCGAATGAAGAGATTACTTTGATCGTCGCAGATAAATTACATAACTTACGATCTATTCAAGAGGACGTAGAAAGAGAAGGTGATCAAGTATGGTCGCGTTTTAATCGTGGAAAACGTGACCAATCATGGTATTATATGAGTATTTTGCATGCTTTGAAAGAAAAAAAGCAGGACATTTCAATTATTAGGATGTTCGAAAAAGAAACACAAAATTTATTTATTGGAAAAGAAACGCTTACGTTGAAGGACATCGATGTATTATTCAGCTGTGCGTATGGCATTTATGAGTCACAAAAAGCGAACCTGCATGAAAAGGGGCTATTAAAATTTGCGAAGGAAGTTTCTAACGCTGGTGAGGCGATTTATCATAGTGGAAATACTGAAATGATTACTCCATTAGCAAATGATCTGGAAGAAAGAGGGGTTTCTTTTCAGTCCAATTCAGATGGTCCCATTATTATATTGGCCTATTTAACTGAACTAAAGCATCGAATGGGCTGGTCCAATGAATTATTTTATCAATATTACTTAAGGAGCTGCTCGAAGTTATAGAGAGGGAGAGTATACAATTAAAGGTGGAAGGAGAAAATAAATCTTTATTTTATGAGATGAGGTGAGAATAGAAGAAAGAATAGGATTGTATCAATAAAGTTCAGTCTAATACATTTTTTTAATGGAACAAGAGGTAGCATCTAACGATTTTACCGCCACCTGTCCAATAAATGAAAATTATATTCAGGATATCAGGGTTATTTCCCATTGATTCGAATCAGAAGTGTTCAATAACATAAAATATCGTTAATAACTGAACGTTGATTTTATTATGAGTTATTGGACACTTAAAGTGCCATTGAAAGCTGATAATATCTTATGATGGAATCTGTTTAGAAAGTTAGGATTTTCTGAATAGATGGCGGCAAATTTAAGAGATGCTACCTCTACCCCTAGTATGAGATGAATAAAATGTCGAAATTATAATAATTTTGTGATTTTTTGTTGATTTATGTTATTTTTAATGTTAAACTCATAATAACAAAGAAAGAGTAAACGAAAACCCTTAGCGATTAAATTATCGGAATTTTTAGTTTTTATCGGTTGGTTCACTCCATGTGATTTGCATGTTTGTGTATTGCTTTTCCACTCTTTCTTTGTTCCACCCTATAAAAGAAAACAACCTGTTTTCTTTTGTAAAAATTTAATTTGTTGTTTTTATAACAGAGTTGAGATCACTATTTTAAAAGTTATTATGATTTATGGGGGTGACAGCTAATAAATCGGATATTTAATGAGGAGTTTATATTACAATGGGATGGATCCAGAAAGAGGTGAAAACTAAGAAATTTGGATTTTAATTTTTGAAAAGGAAGAATAAAAATATAGTGGACATACAATTATTACAATAAGGGAATGCGGTATAGATCAGTATACGAGCATTCCCTTTATCTGTGTAATTTTTATAATTCAAAAAGAGAAGTCCGCTTGCTGAATTTTAAAATGAAATTTAGATATAAAATGTATCAAGTATATTATTTTTTTCTTCTTTGTTAATACCTATATATTTTAAAGTGATTTGTGGTGTACTGTGATTAAGTATGTCTTGTAACATAGCTACATCTTTTGTTTGTTTATAAAACCAATAGCCGAAGGTTTTGCGCATAGTGTGAGTACCAATGGATTCTATGCCGGAAAAGTTCCCGGCTTTTTGTAATTGTCGATACGCTTGGATTTTACTAATGGGTTGATCTCCTTTTCTAGATGGAAACAACCAGGTACTTTTTAAAGTTTGGGCATAAGTGTATACCTCATCAAAAATGGAAGTGAGATTAATTATGCGCTCTTTCTTCGTTTTTCCCTCTTTGATTTTGAATTCTTTTCTTTTTTTTCGTTTTAATTTTAATATGGTTTGAGTTTCGACTTGAAGTAGATCGCTGACACGTAATCCTGTATGGGTTCCAATTAGAAATAGAATATAGTCTCGTTTTGAACAGTGACGTTTGAGTGCCCATTTCATATCTTCGATTTGTTCTTTTGTTCTTATAGGTTGAACATCAATGAGATGTATTTTTTTGTTCATGGATTTATCACCTGTTTTTTATTAATAAAAACTATGTTATATACCGAAAACAATACAACTACATATTAAAATTAGAAATATAATTAATAAGTTTTTAGAGAAGTTTTCCATAGGACAAGACTCCTTGTTTGTAGGATGTTTAAAAGATTTTATCATAAATTGAATTAGAGAATGATAATAAAAAAAGACATTGTTTCCACAATGTTTTAAAGTTTAAAGTAATATTTAATTTGTTCGTGGTTTTTTTTGACTTCTTTATTTACAGTGTTTTGAATGTATACTTTTATTGTTAACTTTAAGGATATCAGAGGATTTGATATGAGGTCAAGTTTTAAGGGGACTTGAAAGTAAACTAATAACTATTAGTTTACTCTTATTTAAAAACGCTATAATTTTATATATAAATATAATTTCTGTTTATAAAATCTCACAAAACTGTCACCTTAACGTAAGGTTATTAGATAGTTCATATACTATTTCAATGTAATAATAAAAATACAAGAAATCATAATAATTTTTAAGAGGTGGCAATTATGAAAGGAAATAACATCTTATCTTCTTTAAACTACTTTAGTATCTTTTTTGCTCCATTTCTGTTCCCGATCATTACTTACTTTGTAGTAGAAAAAGAAGTAAAATATCATGCAAAAAAAGCATTATGGACACATCTCATTCCCTTGGTAACAGTCATCATTGGCCTTGCTATATCTGTAGCAATTGGATTTAGTTCATTAAGTGAAAATGGACTTGGAATAGCAGTAAGCGTAACTATGATTATTGCTCTTATCATAAATATTTACTATTTCATTTGGAATGTAGTAAAAGGGATTAAAGTGTTAAAAGAGGTTTAATATATAAAAGCAAACTTTTATTTCAAAAGAAGATCAAATATCTTGATCTTCTTTTTTTATTATCGAAAGTAAATTTTTAGTTAAAAGTTTACTTTCAAATTAGTTAACAATAAAAATCTATATTAGATTGATAGTTTTTGTTGGGAGTATTATAGGTTCTGGTGCAAAAAGATGATAAATAAAAAGGAATCAAGGATTCCTAACGGAATTACCTGTTAAGCATTTAATCCAAACAGCGGGTTGATAATGTTTCCACTTAAATATATTCTCCTTTTCCATACTGATCACACACCTTTTATAGAGTAGTACTATCAGTATGTCCAAGTTTGATAGACCATTTTCATATACTTCAAAGTTTTTGCACCAGAACCGTAAATAATATTAGAAAATGCGCTATTGTTATTTTACTTCCCAAACCAAACCCAATATTCTCCACCACGAAACTCCATCTCATACCCACGATAATCTTCCACCAGCACCTTTTTCTGCCCAGCAATGTCACTCATTAGAAGTTTTTCTATGCTTACCCATTCTTTTTTTCTCTCACTCTGTAATTCTTTCACAAATACATACCGCAACCGATCACTATATTTTTCTTTCAGCGCAGCAACTTCCATCCCTTGGGCGAACTTGTCTTTTAAACTAGGAATATTAAACGGTGCAACGGTGCAGCACACATAATCGTATTTGCTATCTGTTTGTTGTAATTGATCCATAATGACCTTCGCTAATATTTTCTGCATCCCGTTTCCACGATAGGTTGGATGAACGCTTGAGACTTCTTGATAGATGACACGTTCTAATTTCTCACCTTGTAAGCCAATATCCAATCCTAAATGCTCTTCATCGATAGGTGGAATTAAGAGCGCACGGAACGCAATGAGTTGTTCGTTTGCGAAAGCACCGATCATTAAGCCATTTCCTGTTAATATATTTTGAAATTCTTCTAATGTAAGAGGCTGTAAGTTTTGTTTGTTTTCTAGTGCCTCAATTACATCGTCTTGTACGGATAAAATTTGCTCGATGTGGTGAAAAGATAATGGTACAACTTTGAATGGTTGCTCGTTTTGTCTTAACGTTCCTTCATAAAGAATGTTCATGCTTTTGCCCCCTCTAGCGAACAATATCTTGAAAAGCAGTTAACTCATTTAGTATATCTTCATTAACGTCAACGCCTAATCCAGGCTTTTCTGTTAAGCGGATAAAAGGGACATCATAGGAGAGGTTCCCGATATCTTTTGTGAATTTTAATGGTCCAGTTAGTTCAACACTTGTAATGATTTTTTTAGAAAAAGCAACATGGAATCCTGCGGAAGAGGCAACAGAGGATTCAACCATTGAACCAATTTGACACTCAATACCAGCCATTTCTGCTTGATGAGCTAGTTTGACAGCTGGATAGATTCCGCCGCATTTCATTAATTTAATGTTTACTTTATCAGCTGCTTGCTTTTGAATAATTTGGCGCATTTCACGTGGCCCTTTTAATCCTTCGTCAATCATAAGAGAAAGGTCTGTTTTTGATCGAATGTGAGCCATTGCGTCAATGTCATCGGCTATAACAGGCTGTTCAATCCAATCAATGTCCAAATGCTTAAGTGAACGTAATGCGGTTAACGTCGTTGCACTGTTTTTCCAGCCTTGGTTCACATCAACGCGAATTGCGACATCATTTCCAACTCGTTCACGGACAGCTTTAATTCTCTCAACATCTTTTTTGACATCTGTTCCGACTTTCATTTTAAAGGATTGATAGCCTTTATTTATCATGGAAGCAGCTTCTTCTGCCATGTTGTCTGGGGAATCGATACTTAAAACATGAGTAATTGGGAATTCTTCATGATAGCGTCCGCCAATCAATTGATATACAGGCTGTCCGAGTTTTTTCCCCATTACATCAAAGCAAGCAATATCAATTGCTGCCTTGGCAGTAGGTACTCCGTAAATGGTTTGATTCATGATGTCATGTATTTTCTCGATATTCATTGGATTTTTACCTATCAGTGCAGGAGCTAATGTGTGCTTTAGCACATGAAAGGTGCTTTCCCATGTTTCACCTGTGACATGATCATCGGCTACTCCTTCTCCGTAACCGACAATGCCCTCATCCGTTTCGAGTTTTACAATAATAGAAGGCATATCAGGGTAAGTGCCGTAGCTGATAACGAATGGATTTCTAAGTGGTAAACGAATTGCATAAAGGTGAATTGCTGTGATTTTCATTGAAAAGGCCCCTTTCTGTTTACAATGCTTTTAGGCATTTGATATAGTTGTCGTTAAATAGTCGTTAAATAGTTATAAGGAGTTTGAACAAATGATGATAAAGATTGCGGTTATTGGTACACAAGAGTCTATTCAGAACCTTGTGTCTGTTGCCCACCAAGTCGAAGATATAGAGATTGAACCTTATGTTTATTCTCATCCAAAAGAATCTTCAGAAATTATCCGGCATTTAAAGCCGTGTGATGTGATCTTCTTCTCTGGTGCTTTACCCTATTATATTTCAAAAGAAATGCGAGAACAATTACGAATTCCAAGTATGTATTTACAGCAAAACGAAATGGCACTTGCGTCTTCTTTGCTTTTCATTTTACAGCATAAAAACATTCAACCAGAGCGAATTTCAATTGATTTAGTGAATTCCTCTTTCGTTACAAATGTTTTCACTGATATTGGGATTACAGGGGTTCCCCACGTTATGGATTATGAAGACATGTTACCAAATATGTTTGAAATAAAAGAGATTGTGGATTTTCATTATTCTCGGTATCAATCAGGATTGGTTGATTTAGCATTAACGAGTGTTCATGCTGTCTATGACAAACTTATTGAACTTGGTGTGCCTTCACAGCGAATGCTTGATCCGAAAAAAGCTCTTATACAAGGATTAAAAGATGCAAAAGCAAAAGCACAGTTAGCAAAGAGTTATTCAGCGACTGTTGCAGCATGTGTGGTAGCATTCCCGGCATCAAACCATATTTCAATGGAGCATCTTGATATGTTTGCTCGTGAAATTCACGGTTCAATTCGTCAAGTAGATGAAACATCATACATTTTGTATACGACGCGTGGTGATATTGAGGCATTTATAAAAACGAGTTCTCTTCAAAACTTTTTGTGCAATTCGAAAGATCTTATAGCGCTTGGATTTGGCTATGGGAGGACAGTAAAAGAAGCGGAACAAAACGCTAAGATTGCTCAAAGTTTTGCAACAAACAATCAAATGGAAAGTTGTTGTTATATATTAACGGATGAAAAAGAACTGTTCGGTCCTTTTCCAAAAGAAAAGAAAGTGCAGAGCCTTAAAAATGATGACCAAGAACTACTAAAGATAGCGAAAGAAACAAAACTGAGTCCGGCAAATTTATCGAAAATCATTCAATTTAGTCAATCTTATTCATCACTTCAATTTACGGCAGCTGACCTTTCGGAGTATTTACAAGTAACAAGACGTACGACAGAACGTATTTTAAAGAAATTGGTTGATCAAGGATATGCAAATATTTGTGGTGAGGAGATGCCCTATCAACAAGGGCGTCCTCGTGCCCTTTATGAGCTAAAGCTTCCCATTTATTCTTTTCATACTATGTCTCTGATGTAGCTTTTTAGTGTCATTCTTTCTGTCTTGGAAAGTTTAGTGATACTAAAAGGGTTTAGCGCATAAAGAATGGGGAGGGTGGATACAGTGAAATTCAGTCCGGCATATGGTGAAAAGGGAAAGTTTATTCATCATACTGAGAGAAGAATCACTTGACATTTAAACGAATATTCAATATGTTTTTGAAAAACAAAAGGCTGTTTAGTGTGGAGTGAATGTCATTTCAAAACAGCCTTAAGAGAATTGTTTTGTGTATAGAAGGGAGAGCATCAAGTTGAAAAGAGAAGATTTGCAGAATCGTTTAAATAAAATTTTTCAATATTTACATGAGCATCCTGAAGTGAGTTGGCATGAGCATAATACGACTACCTATATTACAAAATTTTTAGAGGCAGAAGGAATTTCTTATAAAACATTTGATGATTGTCCTGGGGCAATTGCAGAAATGGGAAGCGGGAAACCAGTTGTCGCCATTCGAGCTGATATGGATGCATTATGGCAAGAGGTAGATGGGGAGTTCAAAGCAAATCATTCATGTGGTCATGATGGTCATATGACAATTGTGATGGGGCTTATTTTACAGTTGAAAGATGCGGAGTGGTCAACGGGGACGGTTCGCTTTATTTTTCAGCCCGCAGAAGAAAAAGGAGGCGGGGCTTTGAAGATGGTGGAGAAAGGTGTTGTCGATGATGCGGATTTCTTATTTGGTATTCACTTACGACCAATAGAGGAATTACCATTGAAGCAAGCGGCACCATCCATTCGCCATGGAGCGGCTGATTTTTTAGAAGCTCATATATATGGAACTGATGCTCATGGTGCGCGGCCGCATCAAGGTGTGAATGCCATTGATGTGATTTCGATGATTAATATTGGATTAAAAAATATATGGCTTTCCCCACAACATTCTTATTCTGTTAAAATGACGAGATGTCAAGCGGGCGGTGAAAGTTTAAATATCATTCCAGGGAACGGTCATTTTGCGTTAGATGTAAGAGCAGAAAGCAATCCGCTGTTGGAAGAGTTAAAGAAAAAGATAGAACAAGTGATTCAATCAGCTGAATCGATGGGTGTAAAGATTTCTTATGAATGGGTTGATTTCGCACCTGGAGCACAAGTATCAGCTGAGGCGGAGCAGTTCCTTCGTAAGGGAATTCTCCAAACATATGGTGCAGAAGGCTGCACTGCACCGCTTCCTACAGCAGGAAGTGATGATTTTCATTATTATACGGTTAAAAAGCCACACTTAAAAGCTGCCATGCTAGGATTAGGTGCGAATCTAAAGCCAGGATTACATCATCCTCACATGACGTTTGATCACGCTTGTATAATCGATGGCGTGCAAATATTGAAGCAAACGGTATTGGAAGTTTTAAAATAACATTATTTCTATTTGAAGATACGAAAGCTACCCTGAAAAGGTCAAAAATGATTGTCCTTTTAGGGTAGCTTTTTCATATGGTACAGGTTCGAAACATTTGGATATGATAAAATTGGATTATATGTCATTGGAAAAAAGTAAGATTTAATAAATATACAGTTATTAAGGAGATATGATGATGCTTAATCATTCTTTATTTGAATTTGTTGGACAATTTTCAAGTGATTTAGCTGAACTTGCTTACCGTATTGAAAATCAGCTGTTGGATCAACCTCATGCGTCAATGATGCAGGCTCGTTTATACAGTGAAGAGCTGGTGAAGATTATTAGTAAAGAAGAAGAGCTTGAGGATATCTATCCACTTAAGCACGCAGAGAGAATACATAAATTATACCGCCAAAATGCGATTGAAGAAGATATTTATATGAAATTAGAATGGATTAGAAAGAAGGGCAATAAAGCAACGCATGATATAAAAGAGGTAGAAATTCATGATGCATTGCAAGCTCACAAGTTTCTATTTGAGATTAGTGTCTGGTATATGCAAGTGTATGTGAACTACAATTTTGAACCTCCTATTTACAAGTTACCTATTAAGGCTGCTCCAGAAACGAATCCATTAGAAGTAAAGGATATAGATGGTTTGATTAAACCGTATTTAGATCAAACGTTACAAAAGATTGATGATATGTGGTCAGAAATTCAACAACAGATTGAAGTGATTAGGGAGGAGAAAGGACAGGTGCAAACTGAGGAACTTCTTTCTAAAGCTGTTAACATACAACAACCAAAAGTAGCGGCAACAGCTATTAAAGAAGTTCTAGCACCCTCAAAAGGTGCTTCGCATGTTCGGCTTCAATTTAAAAATGAAACACTTTTCGTAACAGGTGAGCTTACAGAAACACCTATTAGAGATTTGCCTGTAAATGGATGTAACTATCTGTTAGATGAGCTTTTAAGGATTGGTATAGATTCTCTTTTGAAAATAACAACACCAATGGATACATTACATATGAAACTAAATGGTGTGGGTCCGCATACAATTGAGAAATTTTGGAGAGAGCTTGTTATATTACAAGGCCCCGAAAGTGCAGTAATGAATGAAGAAGCAACTAAGCTAAGTAAAGTAATAGAGAAATTATATAAGGTTTTTCTGAAAAATAATTTTCATTTAATAAATAAAACCACTAAGGCTGCAGAATTTGAAAATGTTAATAGTAAAGAAATCGTATACTTACTACCTAATAAAGATATAACAATTGTTATGGACCCAAATACTGTTGAAAATCATTCAAGTTTTAAAAGTGAGAATGACTACCATAGCACTGCATTGAAAAAATTTCCGAAGAAAATAAAAAACGGAAAAACGCGAACAAATTATGGATATGCTTTCAAATTTAAAACAGAAGATGAGCTAGATTTATTTTTAAATCGTGTAGATCATATTTCATTTATGTGAAAGCGAATAGCATTCGTATCAATGTTCTCAGCATGGATTTTTCTATGTATGTTCTTCAGTTTTTATTAATACCATACATGTTTTGTCTGATATAATTTGTGAATATGATATGTGGCTTGATTAGAAAAGAATGATAAGTAGAATCCTAATTTTATTAGGATTCTTTTCTTAGAAAGAAGGAGCAATAAATGAACGAACAATATTATGATGCAGTACTAAACATAAAAACAGTAGGAGAACAAGAGGGGTTCTACGAGTCTTTTCATTATCATCGTTATGAGCCAACACCATATGATGCGTTAGAAACGTTATTTAATGAATACGAATTGCAAAGTAGTGATCGAGTTGTTGATTTTGGATGCGGAAAAGGGCGATTAAATTTCTATATTCATCATTTCTATCATGCATCTGTGGTAGGGATAGAAATGAACGAGACTTTCTATCAAGAAGCAATGGAAAATCGAGATAGCTATTTGAAGAAGACTAAAAAAAGTAAAGATAAAATTCATTTCCATTGCTGTTTGGCGCAAGAGTATGAGATTGATCCACTTGATAATAAATTTTACTTTTTTAATCCGTTTTCAGTGCAAGTGTTTATGAACGTGGTCAACAACATATTACTTTCGATGGAAAAAGTAGAACGGGAAGTAGAGCTAGTTTTATATTATCCATCAGAAGATTATATTTATTTTTTAGATAATCAAACCTCGTTTGAATTGAAAGAGGAAGTTATACTGCCAGGTTTGTATGAACAAAATGTAAATGAGCGGTTTTTGATATATCGATTAGCGTATTAGAAGGTGAGGTTAAATCGATAAAGTGAAACTTCCATCAATGGGGTTCTAACTGCCCGTTAATGCGGGATACATTGTTAGAATCCCATCATCAAAAATCAATAGAGTTAATAAAACAAAATATCTATAATAATTGCTAATCAAATTATGTCAACTGTGTAAATGAAATGGAATGTATTAAAAATGGACAGGAAGCCTTTGGGTACAAAAAGAACTCTTTGTCTTGTATAAGGGAAATGTTTGACTCATATCCCCAACAAGCTATAATGAAAACGAGATGTTCATTTCGAACAAAATATGATACAAAAAGAACAGTTTATAACATAGATTGAATAAAATACTATCAATCTATTACTTTTACGGCCTTTAGAAAACGCTTACATTTAGTATGGAGGGAGAAACCATGTCTAAGTTCACGAAGTATTTTTTAATGAAAGCTAATGATGTAATACCGTATGTGATGGAAAAGGTATCGATGTTTGAGGATGCACAGTGTTTGCAGTGTAAGGAAATTGGAGATGGCAATTTAAATTATGTATTCCGTGTTTGGGATGAAGAGAAGGGAACTTCTGTTATCGTGAAGCAAGCGGGAGATACGGCGCGTATTTCTGATGATTTTAAGTTATCTACGAATCGTATTCGCATTGAGTCAGATGTTCTCCAGCTAGAGGGGAAGCTGGCATCAGGGCTCGTGCCGGATGTGTATTTGTATGATGATGTAATGAATTGTTGTGTAATGGAAGATTTATCAGATCATATGATTCTTCGAACGGCGCTTATGAACCATCAAATCTTTCCAAAACTTGCAGATGATTTAACGACCTTTATGGTGAACACACTGTTATTAACATCGGATGTGGTCATGAATCATAAAGAGAAGAAAGAGCTTGTGAAAAATTATGTGAATCCAGAGTTATGTGAGATTACAGAAGATCTTGTGTACTCTGAGCCGTTTACAGATCATCACAAACGAAATGAGCTATTTTCTTTAAATGAAGGCTGGATTCGCGAGCATATATATGGTGATGATGTACTTCGCATGGAAGTAGCGAAGCTGAAGTTTGCGTTTATGACAAATGCACAAGCATTGTTACATGGAGATTTGCATACTGGATCTGTGTTTGTAAGAGAAGATTCTACAAAGGTAATTGATCCAGAATTTGCGTTTTATGGACCGATGGGATATGACATTGGAAACGTTGTAGCCAATTTAATATTTGCATGGGCAAATGCGGATGCAACAATGGTTTCTAGTGCGGAGAAGGATACATATATGAACTGGTTAGAATGTACGATTACAGATATAATCGATCTATTTTCGGTGAAGTTCTTAGAAGCTTGGAATGTGCATGTTACAGATATTATGGCGAAAGAAGAAGGATTTGATCGTTGGTATTTACAATCTGTATTAGAAGATACGGCAGCTGTTACTGGTCTTGAATTAATTCGCCGTATTGTTGGGTTAGCAAAGGTGAAGGATATCACGTTTATTGCAGATGAAGAAGTGCGTGCTAGGGCAGAACGCATTTGTTTACAAGCTGCGAAATTGTTTATTTTACAAGCAAGTACGCACAAAACAGGCAATGATTTTTTACAAACGTTAAAAACACAAGCACTATCACTTAGTACAAAGTAAGGAGAGAAAATCATGTCAGAGCAATTAATACCGATTCAATGGAAAGATGAGGCTTTAGTTCTATTAGACCAGACTCTATTACCAAATGAAGTTGTCTATGAATCTTTTACAACAGCAGAGAGCGTATGGGATGCGATTCAAGTAATGAAGGTGCGCGGTGCACCAGCGATTGGAGTTTCAGCAGCTTACGGTGTGTATTTAGGAGTAAAAGAAGTGCCGGAAGATTCAATGGAGTTATTTATAAATGAAGTTCAAAAAGTATGTGCTTATTTAGCAACATCAAGACCGACAGCTGTGAATTTATTTTGGGCGCTTGAGAGAATGGAGAGCGTCGCAAAAGAAAATATTCATTTACCTATTATAGAGTTGAAAAATAGATTGTTAGAAGAAGCAAAGGTGATTCATAAAGAAGACGAGGAGATTAACCGTCAAATTGGTGAACATGCGCTTACGTTATTTCAAGACGGCATAGGCGTGTTAACGCATTGTAACGCGGGTGCCTTGGCGACAACGAAATACGGAACTGCGACAGCGCCGATGTATTTAGCGAAGGAAAAAGGCTGGGATTTAAAAATTTATTCTGATGAAACGCGTCCGAGATTACAAGGATCTACATTGACTGCGTTAGAGTTGCAGCGAGCTGGTATCGATGTAACGGTCATCACTGATAATATGGCAGCGATGGTAATGTCACAAGGGAAAATTGATGCAGTAATTGTAGGATGTGACCGCGTGGCAGCAAACGGTGATGTAGCGAATAAGATTGGAACGTTGGGAGTTTCTATTTTAGCAAAGTATTATAACATTCCATTTTATGTAGCGGCACCGACGCCAACAATTGATTTGAAAACACCAACAGGTAAAGAAATTCCGATTGAAGAACGCGATGCTTCTGAAGTTATTAACCGTTTTGGACAATATTCAGCACCGCAAGATAGCAAGGTGTATAACCCAGCATTTGATGTAACGCCGCACGAGAATGTTACAGCAATCATTACAGAGAAGGGCATTGTACGTCCGCCGTTTGCGGAGAATCTAAAAAAGTTATTTCAGTCATAATGAATTTTGCATATTAGACATATAAGAAACTACAAAAAAGAGGATCGATTATCATGTCTAATTCACCGGCAGATAGAAGAAATAAAATGATTGAGATGCTTGAGAAGACAGAGTACGCAGATGTTTCGTATTTCAGTGATGTATTTCACAAACTAGCCATAACAAGTTTCTCACTGAGGAGGATGTATATGTTACTGCAAAAAGAGAGAGAAGAAATTGTAGAGTATGGAAAGAAATTAATTATAAGTGGACTAACAAAGGGGACAGGCGGTAATATTAGTATTTTTAACCGTGAACAAGGTCTAGTGGCGATGAGTCCAAGTGGATTAGATTATTTTGAAACAACACCTGAAGATGTAGTTGTACTGAATCTAGATGGCGATGTGATTGATGGAACAAGAAGGCCATCAAGTGAGCTTGATATGCATCTCATTTATTATCAAAAAAGAGACGACTTGAATGCACTTGTACACACACATTCTCCTTATGCAAAGACAATCGCATCATTAGGTTGGGAGCTTCCAGCTGTTTCTTATTTAGTAGCTTTTGCAGGCCCAAATGTGCGCTGTGCACCGTATGCAACATTCGGTACGAAAGAATTAGCAGAAGCAGCATATGAAGGAATGGTAGATCGCCGCGCTGTTTTACTTGCGAATCATGGACTTATTGCAGGGGGACATAATATTAAAATGGCGTTTACAGTCGCAGAAGAGATAGAATTTTGTGCGCAAATTTACTATCAAACGAAATGCATTGGGGAACCGAAGCTATTGCCAGAGGAAGAATTAGCTGTATTAGCGAAGAAGTTTGAGACATACGGTCAAAAATAAATAACATTCAAAATAAAAGATTAGGGATTGGTTTCCCTAATCTTTTATTTCTATAGAATACAATTTGAACATATATCTGTATTGTTAACTCCCAAAGATGTGGTGAGTGTGGTAAAGTTTATACGAATGGAAGATAAAGTGAAACTTCCATCAGTGGGATCTTACTACTCGCAAATAGCGGGATAAAAAGGGGTAATTTCACTTACTTTGCTTATATAAGAAGGGACTGAACATATTGTATTTAACAATAAAAGAAGCGGCTGAATTTTTAAGTATGCCAGAATCGTATATCGAAAGCTTAATCCAACAAAAACGCATTCGTGCTGTCCATGATGGAGAACAGTACTTGCTAAATAAAGAGCAATTTAATACGCACTTAGAACAAATGGAGAAATATAAAAAGTTAGTAGAAGAAATATTAAGTGAACCAATCCCTGAAGATATAGATGTGAAAGATGAGGATTAGGGAGACATTTCCTAGTCTTTTTTCTATATATACATTTTCAGAATAGGATGGGAGCATGCATTGTAGACATACATTATGTTAAAAAAATCACGTCATATTATGTGTTTTTGATTTCTGTGAATAAATGAAGTTTAGTAAACAATTTGTTAATAGAAGAGTACGCATGTTGTTACTTTTGAATCATGGATATTGAGCGGTGATTTGGTAGAATAAAAAACAGGCCTATTTCGAACGGGGAATGTAATAAATTATAAAATTTATTTTAAATATAAGATTGTAGGTTATTTTTATATCGCTATAATGAAATAATGGCAATTTTTATTTTAAATTATATAAACCTACAAAGGAGTCTAATGTGAATCCGAGTACAATGTTGTTTCAGGAAGAGAGGAAAAGTGCCAAGTTATTTTTATGGGTAACTAATTGTGCTTTTATAATTTCTAATGCGTTTAGTGAACTTTATACATTTGAATATGGTCATTTGAAGGATGTTATATTAAGTGCTAGCTTATGTGTAATTATTTTATGTATGTTATTCATCGGGATTTATTGTATGAAAAATAGAAATTCATATATTATAAAATACGTGTATTTAATAGGATATCTAGTAGGAGACTTTTTTAATATTGTATTGATGTATACTATACACAGTAACTATATTGGCATTTGGAGTGTATTAGAATTTATTCTAGTTCTCTTTGTGCCTATTTTCATGAGTAAGAAATATTTTTGGGTTTTAACGGTTAGTTTGCTTGTAAAGTATAGTGTAGTCTCAGTTGTGTTACAAAAATCAACTGCTTTTATAGTAATGGGTGTAATTATTTTACTGTTAAGTGTTTTCTATATTTTATTAGTACGTTTTCAATCTTATATTGAAGCGATAAATAAAATGTTCAAGGAAACAAAGCAAAAACAACAGTTAGGAGTCATGGGGAAAATGGCTGCAACTGTGGGGCATGAAATTCGAAATCCATTAACATCTTTAAAAGGTTTTACACAACTGCAGAAAGAAAAGTATTCTCATGATCCAATCTATCGGAATATGATGGAAGAGATTGAACAGATGAACGAAATGATAAGTGAACTGATGATTTTAGGGAAACCGAAGTCACAGCAATATAGTATGTATAGTGTAAAACAGTTATTATTAGATGCAATTGCGGCAGAAGAACAGCAGATTTCTCAGAAAAAAATAAAGATAAACAAATTTTTTTCTGAAGAGATATCGAATATAGAGTGTGATGTAAAACAGATGAATTATGTGTTTGTTCATATTATAAAAAAGGTAATTGAAATAATGAAATATGGCAGGAGTATAAATATTGGTACTTACATAATTGCAGAAAATCATATTCTTATACACATTGGTGATGAGAGACAAAAAATAAATAAAAAGAAGATGGGAAATATTAAAGATTTTTTTGGAACGGAACAAGAAAATGATTTCGGTTTAGGCTTGATGGCTGCTTATAAAATTGTGAATGAACATCAAGGGAAAATCCGTTTTAATCATGTAATAAATGTTGGTTCTGAAATAGAGATAGTTTTGCTAATTAAACATAGAGAATCGCAATAATTTTATAAATTATACCGGTCAATAGTTCTATAAACTTATTTTTTATAAAATAAATTTATGATTTATAAAATTGTTGTTGTTTATAAAGGAGTTCTAACATGAATAAAGCTCAGATACTTATACAAGAGGAAGTGAAAGCATTAAAGCTTTTTTTAAGTTTGTTTTATGCGATCTTCTTTTTGAGTGATATCATGTATTATTATGTGTATCCAAAACTAAGAATAGGGAGTAACGGAGTTGGTTTTCCAGAAGGTAGTTTAGGATTCTGGGTGTATGTTTTCATGCTTCTGCTATTGTTAATAGCTATTTATCTTATAAAAAAGAAAGATAGCTATGTTGTAAAGTACATTATTGTAATAGGGTACATTTTTATAGATTGTATTAATAATATAATGATTTACTATGGAACTACAAACCAATTTGCAAGCGGGAATGCTGTAGAACCATTCTTATTTTTATTTTCCCCTATTTTTGTAAACAAACGCTATTTTTGGGTAGTTTCACTTGGTATAGTTGGAAAGTATGCTTTTTTAGGAATTGTGTTACATACATCTAATGTAATTGTACCGATTGTGCTGTGTGTAACTTTTGCAATTGTCGCATTTATTCTATTAACACGATTTCAATCGTATGTACGTACAATTCAAAACATGTTTGAAGAAGCACAGCAAGCTGAAAAATTAGCTGTTATTGGAAAAATGGCAACTACGATTGCACATGAAATCCGTAATCCATTAACAGCATTAAAAGGGTTTACACAATTACAGAGAGAAAAACACCCTGAGGATGCTACGTATTATAACATCATGGTGCAAGAAATTGAACGTATGAATACGATTGTTAGTGAATTAATGATTCTTGGAAAACCGAAAAAGAGACAATATAAACTACATAATATAAATGATATTTTATCTTATGTGATTTATATTGTAGAACAGCCAGCTTCGCAATACGGCATTACAATTTCGACAATGTTTGATAAAGCATTACCTTCCATACACTGTGATGAGAAACAAATGAAACAAGTATTTCTTAACATTATTAAAAATGCGATAGAGTCTATGCCAAATGGTGGTAATATTATTGTGGAAGCGAATGTAGCTCATGATAATCAGATTGTAGTGAGTGTTACTGATGAAGGCTGCGGGATGAATCAAGAGAAAATAGATAAAATAGGTGAAGCGTTCTATACGACAAAGGAAAATGGAACGGGCTTAGGATTAATGGTTACATACAAAATTATTGAAGAACATCAAGGTGAGATTGTATTTGAAAGCAAACTTGGTGTTGGCACAAAGGTAAAAGTTATGCTGCCAGCGGTAAAGGTAAAATAAAGTGAAACTTCCATCAGTGGGGGAGCTTCATCCCCACTGATGGAAAGCTTTCACCAATCGGGCTTTTACGGGCAGTTATCCTCCACCTATCTTCTTTGCTTTTCTCTTAATCTTGAGGTGGGGGTCTTACTGCCCGTTAATGCGGGATAAATATATGTATAAAAAAACTCTTCT
>NZ_NUQE01000102.1:26931-31877 GCF_002582035.1 Bacillus pseudomycoides
AGAAGAGTTTTTTTATACATGATTATGAGTAAATAAAATGTAAAAGTCTTGTTAAAGAGGGAACAATCTGTTTTGTTTAGAAAATATTTCATTTATAATAGAGGAAAATGTCGATAAATGACGAAATATTATGTTGGTTATGATAACTTTGTAGCTGTATATTTAAATGAATAACATAAACTTCTTAGAGTACGTACAGCTAGTGGGGGAGTATATGGAAAAATTGATGATTAATTCCATTTTGAAAAATGAAGAGAAACAAGCTACAAAATGGTTTGTATCACTATTCTATTTGATTTTTATATTATATGATTTTCTGTATAATTATATTTTTCCAGTCTATGTTACAAAAAGTGGTACAAAACATATGAGTTTTATGGGGCTGTGGTTTTATATTATTATGCTCCTTTTATTACCAATTATGTATTATGCTTTCAAAGAAAATAAAGAGTCCTTAATCAAATACATTTGTTTTGGTACTTATATTTCACTTACGATAATAAATGATATTGGAAGTTATTTAATGTATCCGAGAGTATATACAAGTGGAAATATTGTAGAATTGTTTGCTATTTTATTTACTCCTATTTTTGTGAACACACGATTTTTTTGGTTTGTGTTCTTAGGTATAATAAGTAAATATGTTTTGATTGGATTAGTATTACAATCAGCTATCACCATGATACCGCTTATTTCCATTTTATTTTTATCTTTTATTGCTTATATATTATTGAAACGTTTTCAACGCTATGTGGAAGCAGTGAAATTTTCATATGATAGACAGCTTGAAGCATTAGTAAAAGGGGTTATAGCAACGTTAGAGTTAAAGGACCACTATACACGCGGACATAGTGAACGCGTCGCTGCTTATGCTTCTATACTTGCGAAAGCAACAGGGAAGTTTACAGTTGATGAATTGAAAGAATTTTATTATGCTTGTTTACTTCATGATATTGGGAAAATACATATTCCAGATTATATTTTAACAAAGCCTTCTCGTTTAACAGGTGAAGAATTTGAAATTATTAAAACGCATACAACCGTTGGAGCGGATGCTATTAAAGAAGTAGAGGGTATGCAAAGAGGAATTAGTGTGATTCGTTCTCATCATGAGCGTTGGGATGGAAATGGTTATCCAGATCAATTAAAAGAAACTGAGATTTCATTATTAGCTCGCATTACAGCAGTTGCAGATGCTTTTGATGCCATGACATCCTCGCGATCTTATCGATCTGCACTTCCTTTGGAAGAAGCTTATAAGAGAATTATTGATGGAAAAGGAACACAATTTGATCCAGATTTAGTAGAACTATTTCACGAGGTATACCCAGCTTGGAAAGAAACGCATCAACAGTTATCTTGTAAGGAAGATAAGTAAGTAGTTTATCCCGCTATTCGCGGGCAGTAATACTCCNNTCCAGCTCTAGCGGCTAGAATCGCAGGTCGTTTCGCTCCCTCGGCCGAGGCGAAAAGAGCCCCTTTGCCTTGGGCTCCAACGTCCTGCGATTCTGAGCGAGCCGCTTCCGCTTTTCTAAAGAAGTTAGGTGGGAGATAAATTGCCCGTAAAAGCCCGATTGGTGAGGGCTGATAATCAGTGGGGGATGAAAAAAACCCCCACTGATTAAAGTTTCACTTTATTAAAGGAGGTGGAATCATGAAAATTCGTAAGCTAAAAAAAGCGAAAACAACGTGTTGGTGGTGTATAGGGTGGGGAATTTATCCCTTTTAAGTAACTTTTTTTCTATCCATTGAAGTGTTTATGAAAAAAGGTGAACACGATGAAACTAACATACAAATCAGTCATAATATTACATAACATAGAGATCCGTAAAGATCAAAAAAACTACATTGTTGAAGATGCAGTAACTGGTGAATTTTATGAAATGCCTCCAATCTGTATTGATGCAATTACCATGATTCAAAAGGGATTCAATTTAAGAGAAGTAGAAGAGAAATTACAAGAACAGTATCCTGAAGAAGACGTCGATATGCTTGATTTTACACAGCAACTGCTAGATTTAGAGCTCGTTCAAGCAGTAGATGGTGAGGAAATAGTTTGTAAGAAAGAGAAGGAGAAATTAGAGTTTTCATGGATTTCTCCAAGAATTGGCCGCTTCTTTTTTAATCAAAAGACAATGCTGCTCTATACGATTCTTTTTGTAGTGAATATCGGTCTGTTTATCGTAAATCCATCTTTATTGCCAAACTATAAAGATTTGTTCGTGTTTGATGTGATGACGTTTAATATTTTGGTTTGGACTTTCATTACATTTGTTTTGGTGTTTATTCATGAAATGGGGCATGTGTTTGCGGTTAGGGCATATGATCTTCCGACAAAGGTTGAATTTGGGCACCGGTTGTTTTTTGTTGTACTTGAAACAGATATGTCATCTGTTTGGAAGTTGCCTGCTAAAGAGAGAAACATTCTGTATTTAGCGGGAATGAGTTTTGATACAGTTATTTTATTTATTGCTTTAATAATTCAACTTCTTTTTCCAATCAATTCACACGTATTATCAGGGATTCTTGCGCTTATTGTATTTGATACTACTTTACGTATGATATATCAATGCTGCATATATATGAAAACAGATTTGTATTATGTGTTTGAGAATATGACAGCTTGTTATAATTTAATGGAAAATGGAAAGCGTTATATAAAAGGTTTGTTTGTTCCAAAACTCCGTGTAAACAATAGTGAATTGTTTAATGGTGAAGAGAAGGTTGTTCGTTTTTATGGCCTTTTTTATATTATTGGCGTTACTGTAACAATTACATTGGCAGTTATGTTTTATATTCCGCAATTGGTGTATATGATAAAGCAAACTATTCCTAACTTACAAAAACCAATATCGAATTTATATTTTTGGGATGCGGCAATGATTATGCTGCAAACTGTAGTTATGTTTAGTCTGCTTCTGTATTCCTGGAGAAGGAAATATAGAAATGAATAATGAGAGGTGAAGAGGAACTGTTATGAGTTCCTCTTTTTTTTGATCCCGCATTAACGGACGGTAGGCCCCACCTCAAGATTCAGAGAAAAGCGTTGTCCAGCTCTAGCNNGATTCTGGGCGAGCCGCTTCAGCTTTTCTACAGAAGATAGGCGGGGGCTAACTGTCCGTAAAAGCTCGATTGGTTCAACTAACCATTCGAAGGAAAAGCACCACCAAATGGAAGTTTCACTTTATTTTTAGCTGGGTATTCACCTATTCTTCCCTGTTTGCATATTGTAGCTTATGTAGTGAAACTGCTTACAAAGGAGTGAAAGGCAGTGACAGGACATATAAAAAATTATTATGCTGGCGGTAATACAGCAAGGGGATTTTACAGTTTATATGAAGAGAACTTAACGGGATTAGACCGGTTGTTTATTTTAAAAGGTGGACCTGGAACAGGAAAATCTTCGCTTATGAAAGTGATTGGTCGTGAGTGGGTGGATAAAGGGTATGATATTGAATTTTTACATTGTTCGTCTGACAATAATTCAATTGATGGTGTAATTATTCCGTCATTAAAGGTTGGGATTGTTGATGGAACAGCACCGCATGTTATTGAACCGAAAGCACCAGGTGTTGTAGAAGAGTATGTAAATTTAGGGGTAGCTTGGGATTCTATTCAGCTTAGGGTGCATAAGGATGAGATTATACGTTATACATCAGAAGCGAGCAATGCGTTTCAGTCCGCTTATGCGTGTTTTAAGAGAGCGCTAGAGATTCATGATGAGTGGGAGAAATTTTATATTGATCATATTAATTTTGAAAAAGCAAATGAGCTTACAGAACAGCTTGTACAGCAATTTTTTACTGATAAAACGTGTACGAAACAAGCTAATGTAAAGCATCGTTTTTTAGGAGCCGCAACGCCAAAAGGCGCAGTTGATTTTGTTCCAAATTTAACGGAAGATGTACCGAAGCGTTATTTTATAAAGGGGCGTCCTGGTTCTGGGAAATCGACGATGTTAAAAAAATTAGCAGCGGCAGCTGAAGAGAAGGGCTTCGATGTTGAGATCTATCATTGCGGCTTTGATCCAAATAGCCTTGATATGGTCATCGTAAGAGAACTTGGTTTTGTAATTTTTGATAGTACAGCACCTCATGAATATTTTCCGACACGTGAGAGTGATGAAATCGTTGATATGTATAAGCTTATTATTGCACCGGGAACAGATGAGAAGTATGCAGTAGAAATTCAAGATGTATCAAGACGCTATAGAGAAAAAATGAATGAAGCGATGTCCTATTTAGCGAAGGCGAAATCTGCACGTGACAAACTAGAGAGAATTTATATAGCAGCGATGGATTTTGATAAAGTGGATTTGCTTAAAGATGAAATTCAAGCTGAGTTTGAGCGGATTGCAGAGAAAATATCACAAGAGCAAAAATAACACCTTGGTCTCCAAGGGGTTATTTTTTTGATATCTTATCCTACCTAACGAGGAAGTGGCATGCAATAATGTCTTTTAGGAGTGGTGTTTGAAAATATAGTTGTCGCTTTTAAATAAAGTCACGATGTTTATAAAAAAGACGCGATGTTTTGCCCCCTTTGGATCTGTTTATCTAAAGGGGTGTTTTTATAGTGAAAAATGAAAAGAAGATCTGAATTGAAAGGCGGATTAAGGAACTGTTGAGTAGCAATAAAGTTACTCAACTAAAGGGCCAGTTTTTTGAATAGCACCCAACAAGTAAATTTGATACTTATGTTTAAATATACTGAGAGGATTGTGAAGAAGTGTACTTAACCTAACGAAGGCGGGTTAGTTCAAAAAGGATATTATTAAAGGATATGGAATATAAATAAATTATTTAATTAGGGGGGAGATAGTTGTCAATTTCAAAAGACATTGATAGTTACATTGTTCGTATTGGAAAAATAGAAGATGCCGAAGCAATTTTAGACATACAGAAATCAGTTGTTTCCGAAGGCGATTTTCTAATTTCGGTATCCGA
>NZ_NUQE01000103.1 GCF_002582035.1 Bacillus pseudomycoides
TAGAGCTGGACAATGCTTTCGCTGAACTTTGAGGTGGGAGTCTTACTGCCCGTTAATGCGGGATAAACATTTTTTCATAATTCATCTAAATAAATACAATCATATATTTTATCTTTATATTCCTTACCATGTTTCCTCTAATATTAGCGCACAAATCCCCATGCTCATAACAAATAGTGAAACCCCTAACGTAATAATCCATAACGGAATTTTCAATTTTTTCACTTTAAAATACGCTCCATACCCTTTATATTTAAGAGAGCGATATACACTAATTCCCCCTACGCAAATCATGAAAATACTTAAAATATGTACGACATACGGCAAGCTCCCACTCCTTAACAAAACACTCCTTATAAGATTATCATATCTCCCTTTTATTTACAGTAATTTCTAAATAATATTTATCATGAAAATATCAATTGAACTCCCCCCACCTACCACTTCGCGCTTGAGGTGGAGGTCTTCTCGCCAGATATGATAAAAAAGGTTATATGTCCTTATATTTTTGTGGAGAAAACTTCAAATAACAGCCTAAATCACAACTGAAATGGAAGTGCATAATGATGTCCAACTTCGTGTTTACACAGACAGGGAATGGGTCGAAAAAATTGAAAGCCAAGACACAGGGCATGGGCATGCACCTATAATCTTTTTAAGAATATGTTAAATCACATATAACCGAAAGGGGTTGGCTTATTATGTTTGAGTATTTTGGGTTTGTAGAAAAGTGCGATACAGTTCCAATCGAATTTCCCCCGCAGTACCAACCTCAGCAGCCGGGTATTGAATCTTTGATGATTCCAAGACCTATCTCCGAAAATCCTAATTATTCTGGAAGCAACAAACTATTGAACAAAGTCGTCATCATTACTGGTGGAGACAGCGGGATCGGCCGGGCTGTCTCCATTGCTTTCGCAAAAGAAGGGGCGGATATTGTAATTGTTTATTTAAATGAGCATGGGGATGCATCCGAAACAAAAAACAGAGTGAACCAATTGGGCAGACAATGCCTGACAATCGCAGGTGATATTGGGGATGCCGAGTTTTGTCATTATGTCGTTAAAAAGACAATGGAAGTATTTGGCCATCTTGAAATCCTAGTCAATAATGCGGGAGAAGGACATGCACAAGCAAGTATCAGCGACATTTCAGCAGAGCAGCTCGAACGTACTTTTAAAACAAACATTTTTTCATATTTTTATTTAACACAAGCAGCCATGCCCTATTTAAAAAATGGAAGCTCTATTATCAATACGGCTTCACTCGCCGCATACAACGGACTTGATCCCGCGATTGATTATGCCGCTTCCAAGGGAGCTGTCGTTGCATTTACCCGCTCGTTAGCATTATCAGTCATTAATCAAGGAATCCGGGTCAATGGCGTTGCTCCAGGACCTGTATGGACCCCTCTTATCCCTTCAAGTGTTCCGCCAGAAATTTATGCAACATTTGGAAGCATTACACCAATGAAGCGTACTGCACAACCTTTTGAACTGGCACCTGCCTATGTTTATTTGGCGTCGAACGACTCCTCATATATGACAGGACAAATTCTTCATGTAAACGGTGGAGTGATTATAAATGGATAAGATGAAACTTCCATGAGTGGGGGTTTCTTCATCTTCCACCTATCTTTTTCGCTTCCCTCTAAATCTTAAGATTTTGGGTCTTCCTATCCGCGAATAGCGGGATTAAAAATAGATTATTTATCGAAAATTGGAAAGAAAACTCCCTCTTCAAAACGTGTAGGGCATAGCCCAGTTTAAGGTGGAGATGAATTGCCATCGCATTTGTAAAAATATTTTCGTAGCATGGCGAATATATGTTCCTTTCGACTGTTTTGTAGTATCATGAAGGAAAGAAGGAGGTGAAAATGATGACAAAAGAAAAAGAATATGCAACCTATCAAATTTGGATTAAGAAAGGTCATAAGTTATACTCTTACTTCCTAGAAATGTGTCAAAACGCAAAAAATCTCTACAATACAACAAACTTCTATATTCGCCAAGTGTATACGGCCTTACGTACTGAGAAACCATTACAGCCACTTCAACAAGAAGTTCTTCATACATTACAAACACATATTGAAATCATGAATGAAAATCAACTGCATGCATACCAAAAACGCGTGCAAAAACAAAAAGAAAAACCTGTTAAAGAACAAAAAGAAATGAAATGTAACTTGTTTACATTACCGACAAAAGAGAAATCATTCTTATCGTATCATTTCTTAGATTGTTTGTTTAAAACAATGAAACAACAAGATTATATGAACTTGCCAGCGCAAACAAATCAAGCAGTTATGAAGAAGCTATATCAAAACTGGAAATCATTCTTCGCTTCCATCAAGGCATACCAAAAACATCCTTCCACTTTTACGGGCAGACCTCGCATTCCAAAGTATATCAAATCATCTATGAAAGAAATTGTATTCACAAATCAAGTATGTAAACTCCAAGATAAGTACATTCGTTTTCCAAAAACAAGCATAAAATTAAATATCGGTAAATTGTTTGGGCGGATTGGCAATCTCAAAGAGGTACGTGTTTCTCCTGCTTATGGGAAGTTTAAGGTGGAAATTGTGACAGAACAATCTGAGATATTACCTGAGTATGTAGATAACCACCGCTACATGAGTATTGATTTAGGGATTACTAACATTGCAACTATCACAACGAATACAGGGGCTACTCCTGTGTTAGTAAAAGGCAATGTCATCAAAAGCATCAATCAATACTACAACAAGCAAAAGGCTCATTTACTGGGTATTCTTCGTCATGGAAAAGAACCAAAAGAAGGACCACACACATCAAAGCGTTTAGAGAGACTTCATGAGAAACGGTTTCTCAAAATAAAAGATTTCTTTCACAAAATCAGTTACCACAT
The DNA here is from genome assembly GCF_002582035.1 of Bacillus pseudomycoides. Classification (GTDB taxonomy): domain Bacteria; phylum Bacillota; class Bacilli; order Bacillales; family Bacillaceae_G; genus Bacillus_A; species Bacillus_A pseudomycoides_B. Next base: position 2,890 of record NZ_NUQE01000103.1, read on the forward strand.
TGTTCGTTTCGCAGTTCAACATGAGATTTCTATGATTGTGATTGGGAAAAATACATCATGGAAACAAAACAATGATATGGGAAAACGACAGAATCAATCGTTCTGCCATATCCCACACAATCGCCTAATTGAAATGATCACCTATAAAGCAAAACGAAAAGGTATTATTGTACAAGTCGTGGAAGAATCGTATACAAGTAAAGCATCCTTTCTAGACAATGATACGATCCCCACTTACGGTGAGGAAGACATTCCTGTATTCAGTGGAAAACGGATCACACGTGGCTTGTATCGCACGAAAGAAAACAAATTACTAAACGCAGATGTGAATGGTTCCTATAACATCTTAAAAAAAGCAGTTCCAAAGGCGTTTGCCGATGGAATAGAGGGGTTGTGCCATCAGGCAGCTGTGTCAACTCCACTCGTGTTAAGCATCTCTTGAAGGTGATACACGAGAAACCCCCACTTCAAGATCCGAAGGAGATAAGTGGAGGGAGTTTTCATTCTAATGTGAGTAAATAGTTGATTAACGCATCCTGCTCTTGTTTTGAAAAACCTGTAGCAGAATCTACCCAATATTCGTGTCCTTCTCCCGTAATATGTGCGTCTTGTAAATCTTTTGAATTTTTGTTTGCCTCGATTACTTTTCTTCTCAAGTTTTGGTCAATTAATACTCGCAAGCTGTTAAATGGATCAGGGTCAATTCCTTTTGATACCGTTCCTGTCATACCTAGTTCACTCTCCACGTTTTGGCCAACCGCAACGCCTCCATCATGTAAATATGGCGCTCCCCAATAAAGCCCTAACAAACTTGGAACTTTGTAACCACCAGGTGAACCATTTAACATATATGCTAAATCGATTTTCTCTTTATCTAACGAATAGGCCGGAACTTTTAACTGTTTCGCTCCTTTCGGTACAGGTACTGGTGTATCCGGTGAATATATGATAGGATCTGCTAAGTTTTTACCTATCGCTTCAAATGATTTCGCTCTTGATGGCTCAGTCTTAATTTCATTAACTGAGATAATTCGATTATTTGTGTAGGTTTGTCCAGCATGACAAGTAATACAACCTGCACGTGCAAACACACTCTTCCCTTGTTTTATCGTCTTTTCATCAACAGATAATGGGGGCTTCGGAGAAACAAATGTATTTTGTAATGCCGACATTCCGTTGTTTTGTTCCATTACCCGATAGCCAGGAGAACTTGATAATAAGCCGTTAGGAGAGATTAAAGACGGTCTTGGAAATGTCGGAAGCATAATTAACTCATTTACCCCTGGAACTTCTGGAGTCGGATCAACTGAAGCAAAAAACTCAGATGGTTTCTTTCCACTTTTAGGATCATATCGATATTTTGGATTCGCTGCATTTTGTAACATTGTTCCTAAATAAACTTCCTTGTCGATTTTAAAAAGGAATGGACTAGCATGTGCTAATGTCGTTAAATCTGATCCTTGAATATTTACAGCACTATTAATTACACTTAGCCCTTTAAACGGACCAGCTTGTGCAAACCCATTCCACCCATAAGGATGATCTCCAAATGTAAAAGAATCTGGAATTTGTGTTGGATTATTCACCAAATCACTACTCGCATCAAAGTTTCCTCCTGGCCATTTTAATAAAGTACGATCTACAGTCTCCTCTATCATCTCTGGATCAGGAAGCGGGGCTTTTTTCCCATCAGAAGTTACTACTGTTCGCCCTAAATCTTTTATATAGTCTTGTAATGACTTAATTTCTGCACGAGAAAAATAAGCTGCTGAATTTGTCCCTAATGCTAAAATGAGACCGCCATTAAAATCATTATTTGCAGCACCTTCAATCACTTTTTTTGTATCCCTAGTTACCGTTGCGTGGCATGCAGCACAGCTTACTCCTATCTTCTCTCTTCCTTCAGACTTAATAATAGGCATCCCTAGCACTTCATTAGAACCTCTTGCAACATCTAAACCAGTATCAACCTTTGTTCCTTTTTCAAACGTTTTATCTCCTATTTTCACAGTTTCCGCCAGTTCAACACGTAAATTTGTTGTCCCTTTTCCATGCAAGTCGTAAATTGCTTTTTTAATATTTTCTAAAGTTAACGCACCATTTAAAATACCCATTATGTCTGTAAGAAACACTTCATTTCCAAATGTTTCTTCATAAAAAGACTCTCTCCCCAATTTTAATAAATTCTTGTCAATTTTCACTGCTCCGTTTTGTGGTGATAATAACATTTTGCCTTCATTCGTTTTCAACAACTCATTCGCCTTTTTTTGCGAAATCGTTTGTCCCCAAATATCGTATGCCGGTTGATTTTCCTCAGTTCCATAATGATTTGGTTTGCTTTTTACAATTTGATCTTCAGAAGGAATATAAGCGTATGTTGGTTTTGAAAAGTTAAAAAGGACAACACATACAAACATTATTCCCCCAACAAGAAATCTAGCCGACTTCCTATTTTCCATTTATTTTCCTCCATGTTCATCAAAAAATATTACAAACGCTTAGCAACAACCTTACTATTCCCTGTAAAAAGAGATATAAATACGAAAGCATACTTTCCGTCTTCTTTTTTCATTTCATGAATATCTAGCCTATTTATGAAAATATCACCAAGATTTGTTCATGTTAGCTCATCATTTTGAATAAAACCTTGTCACCTTCTTATTTTCTTTGTATTACAGTATGTTAAAAATCGATTCCTAAACTTGTTTATTTTACAAACAGTAAGAAAAACAGGATAAATATTTAAGCACCAGTATGAATTTTTATGAAAAAAATTGTATTTTTCTCTTCCATTTCTAAAAAACATGTAGTATACTTACTTCAAAATCAGAGGAGAAAGGGAGCAAAGAGCTATGCTTACTTATACAACTGTAGTTACATTTGCACAAAAACAACATCATCATACGTAAACCCTTGAACCTAGCGGAAAAAAACGCGTAGGTACAAGGGCTATTCCCGTTGTACCTACGTTGGATCAAGAGCCATGTAGGTATTTTTTATCTACATGGCTCTTTTTTATTTCCAAAAAACACTAGGTACGAAAAATAATAAAACAAAAAAACTATTACAAAAAGGAGTTACACAATCATGGAACCAAAAAAATGGGGTTTATGGATTTTAACAGCATTTGTTGTTGGAAATATGGTTGGAGGCGGCGTATTTATGCTTCCTGCAAATTTAGCACAAGTATCAGGACCAATGGGTTCCACACTTGCATGGGCAATTACCGGTCTTGGGGTATTTATGATTGCACTCGTATTTGGAAACTTAGCAATGCGCAAACCAAATTTAAAAGCAGGTCCGCAAAGCTATGCTCAAGCAATGTTCACTTCACCAAAAGCTGGTAAAGTTGCTGGTTATAGCATGGCATGGGGATACTGGGCTGCAAACTGGGCTGCAACAGCTTCTGTCATTATTTCATTTGCAGGATATTTAACTACGTTTTTCCCAGTTATGCAAAGTAAACAAGTTTTGTTCACGACAAATGGTTTTTCGTTAGAGCTTGGAAAAGCCTTAACATTTGCTGTATGTAGTATTATGCTATGGGGCATTCAATATATTCTTGCTCAAAATATTGATCGTGCTGGTAATATGAATTTACTTGCAACTGTTGCAAAAATTATTGGATTTACAATGTTTATTATCATTACATTATTTATTTTTAATGCAGCTAATTTCGGCGATAGTCAAACTTTTATGAATGAAGCTGGAAAATCTATTCCATTAGGTGGACAAGTCAATGCTGCTGCCATCTCAACACTTTGGGCGTTTATTGGTATTGAGTCAGCCGTTATGCTTTCAAACCGCGCAAAGTCACAACGCGATGTAAAAAAAGCAACGATTTTCGGATTAGTAATTGCTCTTCTTATTTACGTAGCAATTACATTGTTAACAATGGGTGCTCTTCCACAAGATGTGCTAAAAGAATCACAAAAACCATTGGTTGATGCATTAAGCATGGCTATCGGTAATAAAGGTGCATATATTATGGCATTTCTAGCACTTGTTTCTCTATTCGGTTCTACTGTCGGTTGGATTGTTGTAAGCGCAGAAGTTCCATATCAAGCAGCAAAAAGCGGGTTATTTCCAGCTTTCTTTGGAAAAACAAATAAAAAAGGAAGCCCAACGAACTCATTATTATTAACAAATATCATGACACAAATATTCTTATTCTCTACTATTTCTGGTTCAGTATCAGAGGCGTATACCTTTGCAATTGTTGTTGCTACGCTTGCTTATTTAATTCCATATCTTGTTTCAACATTGTATCAATTAAAGCTCATTATTACTGGCGAAACATATGACGTCATGCAAGGCTCTCGCAAAGTTGACGGAGTCATCACAGTACTTGCTCTTATATATTCAATTTGGGTTATCAAAACAGGGACAGCTGATATAAAAACTTTCTTACTAGGAATAGGATTATTCGTAATTGGATTAGTTCTTTATCCATTTATCATGAAAAATACCACTGAAAAAAGCATAGAAACACTTGATAAAAAAATTAGTTAAATTCAAAAACACTAGCTCCCTAAAGAGCTAGTGTTTTTCGGTTAAAATTCATTTTTTAATTCTGATACTGTTAACGGTTTCGCATAATAAAATCCTTGTACATAGTCACATCTCATTGATTGTAGTAACGTTTCTTGTTCAACAGTTTCTACCCCTTCTGCAACAACCTTCATATTTAAACTATGTGCAATGTCAATAACCGACTTTACAAGCGTTCTTTCAGTTTGTGCCTCCATATGATGAAATTCTTGAATAAAATTGCGATCAATCTTTACAATATCAAGTGGTAACTGTTTTAAATAATATAATGATGAATACCCTGTTCCAAAATCATCTAACGCAATTAAAATTCCCATACTTCTTAATTCTTGAAGAGCAGCAATAATATATTCAAATTGACTTACCGCAATACTCTCAGTAATCTCTAAAATTAATCTATTTGGCGGAAACGAAGTACGTGCTAATATACTACGCAGATTAGGTATAAAACGATTTTGCATAATTTGTTGAATGGATATATTTACAGATAACTGTAAACCTTCTGTATATGCTGGCAATGTTTTAAATATTTTACACGATTGCTCTAACATCCAATCTCCTAATTTTGAAATCAATCCACATTCTTCTGCAATTGGAATAAATTCAGAAGGAGAAATCGGACCTTCTTCCGTATAACAACGTAGTAATGCCTCCACCCCAGAATATTGCTTTGTTTGTAAATCAATAATTGGCTGCATGACTACTTTAAATTCTTCGTCACGAATTGCCTTTTGCAATACAAGTTCGACTTCCATTTTCCGGTTCATTTTTGCTCGTAAATCATTTGTAAAATAACAAACGGAGTTTCTTCCTTGTTCTTTCGCACTGTACATAGATAAATCTGCATTTTTTAATAAGGACTCTATATCTTCACCATCTTTTGGATATGAACATACTCCCAAGCTAGCAGAAACATATACTTCATTTCCATCTAATATGAACGGTGCTTGAAAACAAGAAAGAATTGAACTTACTAACTGTTGTAGATCTTTTAATGTATTCTTCGGCGTTAACAAGACAAATTCATCTCCGCCAAATCTTGAAAGTACTTCCGCATCACCTAATATACAGTAGAGACGTGATGCCACTTCTTCTAGTAATAAATCCCCGATCGCGTGTCCCAATGTATCATTTACCAATTTAAAACGATCTAAATCAAAATAAATGAGACTAAACGGTATTTTTTTATCTACGCGCTTATTTGCTAATGCCATTAATTGTAAACGATTCGGCAAACCCGTTAGCATGTCATGATATGCTAATTGACGATAACGGCTTTCCCCTATCCTTAACCGTTGCTCCATCTCTTTGCGTCTTGTCACCTCGTTTCGAATGGAAACAAATTGATATGGTTCTCCGCTCTCATCTAGAAAAGGAACAATGGTAGTATTTACCCAATAATAGGACCCGTCTTTTGCCTTATTACGAATTTCTCCACGCCAAACTCTTCCACTTAAAATGCGCTTCCATAAGTGCTTAAAAAAAGACTTTGGATGATATCCAGAATTTAAAATGCGATGATTCTGTCCGATTAATTCTTCTTTTGTATACTTTGAAATTCTACAAAATTTGTCATTCGCATATGTAATATAACCATCCCGGTCAGTAATAGCAACAATTGATGATTCATCTAAAGCAAATTTTATATCTTGCAATGCTTTCATCGCTCCTTGGAGCAATGAATCATGTAACACAAGATTTTGCTGCTCTATCATGCTTTATCTCTCCTTGTTTTCCTCTCTCAATAACAAGACAATACGTTTTCCTTTTTTATAATTAACGAGAAGTAATCATTATCTCTATATTCTCTAAAATATAGAGATAATGATTATGCTTGTAAATTTTCCATTCATTAAGCAACCAATCAATGGAAACCTAACTGACAAGAACTTCACTTCATAAATATCTCTAACTACAGATTTTGAATACAAATATCATAGCACGTTTTATTCTTGCTCACAATTAACGCAATAACCATATATAAAGTTACAAATTAATAATACCAAAATATTCTAATTTTTTCATCGAAAATTTGGAAATCATTTCATTTTAAATCTAGTAATCTTCTCATCTGATGCATAAAATAAAAACTAGTCGTTTATTAGACTAGTTTTTATTTCGCTTTTGAAAACGAAAGATGCGATATGCTGCAAATCCTGCGATTCCAAATCCTATGATTGCAGAGAATTGCCATAATGTTGGACCATTATCAATGGTGATCCAGCCACCTCCGTCTGGAACCCAGTCAATTGTATTTTTTGCTGGACAAACTTCTCCATTTACATTGGATTTTAATGCAAAGCGAATTTCTTTTTGCCCATCTAAACCAAATTCTTTTAAGGGAACTCGGAATTCTAGTTCCTTCTTATTACTACTTACAGAAAAGGTTTGTTCTTGGTATTTTCCTGAATCTACACTTATAGAATATTGATTTCCTTCTCCACTAATAAGATTTACAATTGAATAATGATATCGAATCATTTGACATTTACCATCTACCTCAATGGATTCCGAGTTACTTCTCCCGCCTTGTTTCGCATCTGGAAAAATCACGTGAAATGTCCAGCCATCTTGCTTAGAATGTCCTGCCGATTGTCTTTCTACATACAAATATAAATATTCTCCATCAGAATAATATTTAACACCCGTAATATCTTCATTATTCATTCCATTTGGCACATCACCTTTTGTATCCGAAACATACGGCATATTATTCCAATCAGAAAAATTCCCGTCAATTGTAATAGGAGATTTCTTAGTTTCTGCGAATACTTGTAGTTGTCCGATATTTAATAAACCTATACTGACTAAAAGTGACGCAAGTAGTTTTCTAGATTTCATAGTAGATATCCTCCATTAATGAATCATGCTCATATAAAGTGAAACTTTAATCAGTGGGGGTTTTCTTCATCCCCCACTGATTATTAGTTGAACCAATCGGGCTTTTACGGGCAGTTTATCTCCCACCTAACTTCTTAA
>NZ_NUQE01000104.1 GCF_002582035.1 Bacillus pseudomycoides
CCACTCCATCCATACGGTGATACCTTAATATAGTAAGTTCCTTTTGGAACATTTTTATTTATTACAATATTATTTCCACTAGAACTATAATATTCACCGCCCAATTGTTTTCCATTTATATCATATAAATACATGGAATAACCGCCTGTTGTTTCATCTAGGGTAATGTATACCTCCCCATCCTTATTCGTTGTAAATTGATACACATCCCTATCAATGTTGGATTCACTGTTTGATTTGTAAAATTGTCCAGAACTGATAGACATACCCGTTTCAACTGTATCATTTGGTTCAAAAGTAGAAGCATCCCTGTTAATTGCTGACGCATAGGTTGCCTTCACTCGATAAGTGGCGCTTGTAATCCCACTCCATCCATACGGTGATATCTTAATATAGTAAGTTCCTTTTGAAACATTTTTATTTATTACAACCTTATTTCCTCTAGAGCTATAATAGTCACCACCTAGCCTATTTCCATCTTCATCATAGAGATACATAGAAAAGCCACCCGTGGTTTGATCTAGCGTAATATAAACTTCCCCATCTTTATTAGTAGAAAACTTATAAGTATCTGTGGTGTTATTAGATGAGATTTTACCTTGAACTGGTATACCTGATGATACTGCCCCCCCTGTTTTAGTGGTTACACGAATAGGCGAACTCTCAGCTGCATTCCCAGCCATATCAAATGCTTTAATTTTGTACGAATACGCTGTATTAGGATACAATCCTGTGTCTGTGTACTCCTTGATATTTGATACTGTCTTGATAAGTTTATTATCACGATAGATTTGATACTCCTTAATTCCCGAATCATCATGTGCACTTAATTGAAGCGTTGCGGAATCTTGTGTTATAGATTTTACACTCACCTTTACATTATCAGGCTTTGTAGTATCCTTTTTCTTGGTAGTTACACGAATAATCGGACTCTCAGCCGCATTTCCAAATGTGTCGATTGCTTTAATTTTGTATGAATATGCTGTGCCAGGTTTTAATCCTGTGTCCGTGTACTCTTTAATATTTGATACCGTCTTGATAAGTTTACTATCACGATAAATTTGATACTCCTTAATTCCCGAATCATCATGTGCACTTAATTGAAGTGTTGCAGAATCTTGTGTTATGGATTTTACACTCACCTTTACATTATCAGGTCTTGTAGTATCCTTTTTCTTAGTAGTTACACGAATAGTCGGACTCTCAGCCGCATTCCCAGCTATATCAACCGCTTTAATTTTGTACGAATATGCTGTATTAGGTTGTAACCCTGTATCTGTGTACTCCCCTATATTTGATACCGTCTTGATAAGTTTATTATTACGATAAATTTGATACTCCTTAATTCCCGAATCATCATATGCGCTTAATTGAAGTGTTGCGGAATTTTGTGTTATGGATTTTACACTCACCTTTACATTATCAGGCTTCTTAGTATCAACTGCGTAGGTAGCTTTCAATCTATAGGTTGCGCTTGTAATTCCATCCCACCCATATGGTGATACCTTAATATAATAGATCCCCTGTGGTAGGGCTCGATTGATTTTGATGGTAT
>NZ_NUQE01000105.1 GCF_002582035.1 Bacillus pseudomycoides
CGCATTTGTAAAAATATTTTTGTAGCCAAAAATCTCGATCATCTAACATAAAAAGTCTACGTCATTTATGCTACCACCGATACTAATCTACATAAGATTTTAATAAGCCCTTGAAAATCTTATGTGAAACCAATATTCTAATACTATTAACTCTCTACTTAAGGTTGTGTTTAACATGCGTATTAATAAGTACATTAGTGAATCCGGAAAAGCATCTAGACGCGGTGCAGATAAATTAATCAATGAAGGAAGAGTCACGATAAATGGAAAGGTTGCGAAAATAGGCAGCCAAGTCGAGCCTGGGGATGATGTTCGTGTAAGCGGTAATCCAATACGGATGGCAAGAAATTATGTTTATATTGCCTTAAATAAACCCGTAGGTATTACGAGTACAACAGAAAAAAATGTTAAGGGTAATATTGTTGATTTAGTCAATCATCCATTAAGAGTTTTTAATATCGGTCGACTAGATAAAGATTCAGATGGCTTAATACTCCTTACGAACGACGGTGATATAGTCAATGAAATTTTACGTGCTGAAAATAAGCATGAGAAAGAATACATTGTTACAGTAGACAAGCCGATTACTCCTGAATTTTTAAAACAAATGGCTGAAGGTGTAAAAATTTTAGGTACGAAAACGCTGCCTTGTAAGATGGAACAACTTTCTAAATATGTTTTTCAAATCACTTTAACACAAGGACTAAATCGTCAAATTCGTCGCATGTGTGAAGCGCTTGGATACGATGTTTATAGACTACAGCGAACTCGAATTATGAATATTCATTTAGGTAATCTACCCGTTGGACAATGGAGAGACTTATCTAAAAAAGAGCGCACTCGATTATTCCAAGACTTGAACTATGAGCCAAAAGAATGGTAAAAAAGATGGACCAAAACANNTGTTTTGGTCCATCTTTTTTTACTGTACACGTTTTGCGTGGTACTCGTTTTCCTATCTATTTCCCAAATCTCTTGCGATATCCGCATTTTCTACATAGTTCCTCTACTGCTTCTCTTCGTGAAAATCCATCTACAAGGTTGTTTGCTCGCTCCCCTTCGATAATATCAGAAAATGAAGCATCATTAATATTACCAAGGTTGATAATGCCCTCACCGTCTAAACAACAAGGGATTACAGTTCCATTTGCTAAAATACCTGCTTGATTTCGAAGGCCATAACAGAAACCCTTTCCGTCGTCTTCTTCTTCATGTAATGCAGGCCACTGGAATTCGTAATCTTGATTGATGAAAATGCGATCAGCAATTTTCACGCCGCTTCCTGGTGTGACCTTCTCTTCAATTTTGTACGGTAAATCAAATTCTTTCTCAATGATTTCTAGTAATTGTCTGTTTCGTTGTATTTCCACATTCGTCTTATTGTCTTGTGTGAGATTCCATAATCTCAGCGAAACAATCATTTCTGATTGGCTCGTCGCTTCTTTAATAAAAGAAAGTATGCTTCTCACATATCCTTCCTTATCCGTAGAGCCCTCATGGCCATCAAAGCTATGAAGTGAAAAATTCATCTGTCTGAGTGCAGGTTTATTTAATAATTTGTCCCTCTTTTTATTAATCAATGTTCCATTGGTTGTAATATTAACTTTAAACCCTTTTTCATGGCATAAGTCTAACAATTGGCCTATTTTAGGGTGAAGCAGCGGCTCACCTTTTACATGTAAATAAATGTAGTCTGTGTGAGGTTTTATTTGGTCTAATCTCTTAGCAAAATCCTCCACAGAAATGAATTGCTTCTGCCGTTCTGTTGGCGGACAAAAGCTGCATGCAAGATTACATACACTTGTAATCTCTAAGTAAAACTTCTTAAACTTTTTCAAACTCAATTCCTCACTTCTTTGACTACTTACAACAGAATAAACTATTGTTCTATTACTATTACAGCATAATTTTTCATAAATGAAAACATACTTATTCAAGGAAACTACTGTTACTATTTTCTTTGTTTGGAAGAGCGTAATTTTATCGCGCTACAATCGAAACAAGAATTCCTCCACTTATTATGACCTATTACTGTTTAGACAATATTTAAAAGACCATCGGGAAGTTTTCTCCAATGGTCTTCTAATGTTAGTAAACTAGTACGAAGCTATAATATTGTCGAAATTTTAATCTAAAGTGTATTCCATTTTGGATACCCTTACTTAAAAACCTGATTTACTTATGATACGATTCACCGCGATGGATCTAAATGAGAATTCATTGTATAAAGTAATACAACCATAGATTTTTCATCCACACCGATTGATGGGTGATGGGAGCACTGATTTTCTTATGAATGCTTATACAGCCAAAAGGGTACCTATGTAAAAGGCACCCTTTCATTTGCTTAAAAATTATTTTTTAAAATTCTTTCTTGCAATACCACTGTTTTTAGAAACTCAACTACATACACATTCCCTATTTATTCTAATTAGAGTAGGAAAAAGCTATGGGTGAGTGAGCTTTCTGCTGCTTCTATGCCGCGGCAGGCTCATCCTTACGATCTTTTTTGCTAATCGTCAAGTAGCCGACAAGAACAACAATAATAATCGTTAAAACAAGACTGACCGGACCTTCACCCAGCCCAAGACCACCGTGAGACGTCGAGATCCAGTCCGAAAACGAGGCACCTACTGGACGAGTCATGATGTAGGCGAACCAAAAGGCAACTATCTCATTTAGACCAAACAACCAATACCCTAGAGCTGGAATGGCAAGCAAGACGGCAAACAGCACTCCAGAGGAAAAGTAACCTAAGTGCATCGTTGACGCGGTCATGTCACCTGCAGAAGTACCGAGGGCGAACGTACCCAGTACGGTGCACCAGTAAAAAACCTCGCGACGAGTCGTGTAAATACTGTGGACAGACAGAGTCTTCTCGAATGCCTTCCAGATGACGAAGATTACTGCCAGTGTCACTACAAAAAACACGGTTGATACAAGGTAGGGGATTCCCAACACAACATGCACAGCATCAGCAACCATCGTGCCAAAGATACTGACCATAACGACAACGAGCCAGTAGATCCATGGCACATATCTTCGTACTAAGAATTGCAGTACCAATGAGGCCGCTAAACCAATTCCCGCAAGAGCGACTGCAATAACCGGATTCATATGATTGACTAGGTAATCAGAAAACACCTCGCCCATTCCAGTAGTCAGCACCTTGGTAATCCAGAAATAGACTGTAATTTCCGGAACTTTCGAAAAAATCGACTTAGCGGCCGATAAGGACTTATTCATATGCTCGTTTTTCCCTCCAATGATTCTTTCCTTCACAAAAAAAACAATTTGGATGCAAAAGAAATTATTTTTAAAGTCTATTATTTTTTCTGAGTTGGGCTTTTTGTATAATCCGATCTGTTAGCCGTTCAACAAACGGATTTGCGGAAATAATCATTTGTACAACTACCACTGCATCAGAACATAAAAATATGTTACACGGAAACACCCTTCACTGCATGAAAGGAAAATGAGAATTATATTAAAAATTTATTAAATAAAATTCATTTACTCAAAAAGAATATAATTTACTGTTACTTGTGGCATGGTTCACCACACCTACTACGTAAATAATTATGAATACAAAAATGATTTCCACTCTTGATTTAAGTCAATGACCAGCCATAATCTTTCCTTTAAAATGAAAATCAACAATGTAATATAGGGGGTTATCTTATGGGTATCACAAAAGAACAATCGGATCAGCGAAAATCCGCACTGACTGCTGGCACATCACTTATCATCATGACACTTGTTTCATTTTTTTCCTATGGCTTTGTCCATGCAACCCTCGTTGTGAAGGGCGATGCTAGCGCCACATTTCACAACATCATGGCATCAAATGGCCTTTTCAAAGCCGAAATCTTTGGTTGGATCATCATCCTAATAAGTGACATTGTGGTCGCCTGGGCTTTCTATATCTTCCTGAAGCCCATTCATAAAAACCTCTCATTACTCGGTGCGTGGCTCCGCCTTACCTATGCAACTATATTGGGAATTGCCATACTGAATTTAATATTTGCGTTGCTTCTCACGAAACATACAGACTATGTATCGTTATTTAAAACCGATCAACTTCAAGCACAGATGATGCTATTTTTAGACGCATTTGAATGTATATGGTCGATTGGTTTAGTCATTTTTGGTGGGCATCTCATGGTTGTTGGTTATTTAGCTTTCAAATCAGACAGCATACCAAAAGTTATTAGCATCTTATTGTTGCTTGCTTCAATAGGCTACATTATCATTCACCTGTGCAACACGTTTCTTCCAGAATATGATGGAGTCATTTCCATACTTAACTTTGTATTTAGTGTGCCAATGATTGCAGGAGAATTGGGCTTTGGTATATGGTTGCTGTTCAAGGGAGGAAAAGTCCCTAAAAGTGTATGACAACTTCCTAAAAACTATTTTCATAGATTCGTTTCTTAATTCTGCTTAATGACTCCGGGGTAATACCAAGGTAACTTGCCAACTGATGTTGAGGTACACGGTCAACTAAATGAGGTCGTTTCTGTAATAGTGCCTTATAGCGTTCTTCAGGTGTAGATGCGATAAATGAAGCCAATTCATCTTGCATGTCACCTAGTTTTTCCTCAATCATCTTGCGTGTCATTGTTTCCAATTGTGTATATTTGTTGTACATGTCCTTTTCGGTATCAAGGTCACCAACGACCAATATACAGTCTTCTACACAAGTGAAAGAATACACCGATGACTTATCTTGTTTATGATGATTAAAATTCGCTATTGCTTGTTCTTCTGTGTAGAAATTAGATGTGATCTCTTTTCCCGTTTCATCTATAGAATACTGCCTAACACAACCCTTCAATACGAAATAACATGTAGCAGGAACATCTCCTTGTCTAAGGAGCATTGTTCCTTTTTTATATTCTTCAATAAGTATATCTTTAACGATTGCTTGTTGTTCTTCTTCGTTAAACGTTGTAAATTTAGTCAAATACTTCAATAATATGCTTTCCATTTTGGTTTTCATTCAACTCCTTTGATAGAAACGTTCATAAAAAACGCTATCCTTTTTATACATTTCTATAAAAAGGATAGCGCTTTTTTCATAATTTAAAAAGTTACTTTAATGTCTTTTTTACAAACAAAATAAAGATTAACAGACTAATAAATCCAGATACAGCACAAACAATAAATAGCATTTGATATCCCATGAGCTGTGAAACAAATCCTAGAATCATAGAGCCTAAACCAATCCCTAAATCAAAAGCAGTAAAGAATGTAGCGTTCGCTACCCCTCTTTTCTCTGGTGAAGCTAATCGTATCGTTGCTACTTGAAGCGCAGGTTGTGCTGATCCAAATCCAATTCCGTACAAAATAGCTGTAATAACTAGTCCAACAATTCCTTTCGTCATTGTTAGAACTAATAGTGCGATAATCAGTATAAAAAGCGCAGGAACAATAATGACTCCTTCTCCATGTTTATCGGATATCTTCCCTGCAAGTGGTCTAATTACTGTAAGTGTAGCAGCATAAACTAAGAAAAAAGCACCAGCATTAACTTGAATTTTTGCTGCAAACAGTGGTAAAAATGTTGTAATACCACCAAAAGTAATAGTTAGGAAAAATGTAACAATAGCTATTGGTAAGACTGTTTTTTCAAAAAATGATATTGGCTTTTTTGATGTATTTTGAACCGCTGGTATTTTTGTACCAAGTGCAAGTATGAATGCAATAATTGCTAATGCTGTGCATAGAAGAAATAGATAATGAAATGAAAATGATTTTGCTACCCAAAGGCCTAATATTGGTCCTAAAGCCATGCCTAAAGTCATTGCAAGTCCATACCATCCCATTCCTTCTCCACGACGAGATGGCGGAATCACATCAGTCACAGCCGTTCCTATCGAAGTTGTAGCAACTGCCCAGCCGATTCCATGGATGATACGTAATACCACTAAAAATATAACTCCTGTTACCCAATCGTAAAAATACATTGTAATTGCAAAAAATAGTAGTCCACTTATTATAAATACCCGTCGACCATATCGATCCATTAATCCTCCAACAATAGGACGAAAAATTACTGCCGATATTGTAAACACCCCAATAATGAATCCAACTTGGGATTCACTTCCACCTAATTGTTTAATAAACATAGGCAGTGTTGGCATTAGTAAATAAAAACCACTAAATAGTAATAATGCTGTAATTGTCAGCATTATATAATTCTTTGTCCATAAACGTTCCATTGTAATGTAATCCTGCTTTCTATCATTTAATAAAGTGAAACTTCCGTCAATGGGGGTTTTCTTCATCCCCCACTGACGGTTAGTTGAACCAATCGGGCTTTTACGGGCAGTTATCCCCCACCTATCTTCTTCGCTACTCTCTCAATCTTGAGGTGGGGGTCTTACTGCCCGTTAATGCGGGATAAATTGAGAATGTTCTTACTGCCCAAAAGTAGCAAGATAAGCAAATAAAAAAGCAGTACCACCGCTATAAAAGTGTTGGTACCGCCATATTGAGTGACAAGTGTTTTGTTAATTAAAACGTACTTGCTACTTTAACAGCCTTTTCAAGCCCTGCAGCAATAATTTCTTCTGCTTTCTCAGGGAATTGGTTGTGACCTTCAATCACGACTTTCTCCATATCTTTTGCACCGAAGAAGTTCATCATACTTGCTACATATTTAACAGCCATTTCTACTTCAGCTTTTGGTCCTTCAGAATATACACCGCCACTTGCGTTTAATAATGCAATTTTCTTATCTCCAATAAGACCTACTGGGCCTTCTGGCGTATATTTAAATGTTTTGCCCGCGCGGTTTAAGTAATCAATATATGTGTGTAGTACAGCTGGGATTGTTAAATTCCATAATGGGAAACCAAATACAACTTTATCAGCTGCAAGGAATTGATCTAAATATTTATCAGCAACAGCTACTGCTTTTGCTTCTTCTGCTGTTAAATCAAGTCCTCTACTAGCCTTAAAAGTGCCGTTAATCATGTCTACTCCTACATATGGCAACTCTTCATTGTATAAATTAAGCTCTACCACTGTATCATTTGGATGTGATTCTTTATAACTCGCTAAAAAAGCCTCATATAATTTCACGCTCACTGCTTGGTCTGCTGGACGATTGTTTGCTTTTACAAATAAAACTGTTGTCATTTTCTTTTCCTCCTGTTACTCACTCTTACATTGTTATATATTTACTCACTAAAGAGAGCATCATATTGTTACAATATCTTTTTAAAACTATACTCCATTTCTCCACCTAGAGCTTCAGCCGTATCACCGGTTTCTCTGAAATCATGTGTATATATTAATTCAAATGGACCAAAATCTGTTTGTTTATAAAATTCATAGCAAGGAAATCCATCATGTGCACCTTGAATATCGACAGTACCATCTTTTTTGACATGTACAGTTAATAGGTAGTCAACAGGAGGTGCATATACATTTAATGGGTTGCTAGCACTTGCACTCATTTGAAACTTAACATCATCAGAACTCCATACAATATCCGTGCACAAAATACCTTCTGTACTAGCTTTTCCTGTTCTTTTATTAACGGAACCATCTGGGGTTTTGACTCTTTCCGTTGTTATGCCAGTATTCGCATATGTGAAAATTTCTTTTTTGTAAAAATCTACAACTACTTCTTGTTCAACTCTGGACCGCATAACGTTTACAGCATAAGGGGTAAATTCACGTGAGTCACCTTCGAATTGGATTACATTTCCCGTTTGAATATCCTTCTTAGGTTCAGTCCAAGACATAGGAATAAATACGCTTGCTCTAATTTTAACGATATTAGTCATGAGACACACCTCTGCAATTCAAATTTTATTTTGAGTAATACATACAAAACAGGTCGCAATTTCTTTCGCATAATCAATTGCTTTTCCTTTAATATTTGTTGCTTCTTATTCAAATAATGATATTGTTCTGATTCATATTTATATCTAGATTGTCGTTTTAAAGCTGTATTCCATTTCTCCAGCTAGCGCTTCTGGAGTGTTGCCAGTTTTTCTGAAATCATGTATATATATTAATTCAAATGAACCAAAATCTATTTGCTTATAAAATTCATAGCAAGGGAACCCATCATGTAATCCTTCAATATGCGCAACACCACTTTTGTTAACACGTATAGTTAATACATAATCAGCCGCAGGTGCTGCTGCATTTAAAGGGTTGCTGGCACTTGCTCTCATTTCAAAAGAAACTTCATCAGTGCCCCACACAACATTCGTACATACAATATTTTCTGTACTTGTTTTTCCTTTTTTATAATCAATAGAACCATCTGGATTTGTAATTTTTACAGTTACGATACAAGCATCTGCATATGTGAAAATTTCTTTTTTATAAAAATCAATAATCACTTCTTGCTCTAAACGTGACCGCATTGTGTTTACAGCGTATGGTGTAAATTCACGTGCATCACCAGTATATTCGAAGATCCTTCCTGTTACAGGATCTTTAATAGGTTCCAACCAAGCATACGGCGCAAATACACTTCCTCTAATTTTCACGATGTTAGCCATGAGAACCCTCCATAATTTATTAATTTTTGTTTTAGTAAATCCTATTTCTTTCATACGTAATATAGTCAACTTGATTGACTATATTACGTATAGTACAATGGAATTCCAATAAAGTCAACCTAATTGACTTTATTCAAGGAGGTTTTATGTATGAATCATCAAATATTTAGCGAATTGGATCTTACATCACTCTTGTCATTATCTTTTAGTACATTGATTGATGAGCTAAATGACAAATTGAGTGAATTAGGGTTTGGAGATATTAGACCTGTACATGGTTTTATGTTTAAACGTATCATCCCTGATGGAGCGACAGGTATAGAACTAGCTGAGTATTTAGGAATTACAAAGCAAGCTGTGAGTAAAATGGTGGATTCTCTTGAGAAGAGTGGTTATGTAATGCGCAAAACTCATCCCACTGATAAGAGAGGGAAAATTATTATTTTGACCGAACGAGGTTGGTTAGCAGTGAAAGCAAAAGATAAGATACTAACTGAGATTGAGGGGCGTTGGATGGAAAACATAGGCGCTGAACGAATACAAATGCTCAAAGAAGATTTAACAAAATTAGTATATGAAGCAAATGAAGGTAAATTGTCATCGAAGTTAAGACCTGTTTGGTAAATATAGAGTCTTTAAAGGTGGTCGCTCAAACATCCATTAACCGAGGAAACTCCCCTAAATGATAAAGTGAAACTTCCATCAGTGGGGGTTTTTTCATCCCCCCACTGATGGTTAGTTGAACCAATCGGGCTTTTACGGGCAGTTGTCCCCCACCTATCTTCCTCGCTTCTCTCTAAATCTTGAGGTGGGGGTCTTACTGCCCGTTAATGCGGGATAAAAGTAGGCGCTTTTCTGTCAAACTTGCACAAAATTTTCATTATGGGGGTATTTTATTTTGTTAGCTTGATAGTGATGTGCGCTATCCCTTGTAATAATCAGACTTTGTCAAACCATAAACAACAGTATCTTCATGAACTCCCCAGTACAAACAGCTCTGTTTAAATGTTCCTTCATGTTTCAATCCTAATTTTTGCATGACTTTAATAGAGGCAGGATTTTTCGTGAAGGCATCAGCATAAATACGATTTAGACTTAATTCTTCAAATGCGTACTTAACGATGACTTTCCCCGCTTCTGTACAATACCCTTTACCCCAGTATGATTTACCTAGCCAATAGCCCAGTTCTCCTTTATTGTGTTTTTTATTAATAAAAAGATATATACAACCTATAAGCATATTTTGCTCATTAACCATTGCAAAGTGGAAACTGTCCCCTTTATCCATAGCTTTATAAGTAGATGTAATCCACTCTTCTGCCCAGCCATCGGGATATGGATGAGGAATAATTGTAGTAGTTTTTACCACCTCTTTATCTCCTGCTAATTCTTGAATTTTCGGAGCATCATCCAATTGAAATGAGCGTATTGTTAATCTCTTAGATATGAACGCTGGATATTGCATTTCTTTTTCCCCTTTCTAACCCCATGAATAAGTTGGCCATTAAATTAATAATATAAAAAGATCCACAGTGTTTTTAAAAAAACTGTGGATCTTTTTATTTAAAACAAGTTACTGGCGAACTTTTCCAAAATACATAAGATCCCATATCGCCTTTTCGTTCAGTGTTTCCACCACTTCATCACCTTCAAATCGCTCTAGCTGAACATCACCAGTGAATCTCAGATAAGCCCCATCAAAGCCGGACTGTATAGCTGATTCTTTTATTTCACCTGTTAATTCATCTATAAATTTGTGGACTACAAGATTTTTCTCTCGTTCAAATGTAATAGTGTAATGGTGTATATCATCTTTGTAGTCGTACACAGTTGTGTTTGCTACTGGTTTTCCAGTAACAGGGTCTACATACTTATTACATGCCGTGAAACGAACGTTTCTTTCGTTATCAACGATAATCTCATTCTCTTTAGCCAGCATGAAAATAGGGAATGTTTCGTATCCGTACTTTTGTTCAGCCGTAATAAATGAAGCTATCACTGTATAATCCCCAATTTGTGCACGCGCCCAATACCAGTTATTCATAAGCTCCATCATGGGAGTATTCCCCCAGTTATGATCGTGGTATCCAGTACCAGTATAATGCTGAATAGTATTATCTATTTTTATGTCTGCTTCTACGATTCCATAGGGAACAGATGGTAACCAAGCAAAATACTTCTCTTCACCGTTTCCATAGAACCAATGACCAGTTTCTGGTCTCCAAGAGGGAACCGCACCTTTAATCGTGATATCAGCCAAGACATCCTCAATTTCGATATGGATTTGATAAGTATTTAAATCGCCTTTGAAGATGTTTGGTCCAATACGAACTTCACATTGATCGTTAGATGCGAAAAAGTCTTGCTCCGAAGTCTGATAGATTTTTTTAATAGTACGTCCATCAGAAAGATCAAGATTAAAAGTAACAAAAGGAGTAAGTGGTTTGTTACTTTCAATATATGGTTTTGTAAAGAATACAATCACCAGCTTTGAACCATCATCCAAGTGAGCATCGAAGTACCACCATTCATAAGTCCCTTCACTTCCATCCGTACGCATACCGTCTTCCCATTTTTCTATTTGTCCTTTTTTAAGACCTAATTTATTGTAATGTTCTGGTGTTGATCCTAATACAGCGTTCAGTGTTTTCATATTCATCGCTATCTCCTCCTAAAAAATCATATGATTCACATACCATCATTTAATCCATACTTTCATTTTTAGAAGATAATTTTATTTGATTATAAATTCTAAGTACTACACTACATGTAAATATAAGCTGGGATCTTCCACAATCGCGCCCGATTGCAGAAGATTAAAAAATGCCAAAGAGCTGTAAAAGTAGCTTCTAAGTTATATTACTAACGCATCCGTTCGTAATAAAATATTCAGTGCAATTTTTTTTGGTTTTAGATATAATTTTTTTAGTAAAGTCCATCTAGTAACCTCTGTACAATCACTTCCTATCACGCACCCCATCGACTACATACTGTCTTCAAAGGAGGATAATATGAATAATCAAATCTCTAGCGCACGCCTGACTCTCACAAGACTGGCATTACACGATTGGGAACTAATCCTCTCCATCTATTCCAACCCGACACTTATGAAACACATCGGAGTGGTGAAAAGCCATGAAGAAATCCGCCGTAACTTTGAAAAGGAACTCGCTCCGTGGAGCATCGAACCCACACATTGGCTAACGTGGATAATCCACGAAACTTCCTCAGGTAACAACGTTGGCTTAATCAGCATCTGCACCCGTAACTTAGAGAAACTCACTGCGGAAGTAGGCTTTATAATACTGGAAGCATACAAAGGTAAGGGCTATGCTACAGAAGCAATCAAAATCATAATTGATTTCGCCGTGGAAACTTTAGGATTCAAAAAATTTATTGCGGTTTGTTCCGAAGAGCATATAGGATCACGCCGTGTTTTAGAAAAAACTGGAATGAGTCTGGATGAAATTGTGCCGGAAAGCACTCAAATCAATGGCAAGTTAGTGAATGATTGTTTTTATTCGTTGGAGAGATAACGGTTGTTTCTCCCTAACGATAGAGCTGCTAAGGGAATCTCAAAGGAAGTGAAAGGAGTGATCGGTTACAAGGTCCTTGCCGAATATCTCACAAGTCTTTGTTGCGCTAAACTTGAATAACTTATAGTTCGGTTACTTACGAATGATTCCTTCTCTTATTCAAGAATATGGGGCAATATATAAAGAATGAGCACAATTCTTGCTACAGAATTGCGTCCTTTAACAGAATAACCATAATGTTCAGTTAATTATTTGATGGCCATGCCCCCTGCATTTTCCTTAATTGAATAATTTGGCCTGTATGATAAGCATCATGAAGCATGATGTCCAGTAATTTCCCCTCAAGTGAATTTTGCTCAAGCTCTTTTTCGGAAATTGCACTCAATACCTGTCTTAAATTGCGTTGAGCGTTTTCAGAACGTTCAACGACTTTCCTCCATTCCTTATCATCATTAGATTGATTGGTAAGATAGAAGGTTTCATCACCGTCGAGATTATGTGTCCATTCACGGCCTTCCAAGTTTGCAGCAAGTCTCTCTTTGTAATAAATGAGATGATTAACGTTCTCCCAAATGGTTTTAGTTGCCTCTCCAGATGGTTTCCAGATAGCCTGTTCGGCTGTAAGTCCTTCTATAGCATGTTTAAACGGTGCATACCAACTCTCTTTATCGAATGTTGAATCTAGCACGTTTAAAAGCAAGTCAATTCGTTTCAAAGTAATCTCCTCCCTAAATAGTTAGAGTTTCAAAAAAACCCTTATAACTCTGTTGAGATTCTACATTTTTAAATACACATCCTGCTTTTTAACTCCCCTTCTAATCTTATTCCAAAATCTGGCCCGATTACGGAATAAACAAAAATCCTACAAATGGCAGGATTTTTGCTCAAACTTTTATAAATTATCATTCTACAATCTTAAAAAACAGTTCAGCTTTTTTATAAACGGTTAAACTTTGTTTTAAAGATACACAATGCTTCAAATATTTCATTCAGAGTTTATTTGGCATGCGTATTTTTAAAATATCTGTAAAAGGTAATGACAAACTACTTAGAAAACCTTAACTTTTATATAAAAATATATCTTAAGTTGATGGATGTATGGCGCTACTCCCAAAAACACTTTTAGCACTCTTTCCACCGCCCTTCATTCATGGATGGCGAATGAATGCACTTAAACAAACCGTTTATTAAAACGCCATCCCCCACTGATTATTAGCTCTCACCAATCGGGCGCATGCCAGCAGTTTATCTCCCACCTAACTTCTTTGCTTTTGCTGAATTTTGAGGTGGGAGTCTTACTGCCCATTAATGCGGGATAAAGTCAATAAAATCAAGGAAATGAGTGTAAACTAATATTTAAAAGTTTACACTTAACAAAACTAAAAGAATCCTAAATAAATAAGATTCTTTTAGTTTTTATTTATCTTGTTTCACTAGTTCATTTGATGCTTTGTTTAGGAATCTTCACAGTTATCTTTCTTGGTTATCATAATATGTTTTATCTGCGTATTTTTTGTCATTTCCTTTTAGATAGGCTAATATTACTTTTGGATTTTTAAGTAAGGCCCAGTCTCCATATTTATCAAATCTTCTGCATGAAGTTATCATTCCATTTTTAATTGTACCGAATTTCTTATTATTTTGTTTTCCCCATTCTTTTAACCGTTTAGCGAAATCTGCATCTTCTGCCATAAGCATGTTTTCATTAAAGCCGTTGATTGCCATAAAGTCTTTTCTATAGCACCAAAAAATCCCTACAGATATAGCTCCATACTTAAAAAGTAAGGGGATTATTATTAACAGTGCGGAAACGAATATTCCTAAAGATACTCTTTCAAACTTTCCAGTTACCCCGCCGCCAATGTATTTACCTGAAGCTAAATATTTGTCTACATTAGACAACATAGACTCTGTCATTTGGGTATCAGCGTCTATAGTAATGATTATTTCTCCGCTAGCTATTTTGGCCCCTGCATTTCGGATTTTGGATAAGTTTTTATCGTTATTTTTTAATGTAATACAGTTATACGACTTTGCTATTTCCTCTGTTTTATCTGTGCAACGATTTAAAACAACTATGACTTCAGTTTGATCTCTATATGCCTCTGATGCCTTTGCAATTGAATCTAAACATTTTCTAATGTACTTTTCCTCATTATGTGCAGGGATTATAATAGAAAACTTCACATCTTTTTTAAAATAGACTCCTGAAGATTCGTTTGTTTCAGTCATAATATTCCCCCTTTTTTAAAAGTGAATATCTACTATATATAACATATATTAACATTTATAAAGTTGTATTATAGAAAACCAAAGTAAACTATTATTC
The DNA here is from genome assembly GCF_002582035.1 of Bacillus pseudomycoides. Lineage (GTDB taxonomy): Bacteria > Bacillota > Bacilli > Bacillales > Bacillaceae_G > Bacillus_A > Bacillus_A pseudomycoides_B. The sequence continues at coordinate 14,394 of NZ_NUQE01000105.1, forward strand.
AAAAGTTTACTTTCGAGAATAACAAAAACGAGGATTTAGGTAGCACGACTTGGACTAGCAATTGTACCTGCCGAACCGCCTAGATCTACTGTCCATGAATTAACTCTTACTCTAGATTTCTATGACACTAAGAGGGGTTAGCTCTTCGCTTGTCTTCACCCCAGCTCTTACCTCACACCCAAAAACAAGGAAACGCGCAGAATTAAAAAGAACAGACTTTTCTTTTTTTGAAAAGTCTGTTCAAAAATAAATAAATTTAATTAATTACCATCCAAGCCAAACAACGCCTTTGTGCCATGAATTATCTGTATTTACTAAGGTTACAACATAGTTTCCTGCTTTCATAGGACCAAAGGTGTTTATAACATAATTACCACCACTCATTGGTCCTCCTTTTACAGTATGGGTTACGGTGTTTCCTGATGATAAACTTTTTACTACAACTTTAAAATTAAAATATTTATTGTTTTGAATAGCTACTTTAATATATCCGTTGTTTGCTACAGGTACAGTTTTTTTCACTTGAATTGATCTAGAAAAATTATAATAAGCGTAATATCTCCAATCAAATGCTGCAACTGCTTTTTCTTCAATAAGATTATTTTTATTAGAAAAGTTTGGTGCAAATGGTCTTTCGACTCCATTTGTATTTTCATCTGTACTTTCAATTCCATCTGAAATATATTGTTGGTTTTCTAAATAAGCTGTTTCAGTTGCATTATTAGTTTCAGCTTTAGCCTTTATTAATCCTAATTCTGGTGAAGATACTGCCGATACCCCTAAAATTCCGGTTAATAGTACACTAGACAACATAATTTTTTTAAGCATACATTCATCACCTTTCGAATAGTTAGAATTATTAATTTTTAGAATCGTAGATCTAATTTCCCTTTTGGCAAATATAGAAAATTTTAGAATTATTCATTTGAGGGTTTTTGTTGATTTACAATAAAGTTATTACATTTACTTTCATACACATACACCTCCATTTCATATTTAACACCTTAATAAATACCAACTAGTCGGTACTTATAATTTATTATATGCTGAGGAATGTGTTACAATTAATAAAAAATTCAAACTTTTTCGAAAAGGGGTAGGCTATGGCACATTATCATCAGAAACAATCAGAAAACACCATTAACAAATTAATGCGATCAGGAATTGAATTGTTTTCTAAACAAGGCTATTCTAGGACAAGCGTTGATCAGATTGTAAAACATGCGGGTTATTCTAAAGGTGGTTTCTATGCTCACTTTTCCAATAAAGAGGAGTTTTTATTGAAACTGATAAAAGAAGGTATTGATTTTTATTTTGAGGATTTAAAGGAAGTTCTTACTCAAAAAGATTGTGATTTGCTAAATAAATTTAAAGAATACTCTATGCGTTTGATGAATGAGGCTTATGAAAAAGGGTCTTCTCCTATGCTTCTCCAAGGATGTATGATTTCTAATGAATTACCTCAAATAAAAGAAATGCTTATTCTCCAGATGGAGGAATGGAGGTCATTCCTTACACATTTTTTTCAGAAAATGAAGGACAAAGGTATAATCGGGAGTCCATTAGATGCTAGAACTTTGGCAACAGCAGGAATGGCTCTTTTTAATGGATTTAATTTGCAACATTTTGTTGATAATCGAATTCAAATCCAAGACATGTTAAATGTTTTTGTTGAACTGCTTCAAATCCAAGAACCTAATAAAAAAGATTAATAACAATAGCTTATCTACACATTATGAATACTATATACAAATCTAGTCAACATAACGTCCTAGTATACGTAGTAAACAAAGAGGCTAATCCTTTATTTATTAAGGATCAAGCCTTTTTCTCTTTTGAAAGCTTTATGCAAGAATGTATACATACTTGTTTTAGTAAGTATGACTTCTCAGAATTGTCCTTATTTCCCGTATAAAAATCGCATATCTGCTAAAAAGTCTGGGACATGATCCCCCTCAAATAAAAAGAGAGAATTATTAATATTTCCTTCTATCATACCTTGATCCGCAATAAAATTGTCCAGTGAAACCGCAACATGATAAATCAATTCAGTCATCCCTCCCAGATAACAAATTGCCTAGATTAATTCTATGAAACCAGCTTAATTTCCTTTATGTATTAATCAAACTGCTCAGTTAACTGAATAAACTTTATTTCGTTAATTGAATACCATCACTGACATTTTTAAATAACTTTATTGTAAATGTAACGACTTCTTTGGAAATTCAACAATTTTATTGTCATTTTACACTTGCATCTATCCTTTTTGTACAACATATGACCTCATTTATTACTACAACATCAAAATTTTTACCACAATATACCACAACAAATAATCATTTGTTTCTTCAACAAACGCGCCCTATTCTTAAATAGGTATATATTCGTTCACTAATTAAAAAACATATAGAGCTGCATCACTTTGTTAAATAAACGCCCTTGTTAGTTCAATAAAGTAGTTGCCTTTATAATAGAGAAGTCCTTGCTATTTTCGCAAGCAAATTAGTGCATTCTTATTTCCTTCCACTCAAAATCATTGCATTTCCTAATACTTTTTTGTTCAATAAGAGCTTTGGTAATTTCATTTCTTCAGAAAGCTTGTAGCTATTCAATTCTGATACACCATGTTTCTTTAAAACATTTAAGAGCTCCTTTTCATCCTCAAATATTTTTTCATCCATAAACAGATCTAAGAAGACAAATTCACCACCAGGTTTTAACACTCTTAATGCCTCTTTAATTACTTCAGTTTTATTTTCTCTATCCTTTACTTCATGAAATGTTAGACAACTTACAGTTATATCAAATTCATCATCATTAAAAGGGAGTTTTGCAGCACTTGCTTTCAGAAAATCAACCCGATCAGAGACCCCTTCTATTTCAGCATTCTGTTGGCATTGTGCTTTCGAATATTCCCAATTCCCGCCCCAATAATCAATTCCAGTTAAAAAAGACTTAGGAAAAGTCTTGGCCAGTTTAATAATCAGTGAACCACTGCCTGTTCCTATATCTAATATTTTTCCTTTTCCATCCCAATTCACCTGAGCAACAATTAAATCATGTATTTTTGACTGATAATCCCCCCCAAGTGCTGCGAATTGGTAAATAGAATAAGAAAGTATAAATGTTATATAAATAAACGGAAACACTAAAATTCCTGAAAGGACTCGCAGATATAAATGAACAGGTAATAATGTTACCAAGAGAAGAATGAGTGAAATAACCAAAAAAATAAGTAGTTTGTAAGTTCGTATCCAAGTTTGATATTTAGCTTTTGTTTTCAAGATATCAGCCACCCTTAAATAATCTATCTTTTGTTTGCTATAATTATATAGAAAATCGATAATCCTGTCCTATAGTTTAAGTGCATTCCTTCCCAATTTCCATCGGTTTTAACTTTAATATCCAATTATTTCAGAAGTGATTCTCCATAATCTGGCCTGATTGTTGAATACAATGATCGGTATTTTTTAAACAACTTTATTAAAAAAATTATCAATACCTAAAACGTAAAAAGTCATAAAAAATAAAGGGTGATACATATTAGTCATGTATAATATGTATCACCCTTGTAATTCTTGTTCAACAATCGCGCCTGTTAACGGAATAACGAAAATGCTTAATATGTAAAATAACTTAATAATCTATCAAAAGAATTGATCGCGGCATATGGTTTTATTTCGGTATCGTTCTTGATTATATAAGGATTGAACCATATGCCCTTTATATTTGCATTTTGACAACCACCAATATCCTTTTCTATGTCATCTCCAACGAATAATGCTGCTTCCGGCTGCACATTAAGCTTATTTAATGCTAATTCAAATATACGTTTGTCAGGTTTACTAAATCCCACTTCTTCAGAAATAATTATTATATCAAAACAACTATTTAAATTGGTGTTAATTATTTTAGCCTTTTGTCTCTGAGTTGAGCCATTTGTTATAATTGCAACTTTAACATGCATCTTTATAGTATTTATGATATTTATAGTATTTTGGTTTATAGAAAAACAATGAGGAAAATTATTATTCCAAAAATCTTGAATGTAATTGCATGGCAATCTATATTTTGGTGGAAATTCATCAAAAAATGATTCCAAAACTTTTACTTTGTCACTGTAGCCATAGCTTCTTTTGTCATATTCCTTGAATTTCTGCAACATTTCATTTTTTACTGAATGTTGTTTAACATCCCCATAACACTTCTCTAAAATAATTGAAAACAATTTATCTACTGCCTTATCCCTATCAAGTAAGGTATCATCTAAATCAAATAGCATTGCTTTATAGCCCCTCAAACAACTTCACAGCCTTTCTCACATTATATAAATAATCCCTAGTTCATTCTTGCCCAGTTACGGAATGTACGTAAGGTGGTATTAGACATCAACCTACAAGGTGTCACACTGCGTCCCCCACGGTTATAAAAAAACCCTGATTCTTCTGCCTGACGTAGAAAAATCAGAGGTTTAACTTCCAAAAAACGTCTTAGTGTATAATCGCGTTTTGTCGGCAGTACCCCTATATAACTTATCTACTTAAGAGTCTAAATTCCCTATGACTACCAAAAGTTCCTTCCTGTTCTTTTGCCACGTTAACTTAATACATTTTTTCATATTCTTCACGATCAATTAAATATGGTATTCCACAATATGGCCCTTTAATAGAATAACTGTTTTTTTAATGATTTTAGATAAAGCATCTTCATTTGACAAAAGCTAAATCTGCCATTATCATCAACTCGAACTTATTTATGGGAGTGATAAAGATGAAAATTTATGTTGATGCAGATGCTTGCCCGGTAAAAGATATTATTATCTCTGAAGGTACGAATGCTGAAATTCCTGTTATCCTTGTTACTAGCTTTTCTCATTTTTCTAATGCGGAACAACCATCAGGAGTGGAAACCATTTATGTTGATTCTGGAGCAGATGCTGCGGATTATCGGATTATGAGGTTAGCAGAAAAAGGAGATATAATCGTTACGCAAGATTATGGTCTTGCTTCGCTAGGTTTAGCAAAAGGGTGTACAGTTCTTCACCATAATGGGTATAGCTATACAAATGAAAACATTGACCAATTATTACAAACACGTTATTTGAGTGCAATGGCTCGAAAAAGTGGAAAGCGTACAAAGGGGCCAAAACCATTTACATCAGAAGATAGGGAGAAATTTAAGGAGCTTTTTAAAAGAGCGATTTCACTGTGAATAACCCCTCCTTATCCACCTTCCGGTCTGATTGAAGAAGAGGCTTCCTGTTTCATAGACC
>NZ_NUQE01000106.1 GCF_002582035.1 Bacillus pseudomycoides
ATATATACATTTTATTTTTTAAAATTAATATTATAAGCAAAATAAATAAGGATTTGATGTAATATGGCATTTCATTTATTACCAATAAATAATCATAATTCGTTATTACACAATAAAAATAGTAAAGAAAAATTTGCAAATACTATTGCAGTATGGAATGAAGATTTTTTAAAACAAGCTGAAGATCGAAAAGAGAAAAATGAGCGTGAACATACATATTCATATGAGGGATTTTCTGATGAAGAAATTTTATACTATTATTTGAATCGACAAACACATTTTGATAAAAACAAACGAGTAAAAGACACATCTCGTCTTCTCTATTCTAGAGATTTATCACAGTTTTATTTTTTTATTCGAGAACATATAGAATTTTTACAAATGGATGTGGAGAATTTCATTGAGGGTAAAGTGTGGATAAATTTAAGAAAACGACACATTCGTAATTATCAAAAGTGGCTTGCTGAGGATGCAATCTCTTATCAATCTAACGAAGCATATAAACCAGCAACGATAAGTCGAAAGCTACGAATTACTCGGTCTTTCTTAAAATGGTTATATGAAATTGAATACATTAAAGAGCCTCTATATATTGACATACTAAGTACAACGGTAACGAAAAAACATAAACCAAGAAGAGAATTATCTTATGAAGAAGTAAAACAATTACTGTCATATTATAAAAATAATCCTATCAATTATGCTCTACTTTCAATATTAGCAACAACTGGACTACGTATTGCGGAAGTTGCACATGCGAACTGGGAAGATTTAGAGTATGATACATTGCGTGATCGTTATTATTTATATGTAAATACGAAAGGTGATTCTGAACGAATTGTACCAATTAACAAAGCTGTATTTGAACGGATAATCGCTTTTCGAATTCGTCGCCGTTTGCCAACTAAGTTAGGTATTAGGCATGGTGGTACCATTTTTCAAACAAAAAATCATACAGCATATAAAGAGAATTATTTGTCTCAATATATTACCAAAATCATAAAAGAAACTAATTTATCATTTACAAAAAATGCAAAAATAACCCCTCACTTCTTTCGACATTTTTATGTGCAATATTTATATGATTACAAAGAATTACCACCACATATCATTGCAGCAGCTGTTGGGCATAAAGATGATCGTACAACAAAAGAAAATTATTTGAAGCAGCGATTGATGAAAGACCATGATGCAGGGAATTTAATTCATGAGGATGAGTTTTAACTATAAAACAGGAAGAGCATATTTTGCGTGCTCTTCCTGTTTTATAGTTTACAATAATCGAATTATATTAAACTATATCTATTTTGCTTACGCCCTTTTCCACTCTCTTTGATTATATAAGACTTCCTAACAAGTGTTGTTAAAGAGTCTACTAATGTTTTATATGATAGATTTGATAAAACAAGCAAATCATTTGTATATAATATTCTATGTTTTTCTAATAGCAACAAAATAAGACGCTCTGATGGTTTTAATGCCTCATCGCTTTCAAGAATAAAATCAATATTTTTCATGAATATACACCCTTAAAATGAATTTTAAACGTCATTATACCAATATTTATTATGTTAAAATTATATAATAAATTCGATATTTTGTCCTGAAAATTATTTTTTAGTGAATACTTTACTTTTAAAAATATAAATATTTTTTAATGAAATTTCACAATAAAAAAAGAAAATGCCTCTTATTTTAAGAGACATTTTCTTTTTTACACTTCATTTAAGAAAAATATAGCTAATGTTCCCGGACCAGCATGAGCTCCAACAGCTGCACCAATTGAATTTACTACAAATACTTTACATCCAAATTTTTCAGTAATCATTTCTGTTAATAAGTTTACACTTTCTAAATCATCACCGTGTGAAATTCCAATTGTTTGATCTTTAAGATCTTTCCCTCTTGTTTCCATAATATCTACTATACGCTGAAACACTTTCTTCCGGCCACGTATTTTTTCAAGTGGAATGAGTTTTCCATCTTCTACATTTAAAATAGGCTTAATATTTAACAAGCCACCTATAAATCCTGCTACTTTGCTTAATCGTCCACCACGAACTAAATATTGTAAGTCTGCAACAGTAAATATGTGTTCCATATGTTCCGTCATGAAAGTGATACGGTTTAAAATTTCCTCTTTTGTTGCTCCGTTTTGTGCCATTTTTGCTGCTTCTAATACTACAAGTCCTTGGCCAGTTGACGCACATTTTGTATCAATAATGTCTAAAGAAAAATTAGGATACGCTTCTTTTACTTCTTCTCCTACAAGTACAGAAGATTGATACGTACCAGAAAGTTCAGAAGTAAAAGCTAAATAAATGCATGTTACATCTTGCTTTGCGTATGTAGTGAATACTTCTTGAATTGTTTCTAATGAAGGTAATGATGTTCTATATACTTTCCCTTCTTTCATATTTCGAAGCAAGTCTATTGGATCTAGTGTTACTCCATCTAAAAATTCATTCTCTTGTTCATCATATACACGAAGCGGAATCACCTCTATATCATAAGTATGAAGCAACTCTTTTGGTAAATCTGCCGCACTATCTGTTATGATTTTTATTGTCATTGTTCGTTAAACCTCAATTCTTTTATAAATATACATAAATTCGATTAGTCCCTCTTAAATTATATATGCAATACATGGATTAAGAAAGCGAAAAATCTTATATAAAATATTTCTGTTATATTGTATTCATGAAGAGAAACAGCAATGAATTTTTTCTAATATAAATAAAAAACCGTTTTTTTCATTTATGGTCATATTACTATTTCATGTTTTTCATAAAAACCGTTATAATAATATATAGCCTCTTAGATTAAGAAATAAAGGAGAATAAAACATGGCAAAAATTAAAGTATTTCAACCAAGAGAAGAGCATGTAGATGCAGTAAAAAATATAATTGATGTTGAGGAATTAAACCCAACAGCTACTGATTTACAAAATTTATATGCATGTGTATTAGAAACTGAAGATATGTCTTTACCTGAATCCTACATTGAAGAAGATATTTTAATCGACTCTGTTGAGGGTATGGTAAATGCTTCAACAAGTAAAATTAAAAATTTAGGCACGTACGATGTAATTGAAGTACATAACAAAAGTAAGAAGATACAAATTTTATTACTTGCAGATGAAGAATACGAAATTATCGAAGAGTAATTTCAGTTTGTTATTTGTGAGTCATTAAAATAAAAACACTCTCTTCATAACTAATATGAAGAGAGTGTTTTTCGTTAATTTGCAATTACATTCTTTACTTCTTTTTGATCATCTTCTCGTTTCGCATTAAGAATATAAATTGAAGTGCTTTGATCCATACATACCGGATAATTTACCAAATATTATTATACCCGCTATCTATACTGCCATGTAAACAGAGACAAACCTAACAAAATTTTCAAGTTCACCTAGGTCACCGACAATTGTTCCCATCGCTGTTACAACGATTGTATTATTCATCGAAGCGATTCATATACGAAATAACCAAACGAGTAAGGACGAAAATGTGTTTACTACCTTTAGCAACCACATTTTCGTCCTTACTCCAAATAATTATATTTGTTTATATTCTTTCACAATTGATTTACCTTCATTTTTATAGCTTTCATGATATTCTACTACACTAATTTCACATTTTGGGCCAATCGTAACCTTGTTACCTCGAACAACATCAGCTTTTGTGTTTTCAAGATAAATTTCATCACCTTCAATTACACGAGTTTCAAGAAATCCTCCATGTTTTGAGAAAGGAAAGAAAGATGATTTTTTTCGAACTGTAATCTTCTCTCCTCCTATTTCTTCTACGTTGCTGTGTTCGTATCTTAGAACAATATTAATTTTTCCAGCATTCAACATTCCTGTAATCGTACAGCTTCCATTTAAATTAAAATTCTCTGCCTCTAAGTTTCCTTTCACATTCATTCCACCGGCTACGTCAATTTCTTCACCTGTAAAATTCTCACCAATATCAAACATTCCTCGCACTTTTGTACGCGTAACAGCTGCCATACCACCAACTTCAAGAGTACCGTAAACTTTTACATTTTCTGAATGCAAATCTTTGCGAACTTCTGTTTCACCAAACACAGTTACTTGGTGTGCCTTTATATCCCCTTGAATCTCACTCGTTCCATACGTTTTAAACACATCACAATCAATATCATCTAAAATTGTTCCTTCTCCACGAATCTTGACGTTTTTGTAAACGCCACCTGACGAATTACCAGAACCATTCAAACTGAGATTATATTGTTCTTTCATGTAATCATCCTCTTCCCATTAAATTTAAATTTTTCTGCTTTCTTTTACTTTAGCGTTTTTATTGATATTACAAACTCCAGTGTATTCAACGAGATTAATTTCACAATCCGGGCCAATCGTAACATTGTTACCACGAATGGTATGAGTGGTTGTATGTTCAATGTTGATGTTATCGCCTTCTATAAGCTCTGTTTCCAAGCGAGGAGAAAACATTGTTTTGAAAAGCCAATTTAAACCTGATTTCTTATGTCTTATATTAATCGTTTGACCGCCTATTTCTTTTGCTTTACATTCTCCATGAATATCAATATGAATCTCATCTGCACTCAATAATCCACCCACGATGAATTGCCCTTCTGATGTGAATGTATCTACCTCACAATTACCATCAATAATAGCTTTACCACGAATGTTCATATCTTCGCCCAACATATTTCCGGCAACTGTCCCTTTACCCGAAATTTTCATTTTTTTTACAATTGCATCCTCATATATACTACCGCTTCCTTCAATACTCATATATAGAGCATCTATTTTTCCATTTATCTTTCCTGAACCACTTATTTTTATTTTTTCAGCTTTCAAATTTCCATTTACATGACCAGAACCATTACATTCAAAATCAATGCATTCTAAATCCCCATTTACAGTTCCTCTTCCGTTTAATTGTACATTACGAAACTGCCCTCCGTTCGCTGTTCCATAACCATTCATTAATAAATCATTTGTTTTCACTACTATCCCTCCATCATAACAACTTCGTTTTTAATTCTTCTGTACAATTCATTAAAGGTAAACGTATAACAATTTTAGTACCCTGGTCAAAATACATATCCTCTACGCTCGAAAGTAAAAAACATGTTGAAACACCTAATTTTCGAATAAAAATAAGTTCGCCATTTTTATTCTTCATTGTTTCATAGTGTTCATTTAACACATGTAATACCATTTTTCCTTCTTCAAGACTAACCTCTCCAGATTGAAGAATTTTTTCTAAAATATAAACGAAAAGAATTTTTGAAAAACGCAATTCAGCTATTTCTTGATTTTGCTCTATAAAAAAACGTACAACGGATTCTGAAGCAATCCCACGTTGTATAATTCCTTCCTTAGTTAAACTAATCTCAGTCACATTGGGTGAAAACATGTTTGCTAAATCATCAAGAGACAAATTCTCTTTCATCGTTTGAATTTTTTCGATTCTATCTAAAATTTTTTCTTTAGGAAAAAACGTCTCTTGCCCAGTAAACGTTGATTTTCGCACAAACCAATCTTCTGGTATTAAATTTTTTCTTTTCCACCTATATAGCTGACCATAAGAGATTCCAGTAAGATCTAACAAATCTTTTTTCGAAATTAAGTCCTGATTCAAAATTTTGCTCTCCCTTCGTTTTATTCAATGTAACATAACATTGTTACGCTGTAAAGATTCATTTTTCCATTTTCATGAAAACTAGACTAAAATTGATATTCTTAGTACAGTTTTATCTGCTCTATCTAAAAAATAAACCCATCATTTCATCGTATAACAATCGAAGAAATGATGGGTTATGGGCACTTTGTTTTACTGCCTTGTTACGTTATGTGCATGTTTAAACCATATATGATAAAAATCAATCCAACCTTGGGAGTTAATTGCTACATTTTGCACTCCCTCATGCGTATGTATCGTCATATAATTCCGATACAAGGGAATGACATGAATATGTTGCAACAGCTCCTGTTCAGTTTCCCCTAAAAATTGCATACGAACATTCGGATCTCGCTCCTTAAATACACGTTTTAATTTCTCGTTTAAATTGAAAGAGCTATGCTGATGAAGAAAACTATTTGTAGTAAGTAGTAGATATAAATAACTTAATTCAGCGTGTTCGCTTATCGTTGCACTATCATGAATCATGTCCGCTTCTTGTATTGTGTGAGGCGTAAGAAGTTCATGTGCATCTAAAAAAGATAGCTCTATCTCAATTCCATACTTGGCACATTCACTTTGAATCCAATGTGAATCCTCAACATGATCCTCATCTCGAAAGGTATATAAATATAACGTCTCTCCGTTATACCCACTACATTTTAATAAATCTCTAATTGAACTTAGCCTATTTGTTTCGATAGGCTTTCCAAATAAGAAATGGGTTGCTAATTCTCCGCGTTCGCCTCTTAATTCATCTAGCATTCGCTGTGCATTAATGATTTGTTTTAGAGCCTGCCGAAACGCTGGATGTTGCATTGGACCTTGCTTCTTTGTATTGAGTGTAATATATGTTACGTTCGCTTCTAATTGAGACATTTCCTTTTGAACGTTCTTTATATCATGCTGCAAAGAATCTAATAAAACTTCATAGCCTCTATGACTACTTATATCTTGTGAATACCAAAGCTCAATCCGATCAAGAAATGGGCGCTCGCGAAAATACAAAGGATTTACTTCTAAAATAAGTAATGCATCGTTATTTTTAACAAGTTTGAATGGACCTGTTCCATTTAATATGTATTGCTCATTCTCCTGTGATTCAGGAATAATAGAACAATGTTCCCCACCTAAAATATGTAAAAATAATTCATTTTCTGTTTGTAAATGAATTTCAATTGTGTATTCATCTACAATATGTATTTCTTCAATATCTTGTAGCATCCAGCGATAAGGATTGTCTTTTGTACTTAAAAAACGTTTAAACGTATACTTGACATCATGTGCAGTAAACGTTTTTTGATTATGAAAATGCACTCCTTTACGAAGATAAAATGTCCATATTTTATGTATATCATTGTACTCCCAATAAAAAGCGAGCCGAGGTTCAATTTCATTTGTCATTTCATTGTAATGAACGAGTGTATCACATACATGCTTAACAATATGACATTCAGACCGGAGCGTAACATACATAGGATCAAGACATATAATTTGGCTTATGCCCATGTTTAATCGTAAAACATCTATTCTTCCTTGAGGTGACTGTTCAATATGGTATCCAAAAAGTGTGTCAATCCATGTTTGAAATTGTTCTAATATGTACGGAAAATACTCTGCATATGTTTGAATAAAGTTTTTCCCACTCTTAATTTCACCTTGTTTTACAAGCTCTTTTCCTTTTTCATAAATAAGCGTTGCGGGGTCTTGTAAAAAAGCGATTTTAGATCGATTTCCTCTTCCCCGTCCTGGAACCCAACAAATCCATTGCATTTCTTCTAATTTTTTTATTGTGAATTTACTATTTCGATCTGTACAATATAATGATTTTGAAATGTCTTGCAGTGATATTTCTATGCTTTCACCAAGTTCTTTCCCCTTTGCATACTGAAACCAAAGCTGTATGTAATGATCCAAAATTACCATACATATCCCCCTAAAAGATGAAAAATTTCTTTGCTTCATTCTACTCTTTTTCCTCATTCCTTTCCATCATAAAATTTCCATATAGAAAGGAGAGAATGAAATGATGATATTGACAAAACGTTATAGCAAACCTATATGGATTCGGATATTTGGAGAACTGCTAACAAGTACAACTGGGGCAATGCTCGCACTTATTTTTATCATATATGTAAACAAAGTATTAAACGGAAACGCCTTGTTTACCATGTTACTTTTTGGATTACAACCGCTTAGCGAAATTGTCTTTACACTTTTTGGGGGTAGTATTACAGATCGCTTTGGCAGAAAATCAATTATTTTAATTGGATTACTCTTACAGGCATGTGCTATGACTGGTTTTATTTTCGCAGAATCCGTTATACCATTCGCTCTCTTCTACATTATGAATGGTCTTGGACGTTCTCTTTATATTCCTGCGCAACGAGCACAAATTGCTGATGTGACAGAGAAAGAAAAGCAAGCTGAAGTATTTGCTCTCATTCAAACAGTTGGAGCCGTCGGAGCCATTATTGGTCCAGCGCTTGGATATCTATTCTACAAAGATAATCCGACCATTCTTTTTATTTTAGAAGCTGCTGCTTTATTTCTCTATTCTGTTCTTGTATGGACGCAGCTGCCAGAGACTGCTCCACTTCTACAACATGATGAACAAAAAACTACACCTACGAAATGGAAGCATTTTCTCTCACAACATTATTGCGTGTTTGGACTTATGGCTTTTATGCTGCCTATTAGTTTTTTCTACGCACAAATGGAAACGAATTATCGTCTTTATGCTGAAAAGGAATTATTCACTAATTTTATGTTTGTTTTTACCTTTATGGCTACATGTAAAGGAATTATGGAGATCGTTTTGCAAGTAGGAGTCGTAAAATGGGCGGAGAAATTTTCTATGCAAAAAATTATTGTTATATCTTATATTTGCTATACGATTGCTGCGATTGGTTACGGCTACTCCAATACATTATGGTTACTATTTTTCACACTACTAATTTTAACAATCGGAGAAAGTATAGCGTTAAATCATCTGTTACGCTTTGTTTCAGAATTAGCACCGGAACATATGCGAGGCATTTATTTCTCTATTTACGGTACGCACTGGGATATTTCACGAATGCTTGGTCCGGCGGCTGGAGCGTTATTATTACAACATTTTAACGGAAGTTTCTTATTTAATATTTGCGCCGTATTTCTTATTATTGGCGGTGCATGCCAATATTTCTTTATAAATTATATTCTTAAACAAGACAAAACAAAAAGGCTGTCCGCATAAGGAACAGCCTTTCTTATGTAATTAAGCTTCAATCTCTTTTCCATCTTCAACAATATGGTACAACAAGTGAGCTAAATGATGAATCGGACCGTATTCTTCCTCTTCTTCATCTGTTTCACCTTGGAATTCAAGATCATTTAAGTATAATGCTACAAATTGATAAAATAGCTTTAAATCGAATCCATAGCACGCGCTTGGTTCTTCTTGGTCACCTTCATATTGAAGCGTTAAATATTGCTCATTACCTTCTGCATCTTCTGCATCAAAGAATACAAAAAAGCCAACATTTGTATCTAAATCAAACAGATGACGAGTTCCGCCTTCTGTTGCTTTGTTAAAGTCATCTTCATTTAACTTATATACAGTTGTTGCTTGTGCATTATCTTCTTGATGAAAATTAACTGTAAATTTTATCATGTTGACACCTCCACAAATGGTATGTTCCTAGCATAACAGATTTATTAACATAACACAAAATAAAGTGAAACTTCCATTAGTAGGCGGTTTTCTTACTTATGGTTAGTTGAACCAATCCCGCATTAACGAAAAAGGACTGTCTACGAAAGTAAACAATCCAATTATTTTATTTTTTTATCAAGCGGAGCAAAAAGCTAGCGATAAAGATAAGTATAAGAGCACCAATTAAAGCTGGTACAATGTAAAAGCCACCCATAACCGGCCCAAATTTTCCAAATAAAGCTGTACCAATCCAAGAGCCGATGATGCCGGCAATTATATTACCAATAATACCACCAGGAATATCTTTTCCAATAAGTAAACCAGCAAACCACCCTAAAATGCCGCCAACAATTAATGACCATATGAATGACATATCGTTATTTCCTCCTTATAACTGTATACAGAGTTATACATGGTACAAATACGAAATTACTTATCATTCATTAGTTTTACTACATTGTTATGGAGCTATGCATGAAAATATGCATATAAAATTGTTATTCCGTTAAATCAATAACAATATCTTCTAAAACAAAATTCTTCTCTCCTCCAGATTTTTCTGGTATTGGAAAAAATATTTTAGATTACATACATCTTATTTAATTTATTCAAAACAAAAGTCGCTATTTCTTCTTTTAAAGAAATAGCGACTTTTTCACAAAATTATATAGTTAGGATATTACCTTTTGTACATTCTCTAATCTGCTACTCATCAAGTTAATAAACTATAAATATAGTTTTTCTCTTTCTTATGCAAAATAAAATAACCAATCCTAAATAGGCTTGGTTATTTTATTTGTTCTTTTTCTTATATGTTAAATACGCTAAAACACTCTTGCTATTTGTATACTTCGGATTATTTCCCTTTCGCGGTTCACGAGAATGTGTTTTTTCATATCCTGGTACCTCAGGCATATCTTTTAAAAATTGCATAACTTCAGCTTCTGTTCCTTCAATACGTACACGAATCATTGTTATTGCTCCTTGCTATATATATTCTACTATACCAAGTATATCGGCTACTATAAATCCTGCAAGTATGAATTATCTTTTTAAAGTAGATGATTTTCTAGCAACAAACAATGTCATTTCTGTATAAAAAGACTGTACTTCATTCTTTTCTATCGTGATATGAAACCATTCTTGTATTTCTTTAGGAGCTTTTATCATATAGTGTGTTAATTCATCTCTTTCATTTTTAGGAACATTCATCATATCACACCACCACTCAAACTTAAATTCTTTATCAAAAGTGGTATATGATTGTACCTGTAAACCATTTTTTTCTAATAACGATATCCATTCTGTTTTTTTATAAGCACGGCAGTGACTTGGATCACGCTTTTTCTCTACAAAATTATAAAAAACATCGTATTCTTCAACTTCCGGGGCGACATTATCAAAAAGAAGAAATAGACCATCTTTTTCTAATGTACGATGTACTTCTGTAACAAACTGATCAATATTCGTAAAATGATGCGCAGCGATGCGGCATGTAATTGTATCAAACAATGCATTTGAAAATGGTAATTTCTCTGCATTCCCTTGTACAAATGAAACATTTGTATGTCCATTTGAACGAATAAATTGTTCTGCTTTCTCTAGCATGTTCTCCGTCAAATCAAATGCAACGACATCTTGAAATAAAGAAGCTAATGCATTTGCAACGTGTCCTCCACCGGTCGCAATATCAAGAAGGCGATTATTTTTATTGTTTCGAACATGTTCAATGAGACATTGTAAATCCTTTCCCTTTGCATGAATTTGGCTCGTTACATATTTCGCAGCATTTTGACCAAATTGGTTCACAACTAATTCTTCATTATTCATTTTCATCAGCCCCTTTCATCACCTTTTCCTTCAAAAAGTGATATGAATAATTACTAAAATCCCGCTTACATTAGTTTTTATAACGGAACATATAAAGTTACCCATTTAAGCTGTCTACTTACAATAAGAATAACTTATAAATCAAAAAATTTGAAATTTTTCTTCTAAACCCTTAATATATACCCTAACTCAAAATATACAGGTATAAGATGAAATGGAAAAAGGAGGTTTTACATACGATTTTCACTACTATTAAAGACAGAGAGGTTATTCTATGTGGCGTAATAAAAATGTATGGGTTGTTCTTACCGGTGAATTTATTGCCGGGGTAGGTTTATGGCTTGGAATTCTAGGTAACCTGGAATTCATGCAAAAGCATGTTCCATCAGATTTTATGAAATCCGTTATTATGTTTATTGGATTATTAGCCGGAGTTCTTGTTGGTCCGATGGCAGGAAGGTTTATTGACCAATATTCTAAGAAAAAAGTCCTTCTATATGCAGGCTTTGGCCGTATATTAAGTGTTATTTTTATGTTTTTCGCTATTCATTACGAAAGTATTTTATTTATGATTTTATTTATGATTGTCATTCAAATTTCTGCAGCTTTTTATTTCCCTGCATTACAATCTGTTATCCCACTTATTGTTCAAGAACATGAATTATTACAAATGAATGGAATTCATATGAACATTGGAACAATCGCTCGTATTGTCGGTACCTCACTGGGCGGAGTCCTTCTTGTTGTAATGAGCTTAAAATATATGTATGCCTTTTCAATGGCTGCATACGCACTATTATTCTTTTCTACTTTTTTATTAAACTTTGAAGATACGAAAACAGATATAACGAATGAAAAGAAATCACAAAATACAAGTTTTATAGAAGTGTTTCACATTTTAAAAGAAGTCCCTATTGCATTTCGTGCTTTAATTTTAAGCATTATCCCACTTTTATTTATCGGGGGCTTTAACTTAATGGTTATTAATATTAGTGAAATGCAGCATGATACAACAATTAAAGGATTTATTTATACAATTGAAGGTTTATCGTTTATGCTCGGTGCATTTGTAATTAAACGTTTATCAGAACGCATTTCATCATATAAGTTACTATATATCTTTTCATTTTGTATTGCTTTCTCTCACTTATCTCTCTTTTTTAGTGATATAAAATGGATGACACTTGTATCTTTCGGTATGTTTGGATTTAGTGTTGGCTGCTTCTTTCCTGTTATGTCAACGATTTTCCAAACGAAAATTGATAAAAGTTACCATGGGCGTATATTCTCATTCCGTAATATGTTTGAGCGAGTAATGTTTCAAATTGTTTTACTCGGAACGGGTTTCTTCTTAGATACAATCGGATTGCAATATATGGTACTTATTTTTGGTGTCATTTCGCTATTTATTATTTTCGTTTCACTATCACAGCAAAAACAATCGAGTAAAAGTACTTCTCATACAACAAATATTTAGGAGCCATCTCATTTTAGAGATGGCTTTCATTATTATGAAAGCAGTTCACCAAAGTCACCCGTTTTGATATTTCCACTGTTTGCTTCATCCGTATCAATATGCATATCTAGTACAAATGTATCTTTCACACGAACTAATACTTGGTGAAAAATTAGCGCTCGGTCTCCACCTACTTTAATACTCACATATTGCCCATCTCTTACTTGAAAATGTTCCGCGTCTTTTGATGTCATATGAACATGCCGCTCAGCAATAATTACCCCTTTATCAATTTGAATTTCACCATTCGGACCGATTACGGTAATACCAGGTGTTCCATCAATCTTTCCTGATGAACGAATGGGAGCATTAATTCCCAGCTTACGAGCATCTGTTTTTGAAATCTCCACTTGTGTAAATTTGCGAACCGGTCCAAGAATTCGCACTTTTGCAATTTCTGCTTTCTCTGTTTTGATGGTAACTGTTTCTGTTGCGGCAAATTCTCCTGTTTGAGAAAGTTCTTTTGCTACTGTTAGCTCATAACCATCTCCAAAAAGTTTTTCCAAGTCTTCCTTTGTTACATGAATATGGCGATTTGATACACCTATAGGAATTTGTTTCATGTTTATTTCTCCTTTTGTCAATATCTATTCTCTATTGTTACCTGATTTTCGAAAATTAGTTATTGGGAGTTATAAACGTTATGGAGAAAATTGTAATAGACGTATTTAATGAATTTAAAACAAACTACTCACTTTCTTGTGATTGTAGTGAATGTAAAAGTGATCTTTCTTTTTGTCGTATTTATATGAATAAGGAATCTATATTCTAGTGTAAAATTTAGAGAGTTTATAATGTTTTTTATTAATATCTACACAAATAATATGGTAAATGAAATTGTATTTTAATTGCTAGTTTTGTATTTTCGTAAAAAAATGTTAAAATATAAATATGTGTGTTTTCAGAAAAGTAAAAGAATATGAATACTAACAACAAAATTAATGACAACAGTAGTATTTTTAGGAGGGGTTATCCATGAAGTACACGCTAGCAACAAGAATGAAAGCATTCCAATCCTCAATTTTTAGTGAATTAGCAGCCTATAAAAAAGAGAAAATTGCAGAAGGTCATGAAATTATTGATTTAAGTATCGGAAATCCAGATATGCCTCCAGCAGATATTGTGAGAGAAGCACTAGTAAGTGCAACAAATGAAAATAATAATTATGGATATACATTGACAGGTACACAAGAATTTCACAATGCTGTGACAGAATATTATGAGATTAATCATCATGTCACTTTAAATGCTGATAACGAAGTATTATTATTAATGGGTTCACAAGACGGGCTTGTTCATTTACCAATGGCTTTTGCTAATCCAGATGATATTATCCTTGTTCCAGATCCAGGTTATACGGCATATGCAACAGGACTTGCAATGGCAGGTGCAACTCCGTATTTTATGCCGTTAAAAAAAGAAAATGATTTTCTTCCTGATTTACATACGATCCCGAAAGAAGTTGCTGAAAAAGCAAAAATGATGATATTAAACTTTCCAGGTAATCCTGTACCAGCAATGGCAACGGAATCATTTTTTACTGATGTTATTGCTTTTGCAAAAGAATACAATATTATCGTCGTTCATGACTTTGCTTATTCTGAATTTTATTATGATGGACAAAAGCCTATTAGCTTCTTATCCGTTCCGGGTTCAAAAGATGTTGGTGTCGAAATCAACTCTCTATCTAAAAGTTATAGCTTAGCTGGTAGCCGTATTGGCTATATGATTGGAAATAAAGAGATTATAGAAACGCTTAAACAATTTAAATCAAATATAGATTACGGTGTCTTTCTTCCAATTCAAAAAGCCGCAACTGTTGCTTTGCGAGAAGGTGCTTCATATTGCGCAGCAAACCGGGCGATATATCAAAAACGAAGAGATACATTTATTGATGGACTAGCTGAAGCAGGCTGGCATGTTGAAAAACCAGCTGGAAGTATGTTCATATGGGCAGAAATTCCAAAAGGATGGACTTCTTTAGAATTTGCATACGAATTAATTGATCGCGCCAATGTCGTTGTCACACCTGGTCATGCATTTGGCCCGCACGGCGAAGGCTTTGTGCGCATTGCCCTTGTTCAAAATGAAGAGAAACTAAAACAAGTAGTTAACAACATTAAAAATAGTGGTATTTTTTCTAGTGAGGGTGCAACCGATTTAGTAAGAAATTAATTACCTTTCCCCTGCTCTTTTTTTCGAAGCAGGGGTTTATTTTTTATAAAATAAAAGAACACATGTCATAGCTGATACTGTCCTCCCTCTTATCTTGACTTAGAATCTGCACTTATAATATATAATCAGGAGGTAACGCATGAACAAAGTTAACATTCAAAGTGTACTGCCGCACCGATATCCTTTTTTAATGGTTGATCGTATCGTTGAAATGGAATCTGGCAAGTGGGTAAAAGGTTATAAAAATGTAAGTTACAATGAATGGTTTATCACAGAATCACAAACGACAATGCCGCACATGTTAATTGTTGAAGCAATTGCACAACTCGGAGCATTTGTCAGTCTGGAAAATACTACTGGCTTAGGATTTCTCTCATCATTAGAAGGAGTAGAATTTTTAGGATGCGCTCAGCCTGGTGATCGATTAGACCTATATTATGAAATTATTCGAAATAAACGTGGATTCGTTCTCGGAAAAGGGCATGCCGCTGTAAATGGAGAGACAATTATCAACGTAGATAAATTACTAGTGTATATGGAGTCTGTGTAACAATAGAGCCAAAATCCCGATTTACAAAAGTTAGAACAGTGGTGTTTAAGCGCACTGTTCTTTTCTGTTTCTAAAAATTTTTATTGAGGTATCGACAACCAAATGACATTAAATCCACGCTAAGACATTTTTGGAATAAAAAAAGCATCCGAATGAGCACTTTTTATTCCAGATTATATTAGTATCACTTAGTTAAACGCATCCATCTGTACTTTTACATAGATATCACCTGCTTCTTTAGCAGAAATACCGAATTTCTTAGCAGCTCTTTCAGCAACTTCTGGATCATGCACTTTTGGGATATAGTTTTCATCGCTGTTAGTAAGAATTATATTTTAGTTAGCTAAAGAAACCAATTTTTCTTATGGACTCAATATTTAATATCACTCACTTCCACTTCCAATAACGCTGATTATATGAATGGAAAGTCCCTTCAGTACTTCTGAAGGGACTTTTAAAGGTTTTGTGATATTTCGGTTTTATGTTAGCAAAAAGTACTTTCATGTACAGAAAACACCTTTTCAGTCTAATACTTTTTTCTATAGCCTAAAACATTTTTTTAATGAGACAGTAAATAGATTATAGTGTTAATTCGAATTGCTTAGCGTACAGGTTTGCATACACCCCATTGCTTACAAGTAACTCATCGTGTGTACCTTGTTCCACAATGCCATCCTTCGTTACTACGATAATTCGTTGGGCATTTCGAATAGTGGAAAGACGATGAGCAATTATGATTGTTGTACGCCCTTTTGCTAACAGTTCGAGCGATGCCTTGATGATGTTTTCGCTCTCATTATCTAGTGCGCTTGTTGCCTCATCTAAAATAAGGATTGGTGGGTTCTTTAAAAAAACTCGAGCTATGCTTACCCTTTGTTTTTGGCCGCCAGAAAGTTTAACACCTCGTTGTCCAATCTCGGAATGGTAGCCGTTTGGCAAGTTCATGATAAAGTCATGGGCATTTGCATGCTTGGCTGCATTCATTATTTCTTCATCACTGGCTGCTGGATTGCCGTATCGAATATTTTCCATTACCGTTCCTGCGAAAAGATAAACATCTTGCTGCACTATTCCAATACTTTTTCTTAAGGACTGTAGGGCGATATGGCGAACGTTAATACCGTCTACTAACACATCCCCCTCCGTCACATCATAAAAGCGAGGGATGAGTGAGCATAACGTCGTTTTCCCCACACCCGACGGACCAACTAACGCCACGAACTCCCCTGGATGTATTTGAAGTGACATATTTACCAATACATCGGCCAAATGGTCTTCGTAACGGAAGGAAACCTGCTTAAACTCAACTTCACCGCGAACTGCTTGCAGAGTCACTGCATTCGGATTATTTTCGATTGCCGGCTTCAAATTCATGATTTCCATAAAGCGCTGAAAGCCGGTAATTCCTTCTTGAAATTGCGTATTCATGTGAGTCAGTTTTTGAATTGGCTCAATCATAAAATTTACATACAGTAGAAATGTAATCAAATCCGCTAAATCTAACGTATTGTTGACAATTTTGGCACTCCCAAAAATGACTACTGTGATCGTAATCAGTTGGATAAAAGTTTGTATTCCGTTGTAAAAGTTCGCTTCTGTCTTGTAGAATTTTTTTCTACTATCAAGGAACCGTTTATTTTCCAGGTTAAACTTCTCAATTTCAACGTGCTCGTTGGCGAACGATTTTACTACACGGATTCCTGCTAGACTATCCTCTACCTGTGCGTTTACATATCCAATTCGCTCTTTGTTTCTTCTTAATGCCCTGTTCTCGAGCCTGTTAAAATATAAAGAAAAGACACCTAACACTGGCAAAAAGCAGAAAACGACAATCGTTAATGGAGCGTTAATAAAGAATAAAATGAAAAACGCTCCTACAAAGCGAACTATATATTTCACATAATCTTCAGGACCGTGATGATAAAGTTCAGAAATCATTAGCAGGTCGTTTGTTATCCGAGACATGAGCTGGCCTGTCTTTTCCTTGTCGTAAAAACTAAAAGAAAGCTTTTGCATGTGTGCAAACAGCTCACTGCGCATATCACTTTCCATCCGCGCACCTACTTCATGACCTTTATAGTCCACAAAGTAGTTCCCTATGTTTTGAACTGCGACCAAAACAAGCATCAGCCCGCCAATCCATAACACTTTATTTAGCGCGGTTGACAAGTCCCCTTCAAGAACGTCCTTCGTAATATACCGAACAAGCAAAGGAAACACCAAAGACACTGAAGATACGATTAAGGCGCATGCCAATATAATTAAAAACAGCTTTAAATACGGTTTGTAGTAGGAGAAAAATTTTTTAACTGGAAAACTCATAATTTACCCCTTTTTAGTGTTTTTGGAATGACACATATAAGGGAGTACGGCGTTTACATTTAAGAAAGTGCTCCACCCTTATATGTTTGTACGGTTTGAACCTTCACGTTTTTCATGTAAATTACCTCCTTGTTCTTTGATATTATCATTGTAAATTATTTACCAATTATTGAACAGAATATTTTATTAATTTTCCATAATTGGAATAAATGGGAATAAATGGGAATAAAAAAAGATAAACAACTTCCGATAACACTTGATTATGTGAATATGAATACCCTCCAGAATTGATCTGGAGGGTATTTTTGTAGATTCCTAGATACATGGACTACTGATAAGTAATGTTGGTTTGGAAAAAAGTTTGATTAAAAAGACTTCGCAAATCCATATTTTGCATAAAATAAAAAGAATCCACTTTGAAAAAAGATTAATCAAAATGGATTCTTCTTCGGCCGGTTTAAGTTCGGTTTTTATAAAAAAGTTTAATCATTTTAGTTGTTCCAGCATCTTACCCGATGGTTGAATATTGGAAAATACAAAAATACAATTGCACCTCAGTTATTTTACTAACTGCTCGTTACTTTAAGTACATTCCTTCACAACCTCTAATAAGAAATGTGCAACCTCTTAAATTCTCATTATTCAGAGTAACACAGGCTCACAACTAAATCTCTCCCACCCTCTCAGCTGTATTTATAGAAACGAATAAACTTAGTGCTCCTATTGAACACAATATTACTATGATAGGCTCATTATTAAAATGAAAGATCGGGGAAAGGTTTGGTAAATTCATTGCTATCATTGCGCAGATTAGAGTTGAAACCGTTGATCTTTTCCAAATTGCAAAGAAAAAGAGCGGGATGAAACTTATTAGCGTGACAATAAACGATCCGACAATCATACCACTAAAGTAACTTACAATATTCGATCCCGTTATTGAAAAATGAATAGTAGGCAATGTTGCCACACCTGCCAATAGAAAAGATGCAATGGAAGTAATAAAGATAAAAAAGGCGATAAACAACACTTTTGCCATAAACAGTTTTCTTCTGCTAATCGGATATCCGAAGGAAAGCATGATGGTTTTATTTTTATATTCATCTATGAAAACCTGACTGATCATCGATGCTCCAAACAGGACAAGTCCCCTTTGTATAGACTGGATAAGTTCAAATAGAGAATCAAAGTTCTGACTAAAATCAGCACTTATTATTTTTATAAAAAACGCCGGCAACAACATAAGAATAAACCAGTAAATGGCTACCTCAACCAAAATAGATTTTTGTTTAAATTTTCTCCATTCCAGCTTTACCAGTTTATTCAATATTGCCACCCCCATTAATTTGCTTATAAAAATAGTCTTCTAATGAACTTGTATGTTTTTGAATTTCTGCTATCCCTATATCATGTAAGACTAACATTTTGGAAATGGCACTTTGTGATTGTGTCCAATCGTAAATTCGAATTTTGTTATCTTGGATGATTTTCATATTGGAAATCTGGAGTTCGCTTTCAAGTAAATAAACTGTTTTTGCTACATCCGACGTTACAAGCTCAATATAATCAGTTCGTTGCTTTCGAATATCCGCTAAAGTGACTTCATTTAATAGCTTTCCGTTATTAATAACACCTATTCTGTCCACAACCTGTTCCATTTCATCTAAAATATGACTTGAAAGCAGAAAGGTAATCCCGTGATCCTTATTAAGCATAAGGATTAAATCACGGACATCCTTGATTCCTATTGGATCCAGCCCATTGGTTGGTTCATCTAAAACAATTAGTTCAGGCTTCGTGATGATCGCTCTGGCAATCCCCAATCGCTGCTTCATCCCAAGTGAAAAGTTCTTCACCTGCTTTTTTTCAATACCCTTTAAGTGAACCAAATCCAAGGCCTCTCTTAAGGCTTTATCATCATAAAACCCTAAATATTCACAATGAAGTTTTAGATTTTCAATTGCTGTTAAATGATTAAAAAAGATTGGATATTCAATAATACTTCCGACCCGTTTTAAAACAGATTTCGACATTTCTGTAAACAAGTGGCCAAATAATTCTATTTCTCCACTTGTGGGAATCATTAATCCAGTGAGCATTTTCATAATGGTTGTTTTCCCTGCTCCATTTTGTCCGAGAAAACCATATATTTCTCCTTTTTTAATATAAAGATTTATATTAGAAACGAGCTCTCTACCTTTTGTTTTTTTCGTAAGCCCACTTGTTCGAACTACGTCATTCATTTTTCACCTCCCTTAGCATCTAATTTTTATCATAAGGAACATCAAAATCATTTTTCTTTCTCATTCCTTACAAATTTCTTAATTGACGATTGAATAATAGTAAATAATCTCCGTTTAATCCCCAACTTTTAACGCTTGATAAAGAATACTAAAACTAAACCAATGACTGTCACCACCGTTGCAAAAATAAAAAGCACACTCGTAAAATGATGGGCTTCTTTGGGATTCCTGCGCAAAAAGAACACATTTCGTATCACAACGTCTTATTTAAACTGTATACGCCTTCTTCAAAAGTTCAATAACTTCTTCTATTGTAAGACCAAAGGATTTGTAGTATGAAATGTCGCTAACCATTTTCTTTATGACCATTTCGTTGCGTATTCGCAGTATCTCATTGGATGAGAGTTCGGTTACAAAGCATCCTTTACCCGTTATTGTATTTATCAAACCGCATCGTTCGAGTTCTTCCCAAGCTTTCTTTACGGTGATGATACTAACACGAAGTTCCTTGGCTGCTTGTCGAATTGGTGTTAAACAATAGCCGCCTTCTAATTCGCCTTTCAAAATTTGGGCACTGATTTGTTCGAAAAGCTGCTGATAAATTGGCTTTTCAGATGTGTTCGAAATTGCTATGTTCATTGTATCTCCACTTGTAGGAATCGCTTATACGCAATTCGATAAGCAATCATGGTGAATGAAATAAATATCACGATTCCTGCGATCAGGATGGATATTTGAAGTGTCATATTGTCAGCACCGCTACCATTGAAAATGTCAGACATAAAAGAATTTTGGATTCCGAGCCATTGTGCAACTCCGGCAAAAACCATGGCGGCTGTAACAGATGCGAAGGTTGCCTTACCATATTTATACGCTGTCTTGTAATACATAGAAATAAAGAAGATGTTGAAGATCGCGAGCATGACAAAACATAGTCCCCAGAAACCCATGTGCGGTGCGAAGAAAAAGTAAATTTGATTCGGATATAAGCGAATATTAAACATTCCAAAGATAATTGCACTAACAATATGCAATAATTCCAGAATGACAATAACGAACACCCTTGCCTTTACCATGTCTTTTCTGATTACAGGCATCATAGTGGTAAACATTAAATCGTTCTGAATTCTATATCCTGCAAACATAATCGGTATCGTT
>NZ_NUQE01000107.1 GCF_002582035.1 Bacillus pseudomycoides
TGGAGACTGTGTAAGACGCAGTGCGACACCCCACTATGCAACAGTCTATGAAACAGGAAGCCCTTTCTTCAATCAAACCGGAAGGTGGATAAGGAAGGGTTATTCACCATACTCTCCTCTTCTTTAAAGACCAGTCATGCACAGGGCTCTCAACCAAGCCCCTTTTCCTATCAATATTCCGTTCTACTTTTCTTCTTAACCATTTTGGAAATAACCAGTCCAATAATAAAAACAAACACAACTCCTAATATAGGCAACATATACTGATCCACCATAGCGCCAGCCTTCTGCCAATGCGGGCCAAGCTTCATGCCAACATAAATATAAAGGGTGGTTACCGGTACCATCGCAAGAAATGTGTAGATTGTAAATTGCACAATATTCATTTTCGCCATTCCGCATGGAACCGAAATAAGTGTACGTACACCTGGGATAAACCGCCCAGTAAATGCCACAGCAGGGCCATATTTTGCAAAGAAATGCTCCGCCTTTTGAATTTGTTCTTCTTTAATGAAAAAATACTTTCCATATTTGAGTAATAGCGGACGGCCTCCGTAATATCCTAGGGCATACAATGTTAATGGTCCTGTTGTTCCGCCAATTGTTCCCGCTAAAACCGCAATCCCAAAATTCATATCACCTTCATATACCCAATATCCAATGAGCGGTAATACAATCTCAGCAGGGACAAATTCAAACGTTAAAGCAAAAATAACGCCAAAATAAGAGAATTGTTTTAAGTAATGAATAAAATCTAAAATAAGCTGTTCCATCTATCTTTCTCCTATTCTACTAATCCATATTTATCTTGCAAATGAACAGGTGCCATTTTGACAATGCGCTGCAAAATAAACAGAATCACTGCTACATCATCTAGCACACCAAAAAACAGAAAAAAGTCTGGAATGATATCGAATGGAAACATAACATATCCACATAAAAATAAGATAGAAAGTACCTTTTTCTTAAATTCAACATCCTTTGATATAAAGAATTCACATAAAAATGGAATAAATTTACGAACTTGAAAGATTAGACGTATTCTTTTCCACAACTTTCTCATATTCCTTCTCCTCTCTCGGTCTCCTATTACGGCATACAAAAAGGACCTTTACCAAAATGGTAAAGGTCCTAAAAAAGACAATAAGGGGCCCTTACCACGTCTGGTAAAGGTCTCACTAACAACAAATTGTTGCTAATAAAGCCGAGGGTTTCTCCCTGTAATGACGACTTTATTATGAAAGTTACTCCCCTTTATATACGTAATTTTATAAGGTCATCTTAAAAGGTTTAATAGAAAATGTCAATACTTTCTATCATTCATTATATTAATTGATTAACCTAAAACTTCGATTAGTAAAGGTAGACTTACTAACCATTAATGCAGGATAAATCAAATTTTCGTGCTTCTAAAAAGGAGTACAATTAGGAATTTCCAAACCTGAAGATTGTGCAAGTTTTAATAAGTAATAACACTCTTCCCTTGCCATATGATCTGCCATTCTCGCCGAAAACGAACTTAACACTTGTTCCGATAACTCTAGTTCTTCTAATTCATGAAGAAAACGTGAAAATAAAGTAATCTCTAACGAGACATCTTTTGTAAATTTCTTTAAGGCTGGAAAAGATGTTAATTCTGACCGTAAATAGCCAGTCATTTCAACTGCTTTTATATAAAATTGTTCAAAGTGCTTTTCGTACGCTTGGCTTTTTTCTTTTAAACGCTTCTCAACAAGGTCTAGTTCGCTAGAAATGGATCCTGCATGACCAGCTGCATCTATTAACCATACGAGATGATAGTGTAATTCGTGAAAAAGAGGAGGCACTTTACCTTCCATCAAGTTTTTAAGTACTGTTATGTATTCTTCTACTTCATTCACCATATGATTAAGAAATGTAGGGGTAAGATGAATGACGACTTTCCCTTCCAATTGCTTACGGATAATATGCAATTTAAAATTTCTAATCTCATTTGCAGCTTCATTCGCCTCTTTTGCAAATGAAATTAAGTTAGCAGTCTGAAGTTTCGTTAACAACTCATCAAATTTTTGCTCAAAATACATTGCCTTTTGAACTTCTTCCTTTTCCTTTGGAGCTAAAGCATTTTCCAAAAAGCTTGCGTGATCTCCTAAAACCCTTAACCAAAATTTATGCTCAAATAAAGCACTTTCTTCATAAGCTCGATCCACCATATTCCCCCTCCCAGCAAACACTCCTTATTATATATTCATGAAACTTTTTCGTATGTGTACTCGGGTCAGAAAAAAGCTTCCCTAGAAGATGTTAAACTAAATTTCAGTTCTTCAATTGTGCTTCCAGCTGAATCATATGTTGGTCCGGATCATAAACAGATAGTACTTTTTTCCCCTCTACGTAATCTTCCATTTCTGTATACGTTACATGATAGTAATCTAACTTTTTAAGTAGATTCTCCACCTCATGCAATTGTATATTCACTTCTATTTTCGGAAAAATCCCTTCATCATTCATCACTTGTCTTCTTTTATTTACAATGCAACAAATTCGCACCGATCCGATATCATACCATACCCCCGGTAAATCTAACTGGGGACGCTGTCTACTAGGCTCAAAACCTAATATCCCCTCATAAAAGTATAATGTTTCCTTTAAATTTCTGACCTCTAATACAACAGAGTGTGCTATCTTGTCCATAATTCATCCCCCTCTCTCACCTATTAGTTGTTGTATATGAGTCATAAATAGTAATTATGTTCGAATACAATACATAATATCAGTGTTTCACAAAGGAGGTGCACGAATTGGATAAATCCGTAAAATCGTATGTACCGTATCACAGTCCGCAAGATCCGTGTCCACCTATCGGAAAAAAGTACTACTTTACTCCCCCGCATTTATATATGGGATTCCAACCACCAAATTTACCACAATTCCCGCCAAACGAGGCATTAAAAAAAGGGACTTTATGGCCCGCTTTATATGATTACTATGAAAATCCGTATAAGAAAGGGCGGTGAGATCAATCGTGGCTCAACAAATGCCAGATGAATTTTATAAATGGATGGAAGAAATGCAGGAACTCGATTTTGTATTAGTAGAGCTCACTTTGTATTTAGATACCCATCCTGATGATGTTGCATCAATTAATCAATTTAATGATTTTTCCTATAAACGTAGATTACTAAAACAACAAATAGAAGAAAAATATGGTCCGCTTCAACAATATGGAAATAGTTATTCAAAAGCACCTTGGGAATGGAATAAAGGTCCTTGGCCATGGCAAATGTAAAGGAGCGGACATATGTGGATATATGAAAAAAAATTACAATATCCTGTGAAAGTAAGTACTTGTAATCCAAAACTTGCGAAATTTTTAATTGAACAATACGGCGGTGCTGACGGCGAATTAGCTGCCGCATTACGATACTTAAATCAACGGTACACCATTCCAGACAAAGTTGTCGGTTTATTAACAGACATTGGAACAGAAGAATTTGCACACCTCGAAATGATTGCGACAATGGTGTATAAATTGACAAAAGATGCGACACCTGAGCAAATGAAAGAAGCCGGACTTGACGCTCACTATGCCGATCATGATAGCGCCATTTTCTATCACAATGCCGCAGGTGCTCCTTTTACAGCAACATACATACAAGCAAAGGGCGATCCGATTGCAGATTTATACGAAGATATAGCTGCGGAAGAAAAAGCGAGGGCAACCTATCAATGGCTTATTAATATGTCTGACGATCCTGATATAAATGATGGATTACGTTTTCTACGTGAACGTGAAATTGTTCACTCCCAACGCTTTCGAGAAGCAGTCGAAATTTTAAAAGAGGAACGAGATCGACAAATTTATTTTTAAAATATATTAAAAAACGAAGTGACCTCAATTATTAGGTCACTTCGTTTCATTATATAGAGAATATATTCCATCCATTTCTACACTCTCCCATCATGTCTGCTAATTTTCGGAGAGAATAACCTTTCAACAAATAAGGCCTTACCCCCCCTTCTTTCCTCAGAATGATTATTCAACTTAGTGAGTCAATTATTAATTTTTTAAAAATTAACTGTTGCTTTCTAGTCATCAGACCATTAAAATAAAAAACAACTGTCCGACAAATTATTTGAATTTTCGACAAAATTTTATCTAGGGGGATTTTTATAGAAATGCGCACAACCTTAAAACCATCCCAAATCCTCTCCATTAGCTTATTGCTATTTGCGATTTTCTTTGGTGCTGGTAATATGATTTTTCCGCCCTTTCTCGGTCTTTCGTCTGGAAAGAATATGTGGGTGTCTATTTCAGGATTTGTGATTACCGACGTTGGTTTATCACTATTAGCAATTGTTGCTGTTGCATTAGCTGGCGGTAGCTTTAGAAAACTTGCAAGCCGTGTTCACCCAAAGTTCGCAACGATTTTTGCCATCATTATTTACCTTTCTATCGGTCCGCTTTTCGTTATTCCACGTACAGGCACTGTTTCATACGAAATCGGAATTGCACCACTTTTTCAAAGTCACTGGTATTCAATGTTACTCTTTACAGGGATTTTCTTTATGATTGTATACTTCTTATCATTAAATCCTTCCAAGTTAGTGGATCACATTGGAAAAATTTTGACACCTATTTTACTTCTTATTATTGCAGTAATGGCAACAAAAGCGATTCTTTCACCAACAAGTTCTTTTGCTACTCCTATTGGTGACTATAAAGAAATGCCATTTTTCAAAGGGTTCTTAGAAGGATTTTTAACATTGGATGCGATTGGAGCGCTTGTATTATCTACCATTGTGGTGAATGCGATTCGTCAAAATGGCGTAAATGATAAAAAAGCAATTACCAAATATACGATTATATGTGGAAGTATTGCAGCTGTATTCTTAACGATCATTTATTTCTTATTAGGTTATATAGGAGCATCGAACGCACAACTTGGCCAATTCGAAAACGGCGGACAATTATTAGCAGCTGTTATGTACCATTTATTTGGGACAAGCGGTAACATATTATTAAGCTTAGCAATTATTTTTGCTTGTTTAACAACAGCAATTGGTGTTGTTAGTGCATTTGCCAACTATTTTTCGAACGTTTTAACAAATGTATCATACAAAAAACTTGTATTGTGGGTTTGTACATTTAGCTTTATTGTTTCTAACTTAGGATTAAGCTTATTACTTAAAATTACATTGCCGGTATTAATTATTCTTTATCCGATTACAATTATCTTAATTTTCGTATCCTTTATTGATAAGTATATAAAAAGCAAACCTGGTGTTTATGTTGGGGCAATGATTGCAGCTTTTATTATAAGCTGTATTCATGCACTTGATAACATGGGAATGATGCCAGCTGCCATTACATCTATTGCAAGTACAATTCCATTTTATAAATTAGGAATCGGTTGGATTGTTCCAGCGATTATCGGCGGTATTATCGGCTATTTTGTACCACAAACAACAGCGCAAGCTTCAACAAATGAATAAGCATCCGTTGAGGGACTTCCTCCCTCACGGATGCTTATTGGTTTTCATCTTAAAATCTTTTATAATACATATGCTTTGTTATTTTATGAAAGTATTTCGTTGTACCAGAACGAGATACTTTCTTTTTATTTTTCATTTCTATTTTCTAATTCAAATACTTGTTGAACGTCTTTATCGCCGCGGCCAGATAAATTTACAATAATCGTTTGCTCTTTAGATAAAGTAGGTGCAAGTTTCATCGCATACGCTACAGCATGTGAACTTTCAAGTGCAGGAATAATTCCTTCTACTTTTGATAACGTATGAAATGCTGCTAATGCCTCATCATCTGTAATGGATACATATTCTGCACGGCCTGTGTCTTTATAATAACTATGTTCAGGACCAACTCCTTGATAGTCTAAACCAGCTGCGATTGAATGTGCCTCAGCAATGTCACCATTCTCATCTTTCATCATATAACATTTAAAACCGTGAATAATTCCTGGTTCTCCTACTGTTAATGGTGCAGCATGCAAACCTGTTTCAATTCCTTTTCCTCCTGGTTCAACACCAACCATTTTCACTTCTGTATCCTTATAAAACGGTGCAAATAAACCGATGGCATTACTGCCGCCGCCTACACAAGCAACGATATAATCCGGAAGACGATTTTCTTTTTCAAGATGTTGTTGTTTCGCCTCGTATCCAATTACAGATTGAAAATGGCGAACAATCGTTGGATACGGATGCGGACCTAATGCAGAACCTAATAAATAAAATGTATTTTCATAATTGGTTGCATAATCTACTAAAGCAGCATCTACAGCTTCTTTTAACGTACGTCCTCCTTCTTGTACAGCAACTACTTTAGCACCCAGTAATTCCATACGAAATACATTTAATGCTTGACGTTCTGTATCTAATCCCCCCATATAAACCGTACAATCTATTCCAAACATCGCACATGCCGTTGCTGTTGCAACTCCATGTTGCCCAGCTCCTGTTTCAGCAATAACTCGCTTCGCTCCCATGCGTTTTGCCAATAAGATTTGTCCAAGTACGTTATTAATTTTATGTGCGCCTGTATGATTTAAATCTTCACGTTTTAAATAAATTTTGGCACCACCTAACTGGTCACTTAAGCGCTTCGCACAATATAACGGATTCGGACGCCCTACATACTCTTTTAAATAATATTGAAATTCCTTCATAAACTCTGGATCATCCTTGTACGTATCAAAAGCCTCTTCTAAATGCTTTAATGCTTGCTGTAATGGTTCTGGAACAAAGCTTCCTCCATATTCTCCAAAGAAACCTTCTTTCGCTTGTAATAATTCCATCTTTTATCCTCCCTTTCAAAGTAAAAACGATGAGAATTTGAGCAATTTCGAGCAAATAAAAAAGCCCTCTACATACCTATTGGTATGTAGAGGGCGATATATTACGATACCGTGGTGCCACCTCTATTGATCTTTTATCCTACTAGAATAAAAGAATCCACTTTTATTGGATACGGAATGCTACATTCGATATCCTCATCCTTGTAACGGCGGAACCCGGGTCGCATACTCCAAATGTTTCAACGTACCTCTCGTAAGCCCATTCCCTATGATCTGTCGTACTGGTTCACACCAATCCCAGCTCTCTGCAACGCCTCAACTATAGGTACTCTTCTTACTCATCGATTTTTACTTATTTAGATTTGATTTTGATTATATATAGCTTGTAATGCATTGTCAACTAAAACAGAATGACAAGAATCTACATTATTTTAAAATAACAATAGTTCTCGCAATTCGAATACAACTGGTAAGATAATTTATTTTTTTATAAAGTAATAGACAAATTAAAAAAAGATAGATAAATTAAAGGACATTACATATTAGTCATATAAAATATGTAATGTCCTTTCTTATTCAACTAACGCGCCCGATTACGTCTTATTTAAACTGTATAAGCCTTCTTTAAAAGCTCAATAACTTCTTCTATTGTAAGACCAAAGGATTTGTAGTATGAAATGTCGCTAACCATTTGCTTTATGACCATTTCGTTGCGTATTCGCAGTATCTCATCGGATGAGAATTCGGCTACAAAGCACCCTTTACCAGTTATTGTATTTATCAAACCACATCGTTCGAGTTCTTCCCAAGCTTTCTTTACGGTGATGATACTAACACGAAGTTCCTTGGCTGCTTGTCGAATTGGTGGTAAACAATAGCCGCTTTCTAATTCGCCTTTCAAAATTTGGGCGCTGATTTGTTCGAAAAGCTGCTGATAAATTGGCTTTTCAGATGTATTGGAAATTGCTATGTTCATTGTATCTCCACTTGTAGGAATCGCTTATACGCAATTTGATAAGCAATCATAGTGAATGAAGTAAATATCACGATTCCTGCGATTAGGATGGATATTTGAAGCGCCATATTGTCAGCACCGCTACCATTGAAAATGTCAGACACAAAAGAATTCTGGATTCCGATCCATTGTGCAACTCCGGCAAAAACCATTGCTGCTGTAACGGATGCGAAGGTTGCTTTACCATATTTATACGCTGTCTTGTAATACATGGAAATAAAAATGATATTGAAGATCGCGAGCATGACAAAACATAGTCCCCAGAAACCCATGTGCGGTGCGAAGAAATAGTAGGTTTGATTCGGATATAAGCGAATATTAAGCATTCCAAAGATAATTGCACTAACAATATGCAATAATTCCAGAATGACAATAACGAGCACCCTTGCCTTCACCATGTCTTTTCTGGTTACAGGCATCATAGTGGTAAATATCAAATCGTTCTGAGCTCTATATCCTCCAAACATAATCGGTATCGTT